>PLOR01000059.1 GCA_003142185.1 Bryobacterales bacterium
TGCCGATGCCCTCGGCGCAGTGCTTGACGGCGGCGTCCATCGTCAGCCACTGCGGCGCCGGGTGTTTGCCCGCGATCACGAGGTTGACGTAATGCCGGCTGCGCAGACAGTGATCGAAGACTGACAGCAGGCAGTTAGCGTCGGGCGGCAGGTAAACGCGCACGATATCCGCCTTCTTATTGACCACGTGGTCGAGGAAGCCGGGGTCTTGGTGTGTGAATCCGTTGTGATCCTGCTGCCACACGTGAGAGGCGAGCAGATAGTTCAGCGATGCGATCTTCCGGCGCCAGGGCAGTTCCAAGGTTACCTTGAGCCACTTCGCGTGCTGACTGAACATGGAGTCGACGATGCGAATGAAGGCCTCATAGCTATTGAACAACCCGTGCCGCCCGGTGAGAAGATATCCTTCCAACCAACCCTCACACTGGTGTTCGCTCAGCATCGAGTCGAGGACCCGTCCGGCCGGCGCCAGGAACTCATCGTTCTTCACTTCCCGCGCGTCCCACTGACGATTCGTGACTTCAAAGACGGCGCCCAGGAGATTCGAGAGTGTCTCATCGGGACCGAAGACACGAAAATTACGCTGATCCTGATTCAGCTTGGCGACGTCACGCAGGAACTTACCCAACACCAGCGTATCCTGGCCATCGACGGCGCCGGGCGAAGGTACACTTACCGCGTGGACGTGGAAGTCCGGCATGCGCAGGTCTCGCAGCAGAATGCCGCCGTTCGCGTGCGGATTGGCGCCCATCCGCCGGTCGCCCTTCGGCGCCAGGTCGGCCAATTCCGGAATGAGACGGCCGTTTTCATCGAACAACTCCTCGGCCTTGTAGCTTTTCATCCAGCTTTCCAGCAGCTTGACGTGATCGGGATGTTCGGCATCCACCAGCAGCGGCACCTGATGCGCCCGGAACGTTCCCTCGATTTGCAGGCCGTCGACCACTTTCGGTCCCGTCCAACCCTTGGGCGACCTGAGGACAATCATGGGCCAGCGCGGACGAGCCGAATCGTTTTTGCTCCGTGCATTGCTTTGGATTTCGCGAATGTTTTCGATGGCCTTGTCCAAGGTGGTGGCCATGAGTTGGTGCATCTTCTCCGGGTCATCGCCTTCGACAAAACAAGGCTCCCAGCCGCAGCCTCGGAAAAACTGCTCCAGTTCCTCATGCTCGATGCGCGCCAGGACGGTCGGGTTGCTGATCTTGTAGCCATTGAGGTGCAGGATCGGCAGCACGGCTCCGTCGGTGATGGGGTCGAGAAACTTGTTGGACTGCCACGCGGTGGCCAAGGGCCCCGTTTCCGCTTCACCGTCACCGACCACGCAGGCGACGATCAGACCGGGATTGTCGAACGCCGCCCCGAAGGCATGGCTGAGCGAGTACCCCAGTTCGCCGCCTTCGTGAATCGACCCCGGCGTGGTCGGCGCCACGTGGCTGGAAATTCCGCCAGGGAACGAGAATTGCTTGAACAGTTTCTTGAGCCCGGCTTCGTCCGGGGTAACGTTCGGATAAACTTCACTCCAGGTGCCTTCCAGATAAACGTTCCCCACAATCGCCGGGCCGCCGTGACCGGGGCCGGCGATATAGAACATGTCCAGGTCATACTTCTTGATCACCCGGTTCAGGTGCACGTAGATGAAGTTCTGGCCCGGCGTGGTGCCCCAATGCCCGACCACCAGGGGCTTCACGTGCGACAGTTTCAGCGCCTCTTTCAGGAGCGGATTGTCGTAGAGATAAATCTGGCCGACCGACAGATAGTTGGCGGCACGCCAATAGGCATTCATCTTGTGGAGGAGGTCCGGCGCAAGCGTGTCGGTTTTCGTGGTTAGGTCCTTAGCATCGAGCGCATCGGGTTTCCGATCAGGCAGTGCCGTGGTAACTGGGTTGGTTTTCATGATTCCAGGGCATTTCCAGCACTTCGTTCACCACTCGGAGACAGTGGAGGGAGGAATCCCAAAACGGCTAAGAAAAAGGCAAGGAGTCGTACGGGACGACACCGAGGTTGGACATAAACAGGGAGGACCGCCTGGCAGCGGGACTCGCAGATTGCGCGTCGGCAAATTTCGCATTTCAAGTGCAGTCTTTGCATCTCGGCTCCGGCGAAGGTCTGCTTGCCCCACGCTGCCTCAGCGGCCTCAGTTTTCGAATGGCGGGGTTTATTCCCGACCATCTCGCGCTGAGGACCACGGCGCGCGTACAGGTTCGATTCTGACTCGCCCCAGTGGCCCGCACGGCTTGCTATTCTGGAAACCGGCGGTACAAGAGCTTACAGTGAGAGACGCCTGGGGGAAGTATGAAGTCAATTGCTTTGACAGTCCTTTTAGCGGTGGCCGGATTGCGGGCCAATGCGCAATCCCAACTAAAGGTGGAGCCCAAAGAGCTCATCCTATCAATAGATGCGCAGTCAGCCAAGACCGTTTGCCCGCAGGCCGGCCAGGCGGTCATAATCAAGATCACTACCGCCAGTCGAACATGGGAAGTCACTATTGACCCGCGAGGTCACGGAGAGAAAGACATCGATGCGACAGCTAAGAACTTTTCCGCTCACATCAAGAACAAGGGTGGACATCTAGGCCTTACCACCGGAATCAGCCTGGAAGTCACCACCCCTGACGGCAAGAAATATGGGCCAAAAGACGTGCCGATTCCCGCTGGTACGCGGCATGACTTTCTGGAAATCATCTGCACATACTACGGGCAGGAGGGGCAGGAATGGGATTTCAAGCCGTGGGTCAATTGAACGGCCTAGCAGAGCGCAGCGGGGAACGCCGCCAGCATACACTTGAAGTCCTGTGTGCTGAGCGCCAGGAATCCGGTGCTATCGCTACCGATGCAGGCATAACATCGGGCGGGTGAGAATGTCCGCCTGCGCCGGGCTGATGTAATCAATGTACGCAGGTTTAAGGACCTGATTCTTCCTGAGGGATACGTGCGTCTCCTCGCCGCCCGCGTCGCGCTGCCGGCTTGACGAGCAGTACGACGAGCCAAAGCGCGAATTCCCCCACGGCTGATCCATCTTATTACAACGCAGATGACGTTGTCGTAATGGAAGCTGAAGAACACCCTGCAACTTGGAATCTCTCCTTTGCGGCGCAGTGTACGTGAATGCACTCGCGACGACGGATTCTGCCCACACTTTCACGCCTTTCGAGCGGCAAGGAAAGGGAATGAACTTCGCCATACAGCCCGATTTCCGTGAATATACTCGCAATCGAGTATTCCGCGCGGCCGGCTCCGCTTACTATGCTGGCCATTGGGGGGACCACTTGACTGGGAACCACGACCGTGCGCTGCCATCGCAAATCTTGGAAGCCATCCTGCAATTCGACACATGCAACATCGCCAACGCCATCGAAAAGTTCGGCGTCCGGCTTCGCAACGAGGGCTATACCAGACCCGGTTTGCAGTGTGTCACCGGCGGTTTTCCGCGCTTGCTAGGCTATGCGGCTACCGCTAGAATCCGTTCCTCCGACCCGCCGGTGACGGGAAACGCCTATTTGGATCGCACCGATTGGTGGGTCGGCATCCAGAGCCTTCCCGCGCCGCGGATTGCCGTCATCCAGGATCTCCACGCGGAATCCGGCCTGGGGTCCGTAGTCGGTGAAGTACATGCCGCCGTTCTCAAGGCCCTGCAGTGTCAAGGCGTGATCACCAATGGGACGGTGCGCGATATCCCCGCCGTCGCTCGCATGCAGTTTCCCATGTTCGCCCGAGCGGCCGCCGTGTCGCACGGCTACACCCACATCGTGGACTACGGTCAACCCGTCCGGATCTTTGGACTCGAAATCCGCCCCGGCGACTTGCTCTTCGCCGATTGCCATGGTGTGGTTTCCATACCGCAGCAAATCGCGGCGCAACTCCCCGAGGTGGCCGCCCGAATCCGCGTCCAGGAGCAACGCATCATCGGCGTTTGCCAGTCCCCGGACTTTTCAACCGATACACTCCTGGAAGCGATCCGGACCGCGGATCAAGGAAACTGAATGCGCAAATCGACCGCTCCGATCTTTCCCTTGCTGCTCGCTGCATTGGCTTGGTTTCCGCTCTCTTCCTGTGGCAGCAACAAAGACGCGCAGGCCAGCACCTCGGCCGCCTCTGAAGTCCCCACCGTCGCCGTCGCTAAGGTCGCCACCGCGGACCTCTCGCGGGATCTCATCCTCACCGCCGAGTTCAAGCCGTTTCAGGAAGTCGACGTGATGGCTAAGGTTTCCGGTTACGTCAAGGAGATCCGCGTAGACATGGGCGACCGCGTAAGGGAGGGCGACCTCCTGGCCACTCTGGAAGTCCCCGAAATGGCCGATGACCTCAGAAAGTCCCAAGCCGGCGTGAGGCACAGCCAATCCGAAGTGGCGCGCGCCCAGGATGAGATCGCACGAGCCAAATCGGCCCACGATATCGCGCACCTTTCGTATGACCGGCTGTTCCAGGCATCGCAAAAAAAGCCCGGCCTGATTGCCCAGCAGGAAATCGACGACGCCCAAAGCAAAGACCTGGTCACCGAAGCCCAGCTCGCCGCCGCCAACTCCGCTCTCGCCGCCGCCGGACAACAGGTGGATGTCGACCAGTCTTCCACCGCGAGAGTCCAGACCATGATCGATTATGAACGCGTTACCGCTCCCTTCACCGGCGTCGTGACTAAGCGCTATGCCGACAAGGGCTCCATGATCCAGGCCGGCACGGCCTCGCAAACTCAGGCCATGCCCGTTGTCCGGATCTCCGAAAACGGGCTGCTCCGCTTGATTCTTCCCGTTCCCGAATCTGCCGTCCCCACCGTCCACATCGGCCAGCAGGTGGAGGTGCGAGTGCCAGCGTTGAACCGCGCCTTTCCGGGGAAAGTGGCGCGGTTCGTGGACAAACTGTCTTTGGAAACGCGGACCATGGACACGGAAGTCGACGTCCCGAACGCAGACTTGATACTGATACCGGGAATGTACGCGGAGGTCACGCTGACGCTCTCGCGGCGCAGCTCGGTGTTGACCATTCCGATCACGGCGGTGGATCTCGAAGCGGAAGCCGCGGCGCAGAATGGTGCGCCGGGCGCGCCTGATATGGGCCGCGTGATGGTGATCACTCCAACCAGCCGCGTGGAAGTCCGCAAGATCGAGTTGGGCCTGGAAACCGCCGATCAAGTGGAAGTTCGCTCCGGCCTCAACGAGGGGGACATGGTTGTGATCGGCAGCCGCTCAGGCCTCCAGCCTGGCGAGGAAGTCAGGCCTCAGGTCGCGGTTATGACCAGGTCGAAGCAATAGCGAGAGGATTCGATGTCTGGTTTCGCCATTCGCAACCCGTACTTCATCGTCGTCATCTGTCTCATTATTGCGGTCGTCGGCTTCACCAGCCTCGTGCGCATGCCGGTGGACATGTTTCCGGCCATGAACATCCCGGTGGTGGTCGTGGCAACGTTTTACTCGGGTATGCCGCCCGAGCAGATTGAAACCGACATCACCAGCCGTTTCGAGCGCTTCTTTACCTTGGGTGCCGGCATCGAACACATCGAATCCCGCTCTCTCCCGGGCGTCAGCGTCATCAAGGTGTATTTCCAGCCCGGCACCAACCCCGATTCGGCGGTAACCACAATCTCGAACCTTGCAATGGCGCAGTTGCGCCGATTGCCGCCCGGTACGCTGCCGCCGGTCGTTCTGAAGTTCGACGCATCCAGCCTGCCGGTTTGCCTGGTGACTTTTAAGGGTGAAGGATTGAACGAAACGCAGTTGCGCGATCTGGCCCAATTCCAGGTGAGAAATCAAATCGCCAGTGTTCCCGGCGCCAGCGTACCGCAGCCGTTTGGCGGAAAGTACCGCCAGATCATGGTCTATGCCGACCCGTACAAGTTGGAGGCCCACCAGTTAAGCCTCATGGACGTGGTGCGCTCCGTCAACGATGCCAATCTGATTCTTCCCGCCGGCGACGTTCAGATCGGCCCACTGGACTACAACATCTACACCAACAGCCAGTTGCGGACGGTGGAAGAAATCGACCAGTTACCCATTAAGATGGTGCATCAAGCCCCCGTGCGTATCGCCGACATCGGCTACGCGGAGGATGGCCACGAAATCCAAACCAACATCGTTCGTGTCGATGGCCAACGCTCGGTTTACGTTCCGGTCTTGAAGCAGGGCGGCGACACTAACACCATCGCGGTAGTCAATGGCATCAAAGAGTCCGTTCTCCATCTGTTTGACGTACCCAAGCAACTAGTCACCAAAGTGGTCTTCGATCAGTCCCTGTTTGTGAAGACCGCCATTGAGACCTTGCTGCACGAGGGCGGAATCGGCCTGGTGCTGACGTCCATCATGATTCTGATCTTCCTGGGCAGCATGCGGGCCACCCTCGCGGTCTTTTTTTCTATCCCGCTTTCCGCCCTGGCAGCCTTCATTGCTCTCTCACTGGGCGGAGGTTCCATCAACAGCATGGTGCTGGGCGGTCTGGCACTGGCCTTCTCGCGCCTGATTGATAACTCCGTCGTCGTGCTGGAAAACATCTACCGTCACTTGGAACTCGGCGAAACACCCGAGGAGGCTGCCGTAAAAGGAGGCCGCGAGGTAGCGCTCCCCGTCCTCTCAGCCACTCTGACCACAGTGGTGGTCTTCTTCCCCGTTACCTTCCTCTATGGCGTGAGTAAGTTCCTGTTTTCAGCCCTGGCGCTGGCCGTTGCGCTGTCGCTGTTTGCTTCGTTCGCGGTCGCCATGACGGTGGTTCCGCTCTTCTGCGCCCGCTTCATCAAGGCGCCGGCGCACCACGGCACTCCTGCATCCGAACAGCCGGTTTCGGTGGATCGCGTCAGGCGCAAGTGGTCCCTCGCGGACCGCTTTAATATCTGGTTCAACGCCCGTTTCGAAGGCTTTCTCAAACTCTATGACAGACTGGTCGGCCTCGCACTGCGGCGGCCGGTCGTCACACTGGTCTCCTTTGGCGTCCTCTTCCTACTGAGTCTCGCGATATTCCCGCTGCTGGGCCTTTCTTTCTTCCCGCGCACCGATGCCGGTCAGTTCGTGATCAATCTGAAGGCACCCCCCGGAACGCGGCTGAGCGTCACGGAGAGCGAAGTCGCCAAGGTCGAAGCTCTGGTCCGCCGCGTCGTCTCGCCCAATGACCTGGGCATGATCGTGTCGAACATCGGGGCCACTCCGGACTTCTCCGCCATCTACACCACCAACTCCGCCATGCACACGGCCTTCGTCCAGGTCAGCTTGAAAGAGGAGCACAAAGTGGGCAGCTACACCTATATGGCGCAGGTGAAGCGGCGGATCGAAAAGGAACTGCCCGAGTTAAGCGCCTACTTCCAGTCGGGCGGCCTGGTGGACGCGGTCTTGAACCTCGGCTTACCCGCTCCCATTGACGTGCAGGTGGCCGGGTCCAACATGGAAGACGCCTACGCCACCGCCTTGAAGCTCGCGTCACGGATTCAAAAGATCCACGGTGTGGCCGACGTTTTTATCCCCCAGGACATCGATTATCCGGCGCTTCAGCTCGACGTGGACCGCATTCGCGCCAGCGAAATGGGACTGGACCAACACGAAGTGGTCGACAACGTCATTACCGCGCTCACCTCCAACCAAATGATCGCCCCCAGCTTCTGGATCGACCCGAAAACCGGGAACGACTACATGCTGACTGTGCAGTATCCCGAAGATCAAGTGAAGACGCTGGCGGATTTGAAGGCCATTCCGTTGCGCTCGGCGAATAACACCGAATCCACACGGTTGGACATGATCAGCAGCGTGCACAGGATCAAATCGCCTACCGAAGTCGACCACTATCAATTACGCCGCACCATCGATATTTACGTCCGGCCGTTGAATGAAGGTCTCGGAAAGATCGCCAACTCCATCGATGCCATCATCGATCAGACCCGTGTTCCCGAAGGGCTCACCGTCACCTTACGCGGCATGGTGCAGGGCATGCGAGCGTCCTTCACCAGCTTTACGCTGGGGCTTGGGCTCGCAGTCATTCTGCTGTTCCTCATTCTGGTAGCCCAGTTTCAGTCGTTCCTCGATCCTTTCATCATTCTGCTGGCGGTCCCTCCCGGGCTGACGGGCGTAATGTTGACCCTCTGGCTGACGGGCACGACCCTCAACGTCATGTCGCTGATGGGAGTGGTCATGCTGGTAGGGATCGCCGTCTCCAACAGTATTCTGATCGTGGAGTTCACGCGCCACCTCCGCTCCGAGGGGATGAGCGTGCGCGATGCGGTCGCGCTGGCGTGCCGCGTCCGGTTGCGTCCCGTCCTCATGACGTCGCTCGCCACCATCATCGGCCTGCTTCCGATGGCGTTGAAGCTCGGCGCCGGCAGCGAGGCCTACGCGCCGTTAGCGCGCGCGATTCTCGGCGGTCTCAGCGTCTCCGTGGCGCTCACCGTTTTCCTGGTTCCAGCCGCCTACGTGCTGGTCTATGACAGGTCCCACTAATATGCGATTCTCCATTCTCCTCGCTCTGGTTGTTGTGGGGGCGGCGCAGGCCCAACAGACCATGCACCTCACTCTCGCCGACGCGCAGGGCTTGGCCATCCGGAACAACCCGCAGTTCTCCGCGGCGAAGTACACCGCCGCCGCCGCGAACCAGGTTCCCAATCAATACAGGGCAGCCATGCAACCGAACCTCTCCGGCAACTTGACCGCGGTAGGCGCCGATAACGGAAGCCGTATCGCGGCGGGTGGGCTGACTAACCCGGTGGTCTATGACCACCTCGGTTCCGGGTTGACCATCAGCCAGCTCATTACGGATTTCGGCCGGACCAGTAATCTCGTCGGTATGGCCAAACTGCAAGCTGCCGCCCAGGACCAGTTCACCGAGGCCACCCGCGCCGACATTCTTCTGGCTACCAGCAACGCTTATTTCGCCGTCCTTAGCGCCCGAGCCGTCTTGCAGGTTGTCGATGAGACCGTGAAAGCGCGCCAGACGGTGGTGGACCAGGTGACCGCCCTCGCCGAGAGCAAATTGAGATCGACGCTCGACGTCAGCTTCGCCAACGTAAACCTGTCGGGCGCCAAGTTGCTCCAGGTGCAGGCGCAGAACGAACTGCAAGCCGCCGAAGCCCAGCTCGCCACGGCCATGGGACTGCCCGGCGGAGCGGTCTTCGTGCTGGCGGACGAACCCATGCCTCCAGTTCTTGCCGACCGCGTTCAGGACTTGATTGATGCCGCCATCCAGAACCGGCCCGAGTTAAAGGACTTGCGCCTTCAGCAGAACGCCGCGGAGCGCTTTGCCAAAGCGGAGCATGCCCTGTATTTTCCCACCGTAGGCGTGCTGGGCGCCGCCGGTTTTGCCCCTGCCGCCGAGGCGCAGATACCCGGCCGCTACGGCGCCATCGGTATGAATATTTCGATCCCCATTTTCAATGGCGGCCTCTTCAAGTCCCGTCAAACCGAAGCCGAACTCAAGGCTAAGGCCGCCGGCGCAACCGTCACCGATCAGCAGAACAGCATCATCCGCGATGTCCGCATTGCTTACTTGAACGCCACCACCGCCTATGACCGGATGGCGCTCACGCAGGGGTTGCTCCAGCAAGCGCAACTCGCCATGGACCTTTCCCAGAGCCGATACGACCTGGGCCTCGCTGCCATCGTGGAGTTGAGCCAGGCGCAGCTCAACCTTACCTCCGCGCAGATCGCCAACACCACCGCCAGGTACGACTACCAGGCGCAGCACATCGACGTGGACTTCCAGACGGGTACGCTGCACTAGTGAGCGTCTTCCATCAACTGATCACTCCTTTGCGAATCGCATACAGAATCAGCTCCGCGCCGCTGTGCAGGTTGAGCTTCTGAAGAATGTTGCTCCGGTGGGTTTCCACCGTGTGGAGGCTCAAGTTGAGAACCGCCGCCGCCTCTTTGTTGCTCTTACCCTCGGCCAGCAGTTGCAGCACCTCGCGCTCCCGCGTTGTGAGCAGCTCGAAGCTGTCTTCTACCTGGCGCTCCTGCATCTGCCGCACGTAGTCTTCCACCAGCATCTTGCTGATGGCCGGGCTGAAGAAAGCCTTGCCGTCGCTCACCGCCTTAACCGCGTTGATCAGGTCGTGTTCCGCGGAATCCTTCAGGATGTAGGCGCGCGCGCCGGCCTTCAAGGCTTTGAGCACGTAGCCTTCGTCGGAATGCATGCTCAGGAAAACCACGGCGGTTTGCGGCTGTTTGGCGGTGATCTGGCGGGCGGCCTCAATGCCGTTGAGCACGGGCATGGCGACATCCATCACCACTACATCCGGTGTGTGCCGCTCGGCCAAAGCTACCGCTTCGCGGCCGTCGGCTGCGTCCGCGATCACCACGAAGCCCGGCTGGCTTTCGAGCAGCAGGCGAAGGCCCTTGCGCACCACCGTGTGATCGTCGGCCAGGAGAATTCGAATGGCTTTCATGCCGTCTCCCCCACCCGTGGCGCCATAGGCTGGCGCAGCGGAAGCACAACTTCGATCGACGTGCCCGATCCCGCCGTCGAATCCACGGTGAAGCTGCCGCCCAGGTGGTTCACTCGCTCTTCGATGCCCAGCAGGCCCATGCCGCGCTGGCGGCGTGCGTCGAATCCGCGGCCGTCGTCGTGGATCAGGAGCCGCAACCGGTCCGGCTCCTGCCGCACGGCAACTTCAACGTGCTGCGCGCCGGCGTGCTGCCCGCAGTTGTGCAAGGCTTCCTGCACGATGCGATAAACGCAGGTCTTGTGCTCTTCGGGAAGCTCTTCGGAAACCTGATCGGCCGAAACCTTCACCCACAAGCCACTGCGTTTGGAAACCTCGCGCGCCTGCCATTCCAGCGCCGCGATCAGGCCAAGGTCGTCGAGCATCGAGGGACGCAGCAGCAGCGCCATGTTGCGCACCACGCTGATGGAATTCTCTACCTCGCGTTTTATCCCGGCCGCTTTTTCCGCCATGGCTTCCAGCTTGCCATCGCGGATCAGCGTGGAGAGATTGGCCATCTCCACCAGTACTCCCGTCAGCGCCTGGCCCACCTCGTCGTGCAACTCGCGCGAAATTGAACGCCGTTCCTCTTCCTGGGCCTCCACCAACCGGGCGGAGAGCGCCTGCAGTTCTTCCCGCGCCCGCAGAATCTCGTCCAGGTTCGCGGCCGTCTGGTTCTCCAGGCCCAGGATGCGCCGCATGCTCGAAGCGGCCAGCAGCAGGCCCAGTCCGATGGTGAGTCCCAGGATCAACGTGAGGCGGCGGCGGAACTGGGAGAACGTCGCCTCTACCCTCACTCTACCGGCGTTCAGTTGGGATTCGTTGAGCGCGCGAATCTGGTCGGCCAGCCCCAGCATCGCCGTGCGGCGCGGGAAGACCTCGTCGCGCAGGAAAACGTAGCCGTCGCGACGGCGTTCCGGTGCGCTCCATGCCAGGACCGGTTCGAGCGCGCTCCAATAGGATGCCAGATTCTGCGTGAGTACCTGGAATGGCCCAGCTTCCGCGCCGTTCACCAGTTTCCGGTATTCGTCGAGCGCCGCGTCCATATCGCTGCGGCTTTCGAGCAAGCTATAGCGGTGGCCTTCCGCTTTGCCGCTTTCCGGCTCCAGCAAGTAGTCGCGGACGTAGGTGCCGGACACATAGAGGTCGGCGCGAATGCGGTCGAGCACGCGCGTCCGCCGCAGGAAGTCTTCGCGGATTTCGTTATTGCTCCTTTGAATCTGGGTGAGCGCCTGCATGCCGTCGAATTCGGCGAAGGCCATCAACAACAGCAGGCCGCCGAAACCGGCCATCAGGATCAGGCGGCTATTGGCGGCCAACGCGCGATTGCGAGTAATCGAAATCATCCGTATCGGGCGATACAGGTCCTATCCTATCGCTCCCGAGGCCGCGAGATGGGGCTGACAAGATCTCCTCAGTTGCCGCGGACCCCCAACTTCCGAAGGATGGTCATCATCGGGCACCAGTTCGTGAAAGCGGATTGAAACAGATTGAGTCCGACGAACGCGGTGAACAGATACCAGTACGGACTCACCCAAAACCCAAGCGCGAGAGTCAGCAGCACGAACGCGCCCGCGATCATGCGCAGGTAACGGTCAATCGTCATGCGAGGTTTCTCCTTCCTTTGTTAACCAGATAGAACAGCACGGGGACGGTCATTCGTGAAAGCAAGAGAGACGCAATCTCTCCTGCCATCAGCGCAATCGCCAAGCCCTGGAAAATGGGATCGAACAGAATCACCGACGAGCCCACCACCACGGCGGCGGCCGTGAGCATCATCGGCCGGAAGCGAACCGCCCCGGCGTCAATCACGGCCGCATCGAGCGGCATCCCCTGAGCCAGGCGCAGCTCGATGAAGTCCACTAGGATGATCGAATTTCTCACTACGATGCCGGCGCCGGCGATAAAACCGATCATCGAAGTTGCGGTGAAGAAGGCGTGGAGCAGGCCGTGTGCGGGCACGATCCCGACCAGTGAGAACGGGATCGCGGCCATAATGACCAACGGTGTCACGAACGACTGGAACCAGCCGACCACCAGGCCATAGATCAAAATGAGCACCGCCGCAAAGGCGATGCCGAGGTCGCGGAAGACTTCGTAAGTGATGTGCCACTCGCCGTCCCACTTCATCGAATAGCGTCCGGAATCCGACGGCAGCGCCGCCATGTGCTGCTCGACCTGGTAGCCTTCCGGAATCTTGATCTTGTCGATCGCCGGTCCGATTTTGAGAACCGCGTAGACCGGGCTCTCGATCTCTCCGGCGATGTCGGCGGTTACATACGTCACCGGCATCAGGTTCTTATGGTAGATACTCTTGTCTTCGACCTGCTTTGTAACGCGCACCAGTTCTGCCAGCGCGACCTGGCGTCCGTTGCTCCCGGCGATTTTCAGACCTTGGATACGCTCCAGATCGGACCGCGTGGCGCGGTCCAGCCGCACGGTCAGCGGGACATCCTCTTTCTCGGCGTCCTGGTGCAGCAGGCCCGCAGCGTAACCGGCCGAGGCGACCTGCAGGACTCGTGCAATCTGATCCTCGGAGATCCCGGCGATGGCGGCCTTTTCCTCGTCGACAGACAAGCTGTACTTAGGTTGATCGTCCTCCACGTACCAATCGACGTCGACCACGCCCTTGGTCTGCCGGAACAGGTCTCGTATCTGCCGCGCGAGCGCGGTCCGCCGATCGAGGTTCGGGCCATACACCTCCGCGACCAGCGTTTCGAGCACCGGTGGGCCGGGCGGCACTTCGGCCACCTTGATCCGGGCGCCATAACGTTCCGCGATGGGCTGAATGCGCTGGCGCACCTGTTTAGCGATCTCGTGGCTTTGCAGGTTGCGCGCGTCCTTGGCGAGCAGGTTCACTTGAATATCCGCAACGTTCGGCCCGCGCCGCAGGTAATAGTGGCGGACCAGTCCGTTGAAGTTGTAGGGCGACGCCGTTCCCACGTAGGTCTCGACGTTCACTACCTCACGCTGTTTCTGCGCCTCGCCGGCGAGCAACTGCGTGACGCGCGCGGTTTCTTCGAGCGTGGTTCCGGTGGGCATGTCCACAATCACCTGGAACTCGCTCTTGTTGTCGAACGGCAGCATCTTGACCTTGACAAATCCGACGTAGAACAGCGACACCGAAGCCAACAGCAGCATCACAACGCCGCCGACGAAGCTCCAACGCAGGACAGCCCGGTGCAAGAGTGCGCCCATGAAGCGCCGATAAGCCCGAGTGAAGAAATCCTCCCGCTGGGCCTCATCGTGTCCGCCCGGCTTGAGAATCCGCACCGCGGCCCATGGCGTCACCACGAACGCGACAATCAGCGAGAAGAGCATCGCAGCGGTGGCGCCAATCGGGATGGGACGCATATACGGCCCCATCAGTCCGCCGACGAACGCCATTGGCAGAATCGCCGCCACCACGGCCAGCGTGGCCAGAATGGTGGGATTGCCGACCTCGTCCACCGCCTCTATCGCAACTTCGAACGGCGGCCGGCCGCGATTGTCGGGCATCCGCCAGTGGCGAACGATGTTCTCCACCACCACGATGGCGTCGTCCACCAGGATGCCGATGGAGAAGATCAGCGCAAACAGCGTGATCCGGTTTAGCGTGTAGCCATAGAGGTAGAAGACCGTGAGCGTCAGGGCCAGCGTCACCGGAATCGCGATAAACACTATCAGCGATTCGCGGCGACCCAGTGTGATGGCGATGAGGACACTCACGGAAATGACGGCAATCAGCATGTGCCACAGCAGCTCGTTCGATTTTTCCTTCGCCGTGTCACCGTAATTACGGGTGATGGTCATCTCCACGTCAGAGGGGATCACGGCGCCCCGCAGCGCCTCCAGACGATGCAGAACATCCTCGCTCACCGTGACGGCGTTGGTGCCCTTGCGCTTGGAAACGGCAATCGTAACCGCCGGGTAAAAGCCCCCGCCATTGGAAAAGCGCACGTATTGCGATGGCTCCTCGCCGCCGTCGGTCACTTGCGCGACGTCGTGCACGAAGATCGGCTTGTCGTTGACGACGCCGGCGACCACGTTGCGAACATCCTCGGCGGTGCGCAGGAACTGGCCAGTCTCAAGGAGGTATTGCCGGTTGCCGGTCGCAAATTCACCCGACCGCGTCCTGCGGTTGGAAAGACCTAGCGCCCCCACTACCTGCAACGGTGAGACATTGTAGGCGCCAAGACGCAGCGCGTCCAGCGTGATGCGAATCTCGCGGCGCTCGCCGCCGATCAGTGCGACGGCCGAGACGTCCGGGGTCTGTTTGATCGTGTCATCCACTTGCGCCGCGATGCGCCGCAGCTCGAAATCGCCGTACCGCTTGCTCCAGAACGTGAGCGCCAGGATGGGTACGTCGTCGATGGAGCGAGGCTTCACCAATGGAAGCGAGGCGCCGGGCGGAATCAGGTCCAGATTGGCGTTGAGCTTCTGGTTCAGACGCACAATGGCCTTCTCTTCGTCCTGTCCGACGAGGAAGCGAACGATCGCCAGGGACATGCCCGGGCTGGAGGTCGAGTAGATGTACTCCACGCCAGGGATCTCCCACAGCAATTTTTCCATCGGTTTGGTGACGCGCTCCTCCACTTCATGCGGCGACGCGCCGGGCATCTGGACGAAGACGTCCACCATCGGCACGATGATCTGCGGTTCCTCCTCGCGCGGCAACTTCCATACCGCGAAGGCTCCCAGCAACAGCGAGCCGGCGATCACCAGCGGCGTCAGCTTCGATCCGATCCAGGCCCGGGCGAACTTTCCCGCGGGACCAAGTGTACGTTCCACCTTCACGGGCGGACCTCCACGCTGGCTCCATCCGCGAGATCCTGCGGAACCGGAAAGATCACCCTTTCACCGGCACTGAGGCCCGAAAGCACCTCGACGCGGTCTTTGAGTTTCTGCCCGACGGTGATCAACCGGGTGCGGGCAACGCCCGAGTCCGCTACCAGGACCGATTGCAACTGGCCCCGCTCGATGACGGCCCCCGCCGGAATCGCCAGCAAGGAGCGGCTCGCCAGCTGGAATCTCGCGCGCCCGAAAACGCCCGAGCGAAGCGCCGTCAGGACGGGCAGATCGATCTTGACGGTGTAGGCCCGCGAAGCGGCATCCACGGCGGGGACAATCTCGGAGACCCGCGCATCGAACGTGCGATCGATGGTGTCCAAGGTAACCGACACTGGCTGGCCGACGCGAATGGCCGCTAAATGGTCTTCTTCCACCGACGCTTCGAAGCGGTATGCGCCTTCGCGTTCGATGGTCAGCAGAGGAGCACCCGGAACGGCCAGACTGCCGGGTTCAATGGCCTTGGAGACGACAATGCCGGCGAAAGGCGCCAGAACCTGGGCGTAGCTGCGCGTCACTTCGGTGGAACGAACTTCCTGATCCACTCGCGCGAGCGTCGCGTTCAATTGGACGCGCCGCGCCTGTGTCATGTCGTAAGCCGCCTGGGCGGCCTTGAGCTTAGCCGAGGCCTCATCGAACTCCTGGTTCGAGATCGACTTCTTCTGAAAGAGATCCCGCATACGCCCGAACGTTACTTGCGCCAAGTCGAGATTGGCCTTGGCGGCCGCGACGGCGCCGTCGGCCTCGGGCACGGCAGTGCGAACTTCGTCGCGGGCGGCCTCGGCGCGGCGCGAACTCACGTCCAGGTCGCGTGTATCGAGCATCACCAGCGGTTGGCCTTCGCGAACGCGATCGCCGGCTTGCACTTTCACTTCGCGCACGTACCCCATCAGCTTGGCGGCGATCACGGCCGAAGTGCGAGCCCGCACGGTTCCGGTCGCTTCATAGTTGGCGGGCCATGTCTCGATGGCTGCCGTTGCCGTGGAAACGGGAACCGCTGGTTGAGAGGCTGCGGTGGTTTTCTCCTTTGGCGCCTCGCCGCAGCCAACCAGCCAGATCGCGGCGGGAATCAAGAACAGGTGACCTTTCGTCATCGCGAACCCTCATTTAAGATTTCTGAATCGACGGTCAATGTGCCTTCTGCCAGTTCCAGCATGGCGGCGGCGATGCGCTGGTCGTGTATGGCGGACAGGCGCCGGGTCCGCGCTTCGAGCACGGCCGTCTCGGTGCGAAGCAGGTCCGTAACGTTGCTCATTCCGGCTTCATACCGGTTCTGCGTGATACGAAGACTTTCTTCGGCCTCCGCGACGGATGCTTTGGCAACCTCAATGCGCTGACCGGCGGCGCGCAGATCGGCGTACGCCCGGCGGACCTGGAGCCGGATGGCAGAGCCGGCACGCTCCTGCTCGGCCTCGCTGCGGCTCAGCGCGAACCTGCTCTCCTCGATGCGCGCCTTGTCGCTGAAGCCGTTGAACAGGTTCCAATGCAGTCCGATCGAGACCAGCCAGTTGGCGCCGCCCTTGTCGTAGAAGCGCTGCCGGTCCGCCTCAAAGGCGGCGTGAACGCCCACCTGCGGCAGCAGGCTGCTGCGCGCCGCGGCCGCCTGATTCGCAGCCAAGCCGGTTGCGAGTTTCACCTGGCGAGCCTCCGGTCTCTCGCTGAGGGCGTTCTTCTCGTAGTCTGCCAGGACGCGCTCCGGCAATTGCAGGGGCGTCAGTGCCGCGCTCAAGGTGTGCGCCGTGTCGAGCGGCAGGCCCAACGCATCGTTCAGCGCGGCGCGTGCCACGTCAAGATCCGCGCCGCTCCGGATCTGCCGCTCGCGAACATTGGCCAAGTGAACGCGGATCGAAAGCACATCGACATCAGTTGACATTCCAGTGTTCCGGACGGATTCGGCGCGATCGAGATCGGTCTCCGCCGAGCGCATGGCCTGGTTGGTCGCATTGAGTTGCTCGGCGCCCAACAGCACGTCGTAGTAGGCCCGGATCACGCTAGCGATCACCGCCATCTGGGTGCGGCGGCCATCCTCTTTGGCGATATCCTTCGCCAATTCGGCGGATCGGACGGCTTGCCGCGTCTGGCCTGCGTCATAGAGCGCTTGATCCGCGGTAAGTTGCGATTGGAAGTTGTTCAAAGAATCGGGCCGGTTCAGCGGCGAAACCTGGAAGTTCTGTTCGCCGAACTGGTGCTGCGTGAGCAAGGAGGAGAACACAAAGACCGGATTATCGCTGCGGGCCCAGGATTCGGAGTAGTTGACCTTTGGCAGATTGCCACTGCGCGCCTCCACCACGCGGCGTGCCGCGGCGTTCCAGTCCGCTGTGGAAACGGCCATCGACTTATTCGCAGCTAGCGCGTGGCGAACTGCGTCTTTTGGCGACAATGAGTCTTGCGCCGGGCCCGGCAGCGCCCACCAGACCAATATCAAGAGTGTTTTCTTCATTGCTTCTAGTGCGGAGGATGCAGTTGGCGTGCCGAGGTGACACCGTGTTACCTTTCCGTGTGCTTTGCATCCTTCCTCTCGGGAGGAGCTGGTATCGAAATCGCGATCCATGCCGCGGCGCTCGTAAAGGTCTGGTTCGAAGCCGGGCCCCGCTACAATGAGAAGCGGTACTGGCCTTGGAACGCGACACCGAAGTTAAACTCGCTCGGCAGTTGATCGCTGGAGAGCCGGAGGCGTTCGACCGCTTTGTGGAACACTTCCGCGCGAAGATTTTTCACTATAGCTGGCTGATGTGCGGCCAACGGGAAGACGCCGAGGAAGTGGCGCAGGAGACGTTACTCAAGGTGTTTGAAAGTTTCGCCCATCTTCGCGAGCCGGAGCGGGTCCGCCCGTGGGTTTTTCGAATCGCCAAGAACGCCTGTCTGATGAAGCGGCGGAAGAGCGTTTTCGCTCCATCGCAGGAACTCTCGCTGGACGAATTTCTACCGGCCATGAATCATGAGGGCGGCCACGCCACGATCCAGATTGCCGATTGGTCCCGGCTGCCGGATCGGCAGATGCTGCAATCGGAGATGAAGGAAGTGCTCGCACGGGCGATTCGCGAGCTGCCGGAAAACTACCGGGCCGTAATCCTGCTGCGGGACATGGAGGAGTTGTCCACGCTGGAGACCGCCCAGATCCTCGATCTGACGGAGGACGTCGTCAAGACGCGCTTGCATCGCGCCCGTTTGGCGGTCCGCCAAGAGTTGGATGAATACCTGCGGACCGATAGCCGGGTGCTGCCCAGCCGCACGTGAGGAAAATAAGATGGAGTTCGATGAGCGCACCGAAAAATGCCGGGAAGTCTTTTCACTGCTGTCCGAGTATCTGAACCTGGAGCTTCCAACCGGCGCCTGCCAGGAGATTGAAACTCACCTTGCTGGTTGCCCACCCTGCATCGAGTTTGCCGAGAGCCTCCGCAAAACAGTGGAACTCTGCCGCCGTTACCGGCCGCGCGAACTGCCGGAGCCGCTGGAGAAGAACGCGCGGCAGCAGCTCCTCGATGCTTACCAAAGGATGCTCGGTGCTCGGAAAGATCCTTCTCAATTGAACCGGTGACCCTCGGACGGACGCCCGCAGGGTTTACCCACTCTGGGACCGGGTGGCGGGGAGCCACCACAAAGAGCGGACCTCGATCACGCCGACCGTCGGCGGAATCCCCGTCGCGGCCTGGAAGCTGACGATTCACCCTTGGGCGAGCCCGGCGGCAAGGAACACGCGATGCCCAGCAACGGCGGAAGCCGAAGGCCGAAGGCTTCTTATTGGTCTCTTGGTTGCTTTTCTTGGAAGTTATCGATTAGGCACCCCGGGGAGCCGTTCGCAGTGCGCCGAGCCGCCCCCGCCGCGTCCAGTCAGCGCGGTGGCTTGCGGTCAGAACATTTCTCCTTTCGGCGCGGGGGGCAAAGATTCTCGGAATTTCCGGTTTGCCGGTCGCGTTGTTGGGCGGAATGGCTGTCCTCGCGAGCCATCGCTGAGGTCGGCTGTTCTCCGAGGCTCCGAGTCCACGCCAAGGTGGATCGGTGGCGCCAAGCGTTTCCGAGGACTAATCGGATGGCAGGTCGTCACTGGACCAGATTGAGCGCCGCAAATCGGGCCATCCTAGAGCGAGTTCGGTCAGGGAAATACCCCCGATCTCAATCTGCTTGCTCATGAGGTGTTCGGCACCCGTCTTTTCGTAAAAGCGGACAGCTGGATTCTGTTCAAGCACCCACACGAGCATGCTCGTGTGATCTTTCCCAACCAGAGCCTCGGCAACAGCGCTCAAAAGATCCTTTCCAATGCCACGGCCTTGTACCTCTTCGAGCAGATAGATCGTGTAGAGCTCTGCGTCATCGGCGGCGAGCGGTTCACGAATGGGACCACCACCGGCGAACCCGCCTATCTTGCCTGCAACTTCAGCTACAAAAACGCTGATGTCCCGGGTAAGCCATTCCTGCCAAAGGGGAACGCGTTCGGCCTCAGTCAAAGAGGCCAGGTATTCCTCTGGAACCAGCCCCTTATATGTTGTCAGCCAGCTCTGGACGTGCACGTGCGCTATTGCGGCTGCATCCCGCACCTCGGCAAGCCTGATCGAATTCATGCGCGTACCGGCTCAATTATATTCGGGGTGACGCGGAGCGCATTGGTATCCACAAGTCTTTAGGCTTGCTCGGCACAGGAACGCAGCGCCTTGTTGCGGCGGAAACTTCTCACCCGTGTGCGGTCCGCGCCGTCTACCATTTAAGCTGGAGTTACGGCGAACCGGTAAGGGAAAGGCTCTTCGGATGATCGGGGTTTTCGACAGTGGTTTCGGTGGGCTGACGGTGCATCGGGCACTGATCGATGCGCTGCCCGGGCGCGATTTCGTCTACCTTGGCGATAACCGAAACGCTCCCTATGGGGCGCGGCCGCCCATTGACGTGCTGAACCTAACCTGCGCGGCTCTCGAACGCTTGTTCGCGGAGGGCTGTACGCTTGCCGTCGTCGCCTGCAACACGGCCTCTACAGTGGCGCTGCGATGGATTCAGCAGCAGTGGCTGCCCGTCAGGCGACGCGACGATGGGATTGCGCGGAACGTGATCGGCATCGTCGTACCGACAATCGAGGCTGCGACCGGGATCGGGCCGGTCGAAGACGGCACTGCGGTGCAACAAACAAAACAGTCCAGCACCATAGCGGTTTTTGCGACCCGCCGCACGGTCGAGACTGACTGCTACCCCATCGAGATCCGTAAACGTCGGCCCGATATTACGGTAGTGCAGCAAGCCTGTCCCGAGCTTGCGGGCTCGATCGAGCGCGGACTGCCTCGCCACGATTTACAGGCACTCGTCGACCGATACGTAAGCGAACTCCTGAGAAAACTCGGTACCGCACCCGAACGCGTAATTCTCGGCTGCACCCACTACCCGTTAGTCGCCGATCTCTTCACCGTCGCCCTGCCGCCCGGCGTGCGGATGATCCACCAGCCGGACGCCACCGCTCGCGCGCTGAAGGCATATCTTGACCGACATCCTGAATATGACGGCTCGCACGCCGGGCGGCGCAAGTTCCTCTCGACGGGGTTTTCCACGGCAGCCCTCCCGCTGATCGAAAAATTCTGGGGAGACAAGGTTCCTTTCGTGCAGGCGTGAAGGCGCATTCCGCCGACCGATATTGCTTGACATCTGGCTGTTTCCGAGTGGCGCGTGACTCGCTCGGAACCAGCAATCCCGAGCGGAAAACGTTCGTAAACGCTGCGCGACCAAGGGATCCATCGGTTCAGAAGGCCGATTCTGGACCACGTCAGACTGGCGACTTTGTTATGGCCCTCGCCGGCCTCACCGGAGGCCTCGTGTGCGATCGCTAGTACGGCCCGAGCCGCACGGCGCCGCAAGCGCGCTGAGTCACACCGCTCGACGAATCCAAACCGCCGGAATCGAGTGCGGGATTGCGGCGCATGTGCGCCCGGGCGGCATGGTCGGCCCGACGAAGTCGAGAAGCGAACGAATCGTGTCGCACCTCGCGAAACTCAGTCGGCGTGGTGGATTTATAACGGTTTCGTCCAGTCTACGTGGATTGCGATGACGGTGTTTGGCATCGCGCTCCGCGGCGTCATGCCAGGGATCGCCGAACCTGAAATGGGCGACATTTAACACAATGCGGTTCGCTACCCTAGCCTTCACTAGGAAGACGCAGGTCACCACTTCAATCGCATCATAGACGTAGCCTGCCGGGGAAGGGCAGTGCCGATCGTCACCTTGCCGTCGCTTACATCAAGCCACTGCGGGGAACTCAGAAGCTCCAACTGACCGGCTTCTTTCAACCGGGCATACTGCCCCGGCGTCGGCGTCTGCGGAGAACCCATCCCTTTCCACACGGTGTACGAATTGCTGTGCGTCTCGTCAATCCGATAGTGCTCCAGTAGCACCTTATTCACCCCTGCTGGAATCCCAGCAAACGTCACTTGCACCTCTGCACCGGCCGCGGGCAAGTCGTCGTCATAATAGTTCCACAGCATGACCGCCGCTTCATGTTCTGACTTGGTCGCGATGGCGTCCACGTCCGCCGTCTGTGTTACTCCCTTACTCAGTAGGTCGTCGAGCGAAACCTGCCCGGTGCTGCTCGTCATCACCCGTTTGCCGGACATCAAGGCGGCCATCCGGAATACATTCAGCACCGGCTTGTCTACGCCATTGGTCGCCAGCGTGCGAAATCCTTCAAAGTATTCCTTGCCCTCGAACTCGAACGACCAAGACAACATAGCGAGCAGGTTCACCTTCGAACGGTCCTCTAAATCGAAGAGCGCCTTGATCGCGGCCGCCGTGTAGGTCGCATAGAGTGGTCCATTCCGGTACGCGTTTGCCGAATTCACTTTCATCGAACAAGCCGCGCATCCCTCCGGGTCGGCCTCGCTCAGGATGATGGGAAGGTGGCGGAACTTCGGATACTGCGCCACAATT
Source organism: Bryobacterales bacterium (assembly GCA_003142185.1). GTDB lineage: Bacteria > Acidobacteriota > Terriglobia > Bryobacterales > Bryobacteraceae > Bog-375. The sequence goes on from PLOR01000059.1 coordinate 22,102, forward strand.
GCGAAGCCCCGGGCGGCGTCGTTCAGCTCTCTGTCGAGCCCCATGCGGAGATGGCCTGAAACAATCTGCGGGTGCCCCTTCACATGAAACGAAATGAAGTCCAGCGGAACCGGCTCGCCGTTCGCGGCGCTTTTGCCGTGGTCCGCATGCTCGAGAAAATCGTCGAGGAATTTCGCTGCCTTCGGACCGCCCGGCCCCGTCGATGCCGGACCTCCGACCCTCGCTCGCGGCAGTGCCGCGCGAACGCCGGCGACGGCGTAATCATATAGCTTCCAATAATCTTGCGGCGTGCTGTGCCAGTAGTCGATGTCCGGCTCGTTCCAGACCTCGAAGTACCAGCCAAGCACCGTCTCGCTGCCGTAGCGCTCGATAAGATGCGAAGTTACTGCGCGAACCAGCTCGCTCCACTTGCGGTAATCTTTCGGCGGATTGTTCGATGCGCCGGAGACGGTGCTCTTGGGGTAATGGACCTGGTAGGGTTCATGCCGGCCCGCAACCTCCGCCGCCAGATCCTTCGGCATGAACCCGAGCTCGACCATGGGCCGCACGCCGGCCGCCTTGAGTGCATCGAAGATACTGTCGAGTATCTTGAAATCGTAGACTGGGTTCCCGCTGGCGTCTTCGCTGTAGACATTCGTCGAACTCCACTTCAGCTCGGGCACTCCGTTTCCCGACGTCAGCAAGTGATGAAAGCGCACATACACAGGAACGGGACTTAGATCGTGCAACTCGCCGAGCAATTCAGCTCCGTTGCGCATCGTGGTGTAATTCGCCTCGTCGTAGCCGAACCAGCTATAGATGGGGGTGTAGCTTCCCACCGTCTTCGTGAGATCCACATGGATGGTTACCGGTCTTTCTGCTTCTGGGGGGGAGTTGGAGGGCGCGATGTTCTGCCTTGCGGCTATTCGAGCTCGCGTCGCACTTTGCCCCAGAACAGACGGAACAGACACAACAAACGAAACAGTGAGAAGTACCAGCGACGGCTTCAATGCGATTTTCATGAAAGAGTTCCCTCCACTCGAAACGGGAAACATTGTGACTGTCCTCCCAGACTGACGAGGGGGACGTCTTCCCCTATCAGTTCACCGCCTTCCCCGGTGTGGCATGGCGAATTCTACGCGATGCCGACATCCAAAACTTGGACTAGGGGGCGACCGCGATAGTGACCTGTTTCGACGTCGTCACGCCGCCAATCTGAATCTGTAAGGACACCGCGTTCCCCGTTGGTGTGTTGGCGGCCGGCGTTACACCGATCTGATACTCGCTGGCGAATTGCGGCGAGAGCACGGAATAAATGGGCTGCGCTGGGACACCGCCGATCAACACGGTGGGCTGCAGCAGAGTGTTCCGAAAGATGCCATCCGACGCTGCCACGTAGTTGTCGATCGAAGGAGTCACGACGCCAAGTCCGGTACAGGCAATGATCAAGGCGTGCCCCGAAGCGAGAGACAGAGGCGTCGTGGCGAAGGGTCCAATGGCAGCGCCGGCCGGCGCGGCGAGCGCGCCCGTGCTGTTGTCGTACGCAAAGGCTTGGCCGAGCCCGTTTGCAGTTGTAGTGAAAATGCCGGGCGAGGCCGGCGTCACCGTGACATTCTGGGCGGGTGATTCGCCGCTGCTGCGACTAACCACAACGTTCACCGTGCCTCCTTGGTCCGATGGAAGCACGTCAAACGGGAGCTGTGCATTAATCTGGTTCTGACTGACAAAGAACAGCCCCGCGGGAATGTTGTTGAACGTCACGGATGTAACATCACTCAACGCGGTCGGCAGCGGGTTGGCGCTTGCGGTGGCCGTTGAGGCCGCCAGGTTCGTGCCAAAGATGGACACAATGGAGCCGGGCGCAACGCCTTGCGCGGTGTAGCTGCCGGAATTCAAGACACCTCCGGCGCTAACTGCCAGCACGGCATGGGAAATGGTCGCGGTCGCCAGCCCGAGTTGCCAAGGAATCTGACTGTAGGAGGGGGCGTTCGCTGCGGGGTTGTCTCCCTGATACAGGAATTGCAAATTGTTGGGGTCGATCTGGAGGGTTTCGTCGTAGCCGGTGCGGATGATTTCGCCGTGGCTGAAGTCGTCGGTCCAGGGGGTGACGCCTGTAGCAAAGGTCACGTTGTCTCCGCCAAGGAACGGCGCGGCGAAGCTGTTGGCGCCGGTGGCAGGAGTCCACTCGCCATCCAGGCTGCCGGCAAGGAAGGCCCGGAAATAGCGGTGGCCATAGGGGCCACCCATGGCCTCGACGATGGTCAGGTACTGCGTCGATCCCTTAAGGCTATAGGTGCGGCTCGCCTCGAACAGATCTCCCCCAGTCGTGGCCTGCATGATAATTTGCGGCGTGCTGAAGCCGTTGGGGAAGTCCGCGGTCGTGGTCTGGCTGCGATAAAAGTCGCCGCCATCGTCTGTGAAGAACAGGTAGCAGTTGGCGGAGTCGCATATGGCCCAGAAATCGAGCCAGTTCTTTACGATGGAAGGCTGGCTCGCAAAAAAGCTCTGCGGCGGAGTCCACGTTTGCGGCTGGGTGGGGTCGTCGGCGGTGGAGTACTGCGGCGGGCCGGACTGGTAAATCAAATACCACTTGTTCTGCGGAGTGAAGTAGAACAGTTCCGGCGCGCAGTGATAGCCGCTTAAGCCGGGCGTAGCGTCCATGTAGTAGGGCTGGGCAGCGGAGGCCTGGCTCCAGTCGGGGAAGTTCAGGTAGACCATGTTCCAGTTGCCGGAGGTGTCGGCGGTGGTTGCGTAAACGTTCCACTGATTGTTGAAGTAGACAGCGGTGGGGTCTTTGACCGAGACGATCGGATGAGTGGCGTTGGGGATGGCGGAGATGAGCGGGCCGGACGACCTCCACGCATAGGTAGCTGGAGCCTGGGCAGCGGCATTGACGACCAGGCTGAAGCTCGATGAGGCGGAGTTGGTTCCGTCGGTCGCCTGCAGCGTGAGCGCATAGGTGCCCACAGCTGCGGTCGTTGCCATCACGGTGATCTGCCCGCTGCTTGCGGCGTCGGGGTTCAGGTAAGAAATGGTCGCTCCTGCGGGAAGCCCGGTCACGCTGAAGCTGACGCTTCCTGTGTTTCCGGTGCGAGCCAGGGTGACGGCGGCGCTAGCGCTGGAACCTTCGGGGACGGTCAGCGTGGAGGTAGAGAGCTGGAGCGTGATGCCGTTGGGTGCGAGGGGCGTGACGGGCGCCGTGCCTGCTTCACCGCCCCAGCCAATGAATGAAAGCGAAAGACAAAGAGCAGGAAGGAGTGGAACGGGATTCTTCACTGGTTGAGCGCCTCAGGAAAAAGTCTGGATAAAAGCTCGGGGAAACAATTACGGTACATTCCTTTCCTCCGCCTCTCGCGTTGTCAACAGATAAAGCGATTTATCGTTTGGCGAAGGCGGCTCGCATCCCGTCCCCTCATCATCAACCTCCAGTGTTGGATGATTTCAGCCACATATTGTACCGAGTCGCGGGTCCCGATGGTGAGTGTGGCGCGGTTTCACGGTGTACGCCCGAGCGGTCTTCGTTGTTTGTTCACGATCCCTGAAATCCAGGCAGGCGGCTGCACCGGCATCCGCCGCCCGCATCCATAAATTGTTTTACGCACCCACCTGCCCGGCGTTACACTGGTCGCGCCATGTTCACTCGCCGCAGCTTTCTTCAGACCGCCGCCAGTGCCTCGGCCGCCCTCACCCTGATTGCCCCCCGGCGCCTGCTTCTGGCCCAGACCAACTCGGTTTATCGCAACCCCATTCTGGGCGGAGACCACCCCGACGCCAGCCCCATCCGCGTCGCCAACGAGTTCTTCCTCACCCACTCCAGCTTCGACTATGCTCCCGGCCTGCTCATCTGGCGCTCAGCCGATCTGGTGAACTGGAGGCCCGTCGCCGCCGCCCTACATCGCTACGCCGGCAGCGTGTGGGCCCCATATCTCTGCGAGTACGAAGGCCGCTTCTACATCTACTTTCCCGCCGATAACCGCCTGCGCGTGGTCCATGCCGAACATCCGCTCGGCCCTTGGAGCGAGCCCATCGACCTGGGCATCAACGCCATCGACCCCGCCCACATCGCCGAGAATGGACGCCGCTTCCTCTACGCCAACGGCGGCGTGATGGCTGAGTTGACCGCCGATGGATTGGGAGTGAAGGTGCCGCCGCACCACGCTTTCGATCCCTGGCCCGTGCCCGCCTCGATGCGCATCGAATGCACCTGCCTGGAAGCGCCGAAGGTGATCGAGCACAACGGTTATTTCTACTTGAACGTCGCCGAGGGCGGAACCGCCGGACCCTCCACCAGCCACTCCGTGGTCTCGGCGCGCAGCCGTCACGCCGACGGTCCGTGGGAGTATTCGCCCTACAACCCCATCGTCCACACCGCCAGCCGCGACTCGCGCTGGTTCTCGGTCGGCCACGGCCGTCTGGTCGATACGCCCGAAGGACGCTGGTTCATGACCGTCCACTCCTACGAAAACGGCTATCGTGCCCTGGGACGCCAAACGCTCCTCCTGCCCATCGAGTGGACCGCCGACGGCTGGTTCCGCGTCCCCGCTGGCGTAACCGCAGAGTCGGCCATCCCCATGCCGATTCCCGGCACTCGCCAACTACCCCTCCCCGACCCCTCGGACGACTTCACCAGCGCCGAACTCGGCCTGCAATGGGCCTTCTGGCACGAGTTCGACCCGGCGCGCTTCTCGACCGGCCAGGGCGTGCTGAACCTGAAGGCGCGCGGCAGTTCGCTGGCCGACAGCTCCGCTCTCACCACCCCGGTCGGCGGTCACTCCTACACCATCGAAATTGACGCCGAGATCGCGCCTGGCTGCTCCACCGGCCTGCTGCTTTTCTACGATCCCGAGCACTCGACCGGCATCCTGCTGGACGGCGAGGGCATCGGCGTGCGCATAGCCAACGGCTACGTCCCCAGCCGCCAGCAGAAGGGCGCAACCCGCGCCACTCTGCGCATCGTCAATGACAACCAGGAAGTCGATTTCTACTTCCGACTCCCCGGCCAAAGCTGGCAAAAGACCCGCGAATCGGCTGAAGTCAGCGGCATGCACCACAACGTCCTCGGCGGATTCCTCGACCTCCGCCCCGCCGTTTTCGCCGGCGGCTCCGGCAGCACCAGTTTCCGCAACTTCCGCTATTGGCCTGAAGCGAATGTGCCGGCATAACGAGTCCGCCTTTCTTGCTCACCGCTGCACCGTGCCCGTTCCTCTCCGCAACTCTTGCGGAGAGGCTGGCCGTGTGCGTGCCGCCGCTATGTCACGTGCCGAGAACGCGGCAGCCGGAGTGTTCCGGCCTACCTGTCCATTGTCCGCCGGCAACATACATCTCGGCCCACACCCGGGTGGTGGCGCGGCTCCATGAAGCCGCCGAACACCAACTTCGTCGCCGGCTGCGCCGTGCGTGTGGCATCAATGGCAGCCGCCGCAGGTTCCGCAGCCGCCGATCCCGCAAAAACTGCGAACAGCGTCGCGAATAGGTGCCGAAAGGCGAGGTTCTCCAAATGGAGTGTGGCTTGAGATTTGAAGGCCGTCGACACGACGGCGGCTAACACGTAAATCGCGCTGAATGTGGGACGGAGGGTTTTGGTCCAGGATGGTCTTTGAAATGCGCTTGGCAGCTTGTAACCAATTGGTTTAGTTGGTTGCGGGGGAAGGATTTGAACCTTCGACCTTTGGGTTATGAGTTCGCCAGGCGTTCGTAAGCAACAGAAACCAAAAGGCACGAGTGGCACTCAAAAGCACTTTTGGAGCCGTGGGAAACGCTTATCGTGGTCTTAAAGTGGTCTTGGAATCGGCCCCTGTTTTCCCCAAAGATTCCCCAAAGGTCACGCCTTTACTAAGACCTTCGTAGGACCATTTTAAGGACCATCGTGAGGCCTGCGATGCCATCCCGACGCTTTCCTGCCTGAACTCCTGAACCTCGGTCGATAGCTGGCCTCTTGGCACCGCTCCGGCCCTCGTGCGTGTTCCCAACCTGGCCCGAGATGGCAAGGTGGATGCCCGACCCGATCCCAGCAGAAACAGCTAATTTTCGCTCGACGCAATAAACTAATTATGGTACAACTGAATAAGCTAACAAACACACAGCACAATAAGCTAACACGAGAGCACTATGCCGACGCCGTCAGAAAAGCTCGCGCAGTCCCTGGAAATGCTCCACAGGCTCCAGAGTTCCCACGGGGCAGCAGCGATACGGTCGAGGGATCTGACGCGGACCCATCGGGAGCGTCTACTCGCAAACGGCTTCCTGCAGGAGGTCATGAAAGGCTGGTATATCCCCAGCCGCCCGGATGAGGCGAAGGGCGAGAGCACGGCCTGGTATGCGTCGTTCTGGCGTTTTTCGGCAGTCTATTTGGAAGAGCGCTTCGGCAGGACCTGGTGCCTCTCGCCAGAACAGTCGCTTTCTCTTCATGCGGGCAATTGGACGGTGCCCCGGCAACTGGTAGTGAGGTCTCCGAAAGCTCGCAACAAAGTCACCACGCTGCCGCACGGCACGTCGCTGCTGGACCTGCGCGCGGCATTGCCGGCAGCCGGCGACGTGGAGGAAAAAGAATGTCTGCGTGTCTTCTCGGTCGAGTCGGCGCTGATTGAGAGTTCGCCGAACTGTTTTTCGCGCAACGCCACGGACGTGCGCGCAGCGCTGGCGACGATACGCGATGCCTCGGGCCTACTTGCCCGGCTACTGGATGGCGGGCACAGCACGATTGCCGGCCGCCTTGCCGGGGCCTTCCGCAACGGCGGACGTGACCGTATCGCGGACGATATTACGAGGACAATGTCGGCTGCTGGGTACGATGTGCGCGAAAGCGACCCCTTCACGGACAAGCCGGCCTTCGTTTTGCTCGCCCGCGAAACATCACCCTACGTGAATCGCATACGGCTGTTGTGGCAGAAAATGCGGGAACCGATCATCCAGCGATTCCCGAAAGAGCCGGGCCTGCCGCGCAACATCGCCGCGTACATGAAACGTGTTGGCGATGCCTACGTGACCGATGCCTACCATTCGCTGTCGATCGAGGGATACCGCGTCAGCACCGAACTGATCGAACGGGTCCGCGGCGGCAGATGGAATCCGGAAAAGAACGAGGAGGACCGGCAACAGCGGAATGCCATGGCTGCGCGCGGGTACTGGCAAGCCTATCAGGCTGTCCAGAAGAGCGTCGGCAGAGTTCTGCATGGCGACAATCCGGGTGTGGTGGCAGATGAAGATCACGGATCGTGGTACCGGGAAATGTTCGCCCCGAGCGTGACGGCCGGCCTGCTGAAACCCGCCGACCTTGCCGGTTATCGCAACGCGCAAGTCTACATTCGCCGCTCGATGCATGTGCCGCTGAACCGCGAGGCTGTGAGAGATGCCATGCCCGTTTTCTTCGAGCTGCTGCGCCTGGAAACGCACCCGGCGGTCCGGGTTGTACTGGGGCATTTTGTGTTCGTCTACATCCATCCTTATATGGATGGGAACGGCCGCATTGGGCGTTTTTTGATGAATCTGATGCTGGCGTCGGGCGGGTATCCGTGGGCGGTCATGCCCGTTGGCGACCGCGCGAACTACATGGAAGCCCTCGAAAAAGCGAGTGTCGGCGAGGATATTGGTCCATTCACAGAGCTCCTGGCCGGCCTGGTTGAGAGAGGACTGGCCGGCGAACCGCTGCCGGCGGTCCCGACGGCTTGACGACCTCAACGATTAGAAGGATCAGCAGCAACAACGGCAGGAGCACAACGCGGCGGTAATCTCCTGCGCCTGAATTCGACGTTTAGCAAACCAACGGTCATAATCGGCGACCAAACGGATTTGCATCTCTCTTGTCGGGCGGGCGTTGCCCTCGCCACGAATCTCGGCCTCATAGGACTCGACGTACGGACCCAAGGGGCCGTCCTGCTCGCAGTGCCGATGTGCTCTGAAGACCTGCTTTATCGGTGTTCTCCTTCCAGACCGGCCTGTCAGGAAAACGCCGCTGGACTCCGGAATAGTCCGGGAAGCGAAGCCACTACGCTCGTCACCGGTTGCCCCAGATGAGTGACGTCGGCAGGCCGCAAGCATCGCGCGGCGAGATCAGGTTGGCCAAAACGACCTGTGGGTTTTCACCCTAAGTAAAAGGAGTTGAAATTGTCGGGCGCGCCGGATAGAGCCAAGTCCCAAGGCGAAGACCCGCATGAACCATTTAACTATTTCGGGTATTATGCATATAGATGCGCGAGACCGAATCAAGCCGAAATCTGTACGAGATCGCCGAGCCCCAGTATGGCTTCTTCACCACGAAACAAGCCAAGGAAGCGGGCTATGACGAGTCGAAGCACGCGTACCACGTTCGTGCCGGTAATTGGATTCGGGAACATCGCGGCATCTACCGGCTCCGCAATTTCCCGTCGCCGGAGCGACCCGACCTGATGCTGTGGTTTCTCTGGTCCCGCGATCGCAATGACGTCCCCCAGGGCGTCTACAGCCACGACACCGCGCTCGCACTTTACGATCTCTCCGACGTTAATCCAGCCAAGCTTCACATGACCGTCCCGAGAGGGTTCCGACGGAATTCGGCAATTCCCAAAGCCCTGGTACTCCACAAAGCGGACCTGGTGCCAACGGATTCTCAAGACCTGCTTGGCGTGCGCGCCACTACGGCTCTTCAGACAGTCGCAGATCTGATCGCGGCCGGCAAGACGGACGAGAGTATTCTCAAACAAGCCATCACTGAAGGCCTGGCACGAGGGCTGATCACCCGCAGACAAATCGAACGCGCCAAACTGCCGCCCGACGTGCGGGCACAAATCGACGCCTTCGTCGGAGAGAGCGCTAATGCCAAGCGGTAAAACCTACAAGACACCGCAAGCACTTCGCACAGCCCTCGAAGCGCGTCTGCTGGGAATCGCCAATCGCACAGGCACGGATCTGCAACGGCTTCGTCGGCGGGTTGCGTTCGATCGCCTCCTGGCGCGCATGTTCAGCGAGAAGCAAGGTCGGCCAGCCTGGTATCTGAAAGGCGGCTACGCCATAGAGCTACGGATCGAGACTGCCCGCACGACCAAAGACATCGATCTGTCGATTGCGGCGCGAGAGGCCATCACCCCCGAATCGCTGCACCGCTTGGTCGATGATGCAGCGTCAATTGATCTGGCCGATGGTTTCGTTTTCCAGGTCGGTGAGTCCATTCTGGACCTCGATGCCGCACCCCAGGGCGGTAGCCGGTTCCCAGTTCAGGCCAGAATGGCCGGGCGTCCCTTTGTTGGCTTTCACGTAGATATCGGAATCGGCGATGACCTGATTGAGCCCACCGACAGAATCGAGGGGCAGGGATGGTTCGACTTCGCGGGTCTGCCGAGGCCGGAGTTCCGCATGATCTCGCGCGAGCAGCAGTTCGCCGAGAAACTTCATGCCTACACACGTCCGCGCACCGATCGCGACAATTCGCGCGTCAAGGACTTGGTTGACCTGCTCCTGCTAATGCGGACCCAAATGGAACCGCACCACCTGCGCGAGAACATAGAGCGAACGTTCGCCCACCGGGCAACCCATCCAATTCCGCCGGAACTCGCACCGCCGCCCGAATCATGGCGGGCCCGATTTGCGGAGTTGGCGGCCCAGTGCAGCATAGACGGCGAGATTGATTCAGCGCTTCGGAGTGTGAACGAATACGTGAGGGACCTTTGAGAGTTGCCGGCGAACGGCCGCATGACCAGAGCGCTACTGGTCGCAAGCTCGCTCAGCGGGTCTAATCTAATGGCTGATGCCGGACTGGAGGGCACCGAGACTGAAGCGGCAAATGCTGTCCAGAAACCGTCTGACCGAAGAAAGCCCGTAGGTTGCTCTTAGATCCAGCAACCAGAAGCACTGGCTATTCGGTTCGTACGGTTTGGCCCTCGCCGGCCCCACCGGAGACCTCGTGTGCGATCGCCAGGACGGCCCGAGCGGCACGGCGCCGGAAGCACGCTCAGTCACACTGCTCGGCGAATCCAAACCGCCAGAATCGAGTGCGGATTTACGGCGCATGTGCGCCTGGGCGGCATGGTCTGACCGACGAAGTCGAGAAGGGAACGAACCGTGTCGCGCTCGCCGAGCACCCGCTCCGCGAAGCTCCCGCGGGAACGGTGCCTCGGTGATCACCGCAAAAC
>PLOR01000031.1 GCA_003142185.1 Bryobacterales bacterium
TTCACGGCTTCCAGGCTACGAAACTCCCAATTGGGGCTGCGCGGCAGCTTGCTGGCGACCCTCGAACAGGAGCACGGACAGTCCGAGATCGCGCTCTCTTCCGTTACAGTCGCTTGCAGCGCGCGAACCACCAGCAATTCAGTACCAGTACTGATAACTGAGTATAGCACCCAAATGTCCTAAAACTACTAATACACAACGTGGTACCCTTAAACCTTCCATAAGACAGTAAACCTCTATATACTAAGTGTCGCAATGTATTGTGAACGAAGAGAAGAAGCGACCAGCCAATATGTGCGCGTTCTCGATCTGGTGGACCGCGCGAAGCACAGGCTCCTTACGGCCGTAACTCGGATGAACATCGAGTGCGCCACCACGGAGTTGAGCCGGGTCGAAGAATACCGGCTCGCTGCGCTGCGCGAAATCGCCGAGCATTGCGAAAGCCACGGCTGTGCCACGCCGGAATTGGAAGCGATCTGTGGCCTTGAGCTGGTTTCCCGCGAAATGGTTTCCCCCGAAATGGTGGCGTAGGCGTGACCTTGGCGGCCGGATTCTCCGGCGCGCCACGGTGATACTGGTCGCCGCTCCCGTCTTGCCCCAGGGAATATAGGCTGTCCAACGAAAAAGCCCCCACTCTGCGGCTAACACCGGGCTTGCGGATCGAAGGTGGCTTGCCTGCAGCACAACACAACTTCCAGCTTTTCGCCTCTCATTGCAACATCTCCTTCAAGCTCTTGCCCATCGGCCCTTGCAACCGCAATACGCCCAGGGAGCCAAACACCCGTTCCTCGGGGAACTGGCGGGTGCCGTGCGACGACACCTGGCGCCACGGTGCTCGGTTTCATCCGTTTGGGAGGGCCGCAGGCCCATGGTCACTCCCTATGGTCGCGGCTCCGAAAAGCATCGAAGCGAATCGCGGCGGCAAATCGGCTATAGTCGGAAGGAATGTTCCCACGCTCGGCAGTATTGGCGCTGGTCCTGGTGTGGGCCTCCCCAGGCGGCGGAGTTGATCGCCTCACTCCGGAGCAAAAACGTCTGAACATCGAGTCCTTCGAGCACGTATGGACTACAGTGCGCGACAAACACTGGGACCCCAAGCTGGGGGGGCTCGACTGGCAGGCCGTTCACGATGAATTGCTCCCGCAACTGGAACGCGCCGCCACCATGGAACAGGCGCGCGCGGTGATGGAGGACATGTTGTCGCGGCTCAAACAGACGCATTTCGACATCGTGCCCGCCACGGTTTACCAGGAAATGGAGGGCGACAAAGGCCCAGGCAGGACTGGCATCGAAGTGCGGGTGGTGGAAGGCCGCGCGCTGGTGGTCTCGACGGAGCCGGATTCGCCGGCGGCGAAGAGCGGCGTCACACCCGGTTGGGAAATCGATCGGGTGGACGGCAAGCCGCTGGCGCCCGGACTGCGCAAGATCGACCGGAACTTCCGCCACTCGACGCTGCACGACCTGATGCTGGAACAGGCCGTGTTTACTCGCCTGGCGGGCGGCGAGGGCAGCCATGTGAAAGTGGGTTTTCGCGACGCGCGGGGCCGGAGCACGACGATCGACATGGAGCGCGCCCGCCCGCGCGGTTCGGAATTCTCCTTTGGCAACCTGCCGCCGCTCTATTTCTGGGTGGAGTCGCGCAAGGTGCGGCCGGATGTCGGTTACATAAGGTTCAATCTTTTTTTCGCGCCGGAGACTTTGAACAAGGCCGTCGAAAACGCGGTCAAGGACTGCGCGGGCTGCCGCGGTTTTATCGTCGACTTGCGGGGCAACCTGGGCGGGATCGGCGGTTTAGCGCCGGGCGTGGCGGGGTGGTTTCTGGATCAGCCCGGGCTGCGGCTGGGCGATATGTTCCTGCGCAGCGCCAAACTCAAATTCGTGGTGTTTCCGCGGCCATCGCCGTTCCGCGGGCCGCTGGCGATCCTGATGGACGGCTGCTCCGCCTCGACGTCGGAAATCTTCGCCGGCGGCATGCAAGACCTGAAGCGCGCGCGCGTCTTCGGAATGCGGAGCGCCGGCGCCGCATTACCGTCCATGTTCGAACGGCTGCCCAACGGCGACGGCTTCCAATACGCCATCGCCAATTATATTTCCGAAGGCGGGAAGCAACTGGAAGGCGCCGGGGTGATTCCTGACGAAACCGCCGGGCCGACGCGCCACGAGTTACTGGAAGGCCGCGACCCGGCGCTTGACCGCGCGCTGGCGTGGATCGAGAGCAGCAGGAATTGAGGGTGGCAATGTTGGCAGGCGAAATCCGCATCGGACCAGAAAACCGGGGCGCCTGCCCCACTTGCGCGTGAATTTTTGAACCGTCGGAACAACGTAGACTGGAAGGAGCGGCAGACCGGACTGATCGGCCATGCCGGTCCGCAATTGGCAACCCAACTTATCGGCCCTGCTCGCTGGGCTGAGAATGGAAGAAAACTTTCGGGAGTCCTTATGAAACGTTTACCAATCAGACGAACCCTGGCCGCCTGCGCGGTGATGGTGCTGGCTGCGGCCGGCGCCAGGCTGCGTGCGGCCGACGATCTGCCCAAGGCAGAAACCATCCTCGACAAATCCGTCGAGGCAACCGGCGGCAAAGCCGCCTTCGAGAAGACGCACAATATGGTCATCACCGGCTCCATGGAGCTTGCCGCCGCGGGCATCAAAGGCTCGATGGTGATTACCAAGGCAGAACCGGACAAGAGCCTGGTCGAAATCGATCTCGCGGGAATCGGATCGGTCAAGCAGGGCTACGACGGCAAAGTGGCATGGGAGATCAACCCCATGCAGGGCGCGCGCATCAAGGACGGCGACGAAAAAATCTCAAGTAAGCGCGAAGCTCACTTTCACGAAGAGAACTGGCGCGACGATTACAAGAAGGTCGAGACCGTGGGCGCGGAAACCGTCGACGGGAAAGACAGCTACAAGCTGGTGCTGACGCCGAACGAAGGCAGCCCGGTAACCCAGTATTACGATAAGAAGACCGGCCTGCTGGTGAAATCCAAAATGACCGTGAACACACCCAATGGCGATCTTGAGGCCGAGACCCTCTTCAGCGACTATCGCAAGGAGGGAGACCTGCTGGTCGCGCACAAGATCCAGCAGACCGCCGCCGGGCAGGACATCGCCCTCACGTTCGACAGCTACAAGTTCAACGTAGACCTGGGCAAGGACAAATTCGACCTACCGGAGGATATTAAGGCGCTCGTCAAGAAGTGAGCCTGGCCCATGCAGTTTTGGGTCTGCCGACGATGGCACTCCGGCCGGCGCGGCTGCCCGCCGGAGTGCCGAAACGGCACGCTGAGTGCCCCCGCTACAACACGTGGCACGGGTTTCTTCCGTGCTAACCTCGTAGTTACCGGTTTCACCTGGAAACGTTCGGACATGTCACTTCGGCTTCCCTTCAGACGAGTCGCGCCGGCCCTGATGCTGGCGTTCTGCGCCGCGGCGCAGCAGTACACCATCAGCACCATCGGCGGCAATGGCAGCGCGGGGTACGTGGACGGCCCGGCGGTCGGCTCCCAATTCGACATCCCGGTGGCGACAGCGGTCGACACAAAGGGGAATGTCTACGTCGCGGATTCGGTCAACCACCGTGTGCGCATGATCTCGAACGGGGCCATCTCCACCGTGGCTGGCACCGGGACACCCGGCTACTCCGGTGACGGCGGGCAGGCTACCTCGGCCGAATTGAACTATCCCTCCGGCGTAGCGGTGGATAAAGCCGGGAACCTGTACATTTCCGACATGAAGAACCAGGTAATTCGCAAGGTCACCTCCGCCGGCGTGATTTCGACCTTCGCCGGCAATAACGCCTTGGGAGAAGGTTTCGGCTCCGACAACGTGGCCGCCACGAGCGCGCAATTAGATAACCCGGTCGGCTTGGCCGTTGATTCCGCCGGAAACCTGTACATCGCGGACTCTCATTCCGACCAGAACGCAACCACCACCCAAGGCCTGATTCGCATGGTCAACACGGCCGGCATCATCAGCACTGTGGTTGGGCTCGGCACCTCCGCCGGGCAATTGATCTGTCCCGAGGGTGTAGCGGTCGATGCCTCGGGCGCCATATACGTTTCCGACGTCGAGATCCACACCGTGTCCAAGTTCCTGAATGGCGTGCTCACGGAGAACTTCGCGGGCGATGGCTATAGCGGGTTTGCGGGCGATGGCGGTCCGGCAGCGAATGCCGAGTTGGGAGATCCCGCGGGCTTGGCGACGGACAGCGCGGGCAGCGTCTACATCGCGGATCCGACCAACATGCGCATTCGAAGAGTGACGCCGGATGGGATCATTTCGACGATCGCGGGCGTAACCAAGGATGGCTACTCGGGGGACGGCGGACCGGCGCTCGAAGCGCAGATGTGGTCACCGCACGGCGTGGCCGTGGATGCGAGCGGCAACGTCTATATCGCCGACACCGAGAACGACGTGATCCGCCAATTGACCCCGGCGAATCCCTCCATCGCCGGTGTCACCAACGCCGCCGGCTACCAGCCGCAGATCTCTCCCGGCGCGCTGGCTTCTGTTTTTGGAACCGGCCTGGGCAACGCGACTTATCAGTCCGCAGCCCCTTACCCGGCCAGCCTGGGCGCATCCAGCCTGGGCGGGGACGGTGTGAGCGTGAAGGTCAACGGCCAGGCGGCGCCGGTATTCTTCGTATCGCCGACGCAGATCAACTTCCAGGTTCCGTGGGGAACCGCGATCGGCACGGCCAGTGTGACCGTGTCGGTGGCGGGCGGCGAAAGCAATGCGGTTTCCGTGCCGGTGGTCTCGGCGGGCCCGGGCTTGTTCATGGCGGGAAGTTCGGCGATCGCGCAGAACGCCGCCGATTACTCGCTGAACGGTCCCAGCCATCCTGCCACGGCAGGCAGCACGATCGTCGCGTACCTTACCGGCTCCGGACCGGTGAGTCCGACGGCGACCGACGGTGAAGCCGCGCCGCTAACCACGCTCCTGTATGCCACGGCGTCTCACAGCGCCGTGATCGGTTCGACTGCGGCGACGGTGAGTTTCGCCGGACTGGCGCCCGGCTGGGTTGGCTTGGTGCAGGTCAACCTGGTGGTGCCGGCCGGTCTGGCCACGGGCACCTACCCGCTCACTGTCACCATCGACGGACAAACCAGCAACGCGGGCAACATTAGCGTGCAGTAACCACAGCCGGCTTTAGATTCCACCCAACCGCTTCGCCGGCAGACGCGACCCCCAGGCCGCGAGGGCCGGAGCCCGTGGCGTCCGCCGAAACGGGGCGGGAATCGCCTGGCCAGCGGTCCGGCTTTCGCGCCAGCCGCTCGTCTTTCCATTGCGCGCGCCAACCACGCAGAGTGATAATACCCAGCCGAAGAGCGTCTCCCGAGCGCCACACGATGTTGTCGCGCAGCAAATGATTGCGTGCCGTCAACGTAACGCGCCGCAAACAACGCACCAGCAGCGATGGCTCCGGGGAGCGCGTGCCGGCGGCCACATCGAGGCGCGGCTGTTGGCAGGCATTCAACTCGACCACCGCCACGCGGGAGTCCGTGTAGACTCCCTTGCGGTACTTCCGGCCCGGGCCGCGCAACCATTCCGGGCGGCGCAGGTAGGTCACCGAATCCACGCACCCGGTGTAAACCAGGTCGCTCACCACTTTGTTGCGCTCCCGGTCCACATCGTCTTCAATTTGATGGGTGAATCCGAACGGCTTCAGGGAAAACGTGGTGCCGATATCCTGGGTGGCGGCCGAAGCCCACACGCTCTGGCCGTGCCATTCCCCGCGACGATTCCAAACGCGCAAATGGTGCCGCTTTTCGAAGGTGTTGAGCGACTTTTGCAACCGCATATCCGCCTCCTCGCCATCGAGCAAGAGCGTCCTCATGGGAGCGTCGCCATCTGAGCGGTCTTCCACGATCGCCCGGATGGCGCCGAAGCCGGAGCGCATGGAGTTCGGCGCCGATCCGGCCCAGCCGGCGGCGTGGAACGCGGCGTCAAGCGATGGCGAGCTCCCGATGAACATCAGGTTCACCAAGTCCATCGGCTGCGCCTGGCGCTTGGAATAGCTCCAATAAGGTAGACCATCCACCAGGCTCTGCAAGTCGTCCAAATCCTTCACGGAGCCGCCGGCGGTGGGCAAGGTGCATGGCGCGAGGCCGCGAAAAGGTTCCGGGAACTCGATTTCCAGGTACAGTTCAGCGCCGCGCGTGTACTCGATTTCCGGGTCGGGGAAGCGGAACAGCCCGGTTTCGGCCAGGAACAGCGGCGTCGCCATCATCGGATGCACGAACGCCAAGAAAGCCAGCCGTTGGCTGAACCGGTTGGCAATCGTCGCGGTTGCCCGCATGCCGTGGATTGCGCCGCGCCCGTCGATGCGTTCGCGCGCGTTGTCGATTCCCACCAGCCGGATGGGCGCGGCATAATCGGTTCCATTCGGGAGGTGCAGGGTCTCGAAATCGATTTCCAGGGAGGCGGTCTCGTGAATCAGTCCTAACCCGACTTTGCGTACCCGTTTCACCGTCCCCTGCACGGTCGTTCCTTCGGGTAACGACGCGCCTTCCTGACACAGCCGTGTGCTGACCACGGCTTCCACGGAAGCACCCGGCTTCGAGCTGTAAGTGGAGATCGGCGTCAGCAGGCGGGCTTCCACCCGGCTTGAACCGGGAGCCGCGGCGAACGCGGACCGTGCAACCAACACAAGCGCCAAGCACAGCCACACTACAGAAACCATAGAGGCGAAGGTCCTATCCTTGACCGTGCAACGAGCACCAGCACCAGGCAACGCCAGAGACCGACGGCATGGCGGCTGGCAGCACCGCACCGCTTGCCCCGCGACAGCAGGCCGTCCGGCTTTGTTTTCATTTCGAGTGGTGGAACGACCGATTCCGGAATCCTGTAATCCTCCCCGGCGAACCAACTCCCGCGCGCTCCAACACCCCCGCTATGCGGGTTCGACCGCTTTCGAAAACACTTCGTTCGATCCAGCGGTTGTGAGAATGATACCAGATATATTCGATGCCGGGAAGGTGCGGTGGGGACTTGGGAGCCTGGCAGCGGCGCCCGTCAAGCCTTCGGATAATACCGGTCGCTGCACGCCTTCGAACAGAAGTGTATGACTTGGCCATTGACGGTGCGGGTGAGGCTGGCCGCAGTCGAGACATAGGTGCCGCAGACGGGGTCCTTCTTCAATTCGCCCCCGGCCTGGACCGATGGCATGCCCTGAGGCCGGGGCGCAGGCGGGTTGCGGTACCGGGAGAGGAAATTGCCCAGCAAAGACCGGATGACGAGGAACAGCAGAATGGGAAAGACAAACTCGACGAAGAATGCTCGAATCATGAGATCGGGGCAGAAACGCGCCGCCTCTGCCCCGGATTGTGCGTGCCGCTACTTCTTTTTCTTCTTGGCGTCGGGATTCTTGTACTGCGTTTCGATCGTGGCGCCAAGCGTGTCCAGCAGCGCCTTGGCTTCCTCCGCGTGCGGACCAGCCGGAGTCAACACCAGATATCTTTGGAAAGCTTCCGCGGTTCCGGGAACGAAGATCGTCTTGCCGTCCTTGTCCATCGTCGCTTTGGCCATCAGGGTGAGGCCATATTGATAGAAGGCCTCGGCATAGGGCGGCGTGATCGCGGTTGCCTTCTTGAACGTTTCGCTGGCCGCATCGTTCTGACCGGCGTTTACTTCGAGCGCGCCCAAGTTGTAATAATACTGGCCGGCGCCGGGCGGGTTGAGGGTAGCGGCTTTCTCGAGCTCGGCCTGCGCCTCGGGGAACCTCTTGCCTCCCGCCAGGGTCAGCGCGTAATTATTGTGAAGGCCGGCATCGTCCGGGTGGATTGCGATCGCCTTGGTCCAGGACTCGGCCGCCTTCTGCATGTCGGTATCGAAGTCGGCGCCCGTCTTGGTCTTCGCCAGTTGCTCGTAAGTCTGTGCCAGCGTGGACCATACAGCCTCCTGCCCGGGGTCGAGTTCCCCCGCCTTATTGAAGTTCTCGATAGCCACGTCGTACTGCTTGTTCTCCAAGGCGGTCTTACCCACGTTGAAAGCATCGTTGAGCGCGGCGTTCTTCTTTATGTTTTCTTTCTGCTTGACGTAGTACTCCTCGAGCGCCTTCTTCTGCTCGGGGGTCATGCCGCGCTCCTGGTCTTTGTTGAGGGTGCCGCTGCTCGTCGCGGCCTTTTGCACAGCGGCTGCCTGATCGGCAATCTGCTTCAGGTTGAAATTTACCAGCTTGCTGTCAGTCGGGCTGGTTTTCACGCCGTTCTCGTGGTCCTTTTCCACGTCGTCCACGAGACATGTGACGTTGTACGTCCCCATCATCAAGCCGTACAGATAGTGGCCCTTCTTGTCGGTCTTGACGGTGTACGGCTTCTTGGTCTTAATATCGGTGCGAACGATTTGGATCACGGCACCCTGCAGGGGGTTGCCGTCCGCGCCCGTCACAACGCCTTCGATCGTGGTGATCTGGGCAAAAGACGGTAGCGCAATCAGCAGCAGCCCGGCCAGGGTCGCAGCCATAGTGCGGATCTTCATGAAACCTCCAACTTGAGAGTTGCGTGTATGAAATTCGAGTATACCGCAATTGACCTGTATCACCCTTGCAGCGGCGCGCGCAAGAGCCGGTGGGGCAAGCTAATTCAGCTTGCCCGGACCACATGGAGGCAGCGGTCAAATCCGCCAGAACCCTATTCGCCGAACAGACCGATCTGAGCTTCGGGCGCGGCCTTTTCCTTGCGCCGTTTGAGCGGACTGCCCACCACCCCCAACACTTCCGCCGAACGCAACGCCGGGCGCGGCAGAAACACGCGCTGCTGCGCGCTGTAGGGGTGGGGTGGAATCACGCTGAACCCATATGGTTCGACCGGCAGCAGGTTGTTGGGCATGATGCCTTCCATGACTTCTCCATCGCGAAAGGTGAATCGCATCCAGAGACCCTCCATCTTCGGGCGATTGAGGAAAACGGGGCGCTCGACCTCCGGGGCGGCGTCGAAATCGCGCACGAACGAGACGGTCTTGATCTCGGCGTAGGGCACGTTGACGACCTGGCCCTCGGCAGAGAGCAGCTCAACTCCCGTAGGTTGAAGATAAGAAAGGGGATTGACGTAACCAGCGAGACTTTCCCGCTGAAATCGACGGATCACAGCCTTTTTGGTGGTGGAAGTGGCCAAGGGTCGCCCTTTTTTGTCAATTATGTTTCAATCATTTCGGCGCTTATTGTATCATTGGCACGATGGCAGAAGTGCGTGCGGAGGAAGCGGCCGGCCTGAAAGGCCATGCGCGCGCGTTTCTCAACTATTGCCGCGTGGAAAAAGGCCTGTCGGCCAACTCGATCAGTGCCTATGGTGCAGACCTCGATCGCTTTATCGTTTCTATCGGCGGCCATTCGGAACTCCCCGGACCGGAATCGCTGCGTCTCTATATTGATAGTTTATATCGGGGCCAGTTGAGCAATCGTTCGGTGGCCAGGCATTTGGCCACGCTTCGCTGCTTTTTTCGGTTCTTGCTGCAGGAGGGCGTCATCGGCTGGGACCCGGCCCAGGAGTTGCGTCCGCCCAGGCAATGGCAGACCATCCCTAAGTTCCTTAATCTCGGGGAGATAGAGAAGCTGACTCAGGCACCCGATACCGCCCGGCCGACGGGTCTGCGCGACCGCGCCATGATTGAACTGCTGTATGCTTCCGGCCTCAGGGTTTCCGAATTGTGCCGGGTGGGGGTGGGCGACCTCGATGCCCGCATGGGTTACGTGCGGGTGACCGGCAAAGGCAACAAGCAGCGCCTGGTACCGGTGGGGCGGGAGGCGATCAGTGCCGTCGAGCGATACCTGGCGGACGGCCGCGGCGCTCTGCTGAAGGGCCGCGCCAGCCGCTACCTATTCGTGACCGCGCGCGGCGGCTGCCTCACCCGGCAGGCATTTTGGAAACTGCTCGCCGGTTATGGACGCAAAGTGCAAATCTTCCGCGGACTGACGCCCCATGTCCTGCGCCACAGTTTCGCCACCCACCTGCTGGACGGTGGAGCGGACCTGCGCAGCGTTCAGGTCATGCTGGGCCACGCCGACATCTCGACTACCCAGATTTATACTCACGTCATGCGGTCGAGATTGCGGGAGACGGTTCAAAAGCATCATCCCCGCGCCTGAGGATCACTACGAGAATTGGGGCGCGGGCCTTGTTGGTACGTTCGAGAGCGCACTTCGATGAGCGACTACATCTATATCTTGGAAAGCCACCTCAGCCCGGACCAGAACCGGGTTCTGGGCGAGGTGATGGCCGCCGCGGGACAGGCTAATCTCAACCTGTTCCTAACCGGCGGCGCGATGCGCGACATGCTGGCTGGTTTCCGGATTCGCGATCTCGATTTCGTGGTGGAGGGCGCGGCCCTGAAACTCGCCAAGGCGGTGGCCGACCACTCCGGCGCCACCATCGTTTCGGCGGACGAGAACCGCAAGAGCGCGGAGATCGAGTTCCCCTCCGGCGCCACCGCGCAAATCGCCATGTCGCGGCAAGAGAAATACCCGCGCGGCGGCGGCAAGGCGCAAGTTTCGCCAGCCACCATTCAGGAAGATCTGCGCGGCCGCGATTTCACCTGCAACGCGATTGCGCTTTCGCTCAATAAGGCCTCGCGCGGGTTGCTGCTGGACCCGCTGAATGGCCTGGCGGACCTCGAACGCCGCGAACTGCGCGCCGTCAGCGCCTATGGATTTTACGACGACCCCACGCGCCTGCTGCGGCTGGTGCGATTGGGCGTGCGGCTGGGCTTCGCGACTGAGGAACGCACCGCGATGCAGGTGGCCAACGCCCGCGAAGCCGAGGTGGAAAAGGCGATCCCGCCGCGCGTGTTGGGAACGGAATTGAAGCTGATCGGCGTAGAGGATAACGCCGCAGGGGTTATCGAGGCGCTCGCCCAGGCCGGCTTGCTGGCGCTGTTCTGGCCCACCCTGGCCGAGGGTCACGCGCACCGCGCCGGGCTGGCAAAATTCGACAAGATCGCCCACCTGCTGCCGGACGAAACCGAGACCCGCGCCGCCCGCCTCGGGCCATTCCTGTTCGCCCTGACGGAGAAGCTGAGCCCGCGCGAAAAGCAGGCGCTGGCCAAGCACCTCGAACTCTCCAAAGCGGACACCAACCAGTGGTTGCAACTGGAAGCGAGGTCGAAGAAGCTGGCGGCGGCGCTGCGTGCGCCGCGCATCCGCAAACCTTCGCAGGTGTACCAGTTGATTTCCACCGCCGCGCCGGACCAGGTGATGTTTCTGCTGTATGCTTCGCCGCTGAAGCCGGTGCAGGATCGCCTGCGGGCCTACTTCCAGAAGTATCTGCCGGCGGTCGAGGAAATCACGCCCGAGGAGTGGGCCACCGTGGAAGCCAAACCGGCGCGCCAGCAGAAGGCCCGCGAAGAATTCATCGCCAACCGGCTGGACCGCCGTCCGCCGCGTAAGCCCGCGCCCGATCCGCTGCCGCCGCCGCCGCCGGCCCCAGAACCGTTCATGGCACGCCGCGCGCGGTGACCGAACACGCCCCGGCTCGAAAGTCATCTACCCCACAATGGACGTATTCTCTATCCGGTCGTGGGGCTGAAATCCATTGATAATCCGCCTCCATTCGACCTTGGGCCTTTGGAAGTTTATCAGAAGACATAATCCAAGGCCGGAGGCTCGCAGATAGTTGATGCATTGCGCGACGTGCTCGTTGGCGAGACGCTCCACGCATTTCAGCTCGATCACCAACACGCCCTCGACGAGGATATCGGCAAAGTATTCGCCGACAGGGTGGCTCTTGTACGTGACAGCCAATGAGGCTTGGGCGGTAGCCCGAATACCGCGAAGGGCGAGTTCTCGAAGCAGCGCCCGCGCGTAGACCTTCTCGAGGAAGCCGGCGCCCAGAATATTGGAAACCTCGAAGACTGCGGCGAGCACGCGCTCGGTCAGCGAATCCAGGTATCCGTGTTCATCGGTGGCTAATCTTTGTGTGCCTTCCACGCGGCATTTCTCAGAACTATTACTGGCCACGGATGAACACCGATGAACACGGATAAGACAATGAAAGAGGAACGATAGACTTGCCCAGGTTATCTCGCAGCCGCTCTGCTAGCGCGGCTCGGTCAAGCCCGGCGCGCCGCCGAAGCGGGAAAGCAGCGGCAGCGTGGACCGTGGGCCAGTGGCCAGCGCCAAACGCCGCTCCATCATCGCCCCGGCCGTGCGGAATTCGTGCTGGACCATGCGGACGGCCGTGCGCCGGCCATCCGAACGGACGATCTTGCCAGTTACCAACAGTTGCAGCGGGGCCACGTTGTGCAGCATCACGGGCCAGGTGACCGAAAGCTCCACGTTGAGGCCTGCCGGCAGCGGACGCCCGGCATCGAAGAGGATTCCGCCGCTGGACAAATCCACCGTCCGGCCCTCGCCGCTTTCCAGCAAGCGGCGGCGGCGGATCAGTTTCCAGCGCACATCCAATTCGAGCACATAGCGCTTGTCGCGACGCCGGTCTCCGGCGATCGTGTCAAATTCCTGAATGGTGCCATCCCAGTCGTCTGCGGCGCGCATCGTGGCCTATCTCGGTCCTATCGTCAGAAGTAGTCTACATTATGCGGGCACGCGAAGTTGCCCTAAAGTCATGGCGGTACGTACCGGGTAACAGCGGTCCTACGAACGTTACCTGTTAACCTTACTGCCCAAATCCGAGCTGGAGCCCTGCTATCCTCAAAGGAAGTGCAGGAGCCATAAAACTGTGATCGGACACCGTTTAACCCTGGTATTGTTGCTCACGGCCGCTACCCTCCCCGCGCAAGACCTGAAGGAGTTCGAGAAGAAGGTTACGGAATTCACTTTAGCCAATGGTCTACACTTCACCGTGGTGGTGCGCCACGAGGCCCCTGTCGTTTCTTTCCACACCTTTGTGAACGCGGGCTCCGCGGAAGATCCCGGGGGCGAAACCGGCCTCGCCCACATGTTCGAGCACATGGCGTTCAAGGGCACGGAAAGCATCGGCACCAAGAACTGGCCTGCCGAAAAAAAAGCCCTGCAAGATGTGGAAGACGTTTACGACCGGATGGAAGCCGAACGCAACAAAGGGCCCAAAGCCGACCAAAGCAAGATCGGTTACTTCGGCATGCAGCTCAAACAGGCGATTAATGTGGCGCAATCGTACGTGGAATCGAACGAGTACACGCGCATTATCGAGGAAAACGGGGGCGCCGGTCTGAACGCAGACACCTCCTTCGATTACACGGAGTACTTCTACAGCCTGCCTTCCAACCGCATCGAGCTCTGGTTTCTGCTGGAGTCGCAGCGCTTTCTGCACCCGGTGTTCCGCGAGTTCTACCAGGAACGCGACGTGGTGCAGGAGGAAAACCGCATGCGCAATCAGCCCGGCTCGGAGGGCGAGCTATTGCGTGATTTCGCGGCTACCGCTTTCGAGGCCTTCCCGTATCGCAATCCGCCCGGCGGCTGGCCGAGCGATGTGGAGAACCTGCGGCGCGGCATGGCCCAGGCGTTCTTCGACAAGTACTACGTGCCCGCCAATATCAATCTGGCCATCGTGGGCGATGTGGATCCAGCCCAGGCCCGGCGCCTGGCGGAGCGCTATTTCGGCCCCATGCCGGCACGTCCGCTGCCGCCGCTCGTTCACACCGTCGAGCCGGCCCAGGACGGCCCGAAAACGGCAGTCGTGGAATCGCAGAGCCAGCCGCTGTTCGCCGCTGGCTTCAAGCGGCCCGGCCAGGACGACGCCGACGATCCGGTGTACGAGGTCATCTCGCTGATCCTCTCGGGCGGCCGCACCAGCCTGCTCTATAAGGGCCTGGTGCAGGAGAAGAAGATCGCGATCGAAGTGGAGGCGTCGCCGGCCTACCCGTCGTCACGCTATCCGAACCTGTTCGTCATCTTCGTCGCTCCCGCGGTGGGGCACACGGTGGAGGAAAACCAAAAGGCGCTGGAGGATCTGCTGGCGGGCTTTGGGGCCCAGAAAATCGACGCGGAGACCTTGCAGCGCGTGAAAACCCAGGCTCGCGCGGCGGTGATTCGCCGGTTGGACAGCAACGCCGGCCTGGCATCCTTGCTGGCGTCGTATTACGGCAATTACGGGGACTGGCGTAAGCTGTTCACCCAGATCGACGACCTGAACAAGGTGACGGCCGAAGATGTCGAGCGAGTGGCGCGCAGTTGTTTCGTGGCGCAAAACCGCACGGTGGCTTTCACGGCGGCGCCGCGCCGACCGGCCGCCGCGGGCGCCGGGGAGAGCCGGCAATGACCAGACTGTCAGTTCTGATGCTGCTGGCTGCCGGCTGCGTGGCCGCACAGGTGCCGCTGCCTCAGGAGCCCACCGCCACGCCACGCAAGAGCGCCGCCGCTCCAGCGCCGAAGCCCGCACCGCCGCCATCGTGGAAGGACCTCGTCTACCCGCCAATCCATGCCGTCGCGATTCCCGACGTCGAAACCATCACTCTGCCCAACGGCATGAAGCTCTACCTTCTCGAAGACCACGAACTGCTGCTGGTCCAAGGCACAGCGCGTATCCGCACCGGCAACCTGTTCGATCCGCCGGAGAAGATCGGCCTGGCCACGCTGACCGGCATGGTGCTGCGCACCGGTGGAACGCGCACCAAGACTGGCGAGCAGCTTGATAAGGAACTGGAAGACGCCGCCGCCAGCGTGGAAAGCAGCATCGACGAAGGTTTCGGGTCGGTGAGTTTTTCCTGCCTCAAGGAAAACCTGGGCGAAGTGCTGGCCGATTTTCATGACGTGCTCATCGAGCCGGAATTCCGTCAGGACAAGCTCGACCTGGCCAGGACCGGGATGAGCGGCGGCATCGCCCGCCGCAACGACGAGCCCCAAGGCATCGCCGAGCGCGAGTTCACCAATACCGTGTACGGCAAGAACACGCCGTATGGCTGGGAGGAAGAATACGACACCATCGACCGCGTCACCCGCGCCGACCTGGCCAGCTTTTACCGCCGCTATTTCTTCCCCGCCAACACGATGCTGGCGGTCTGGGGCGATTTCAGCGCGCCGGAGATGAAGGTCCGCCTGGAGAAGCTGTTCGCCGATTGGACCGTGGAACAGCCGCCCGTGCCGGCCTTTCCGCCGGTTTCGGCCAAACCCGCCGTGGGCACATACCTGGCAAGCAAGTCCGATGTGACGCAAACTTTTTTCTCCATGGGGCAATTGGGCGGCTTGCTCAAGGACAAGGACTACCCCGCTCTTGAAATCATGGCCGACATTCTGGGCGGCGGGTTTCAGAGCCGCCTGTTCCGCAGGGTGCGCACCGAGATGGGGAACGCCTACGAGATTGGAGCCGACTGGGCCGCCAATTACGATCACCCTGGCTTGTTCTTCATCTCGGGGAGCACCAAATCCGTATCCACCGTGGAAACCCTCCGGGCGATCCTCGAGGAAGTGGAGCGTATCCGCTCGACCGAAGTGAGTGAAGAGGAACTCAAGACCGCCAAGGACACGGCGCTCAACAGCCTGGTGTTCGCCTTCGACACCAAAGCCAAAACGCTGGGCCGCATCCTCAACTACGAGTACTACGGATACCCGCGCGATTTCATCCAGCAATATCAGCGGGCGCTGGAAGCCGTGACCCGCGCCGATGTGCTGCGCGCCGCCAAACGGTATCTCGCCCCCGCGGATTTCACCATCGTGGCCGCGGGCAACCCCGAGCAGTTCGGACAGCCGCTCTCCAAGCTCGGGCGGCCTGTCACTGCCCTCGACCTCACCATCCCCGAGCCGAAGAAACAAGCGGTCCAGCCCGATGCCCCCAGCCTGGCGAAAGGCCGTGAGATTCTGGCGCGCGTGCAGCGTGCCGTGGGAGGCGCCGGCAAACTGGCGGCTGTGAAGGATTTCACGGTGACCCAGAACGACCGGTTCGATCCCAGCGCCGGGCGGCTGGATGCCAGTGAGACCGACCGGTGGATCGCCCCCAGCCATTTGCGGCAGGACAGCCGGCAGGCCAGCGGGCCGATAAGCACGTACTGCGACGGCAAGCTCGGCTGGTTCTCCTCCCCGCGGGGCGCCGGGCCATTAAGGGGCGTGACCTTGCGGGAGATGCGCAACGAAGTGTTCCACGTCTATTTCAGCCTGCTGCTAGCCGGCGCGGCGGGCGCCAACGTGGTAGCGGTGGATGACCGCACGGTCGAGATCTCCGCCGGCGATGGAATCGTTCGCCTGGTGATCGATCCGGCCACCGGGTTGCCGCAGCAACTGCTCTACGATTCGCCGCAGCCCAACGGTCCGCCGAAGCCGATGGAAGAAGAGTATTCCGATTTTCGCGAGGTGAATGGAATCCAGGTGCCTTTTCACGTGACCTATCATCTGGGTGGCAAATACCTGGCCGAGTCCACGGTCAGCCAGTTTCAGATCAACACCGGCCTCCAACTGGAGGATCTGGAGCGGCGCCCATGAAGACGACTTCAAATGATCTGATCGGCAATCGTGGCGCACGCACTCGGGCGTGGCGCGCCTGCAGCCTTGTGGTAGGACGGACGATCGGTTTTTGTCGTCTGTCAGCGCGTCGCACGTTGGCGCGGGATGACAGAACACGAAAGGCGATGGTCTGTCCTACCGCGCGAACGCACGAGTGCGTGCGCCACGGCACCAAATGGCTTTTCTGCCTGCTGGCCTGCGCGGCGCTGGTGGGCGGCTTGTGGGCGCAGGAGGAAACCCGCCAGGCGCGCGGCAAGCGAGTGGTCGACGAAGCTCTGGCCGCGCTCGGCGGCGACGCTTTTTTGCGGGTCGAAGATCGCGTGGAAACGGGCCGCGCTTACTCCTTTTATGACTCAAAGCTTTCCGGGCTCTCGGTGGCCACCGTTTATACTCGCTACCTGGTCCCGGCGCCGGGTAAGCTGGCCATGCGCGAGCGCGAGAATTTCGGCCGAAAACAGGACGAGGGCTTTGTGTTGTTCAACGAAAGCGGCGCTTGGGAAGTGAACTATCACGGCGCCAAGCCGCTCGAGGACCAGCGGTTCAAGAACTACCAGGAGACCGAGCTGCTGAATATCCTTTACATCCTGCGCCAGCGGCTCGCCGAACCCGGCCTGTCGTTTTACTCGCAAGGGTCCGACGTCTTCGAGAATCAACCGGTGGAAATCGTCGATATCACGGACGCCAACGGCCGGACTGTCACCGTCTACTTCAGCAAGTTCACCAAGCTCCCGCTGCGGCAAAGCTTTCGGCGCCGCAATCCGATCTATGGCGATTTCGACACCGAAGTGACGGCCTTCGCCAAGTACCATCCCACCGGCGGCATATTGTGGCCCTACGACATCCGCCGCGAGCGCAACGGGGACAAGATCTTCGAGATGTATTCGGAAACCGTGGAGATTAACCAGAGCCTCGGCGATGAGTTATTTACGTTACCGGCCAGTGTGAAGATGTTGCCGAAGGACAAATAGTGGAACAGCGCGTGCTACGCTTGGCCGGGAGAGAATCATGACTGTTTCAGAGCCCATGTCGCCGGCTAGCCCGATCCGCAAGGACCACGAGCAGCCCGCGGCCACTTCTCTGCATGGCTGGAGATATCATCACGTCGGCATTCCGACCGTCGTTCCGCGCCCCGGCGAATGCTATCTGGAACAGTTCAAGATGCACGTCTCCGCGTTTGAGACGAGCCCTTGTGGCATTCAATGGATGCGCTTCGAGCCGGATAGCCCGGTGCACCCGCTGATCCAGTTAGTGCCCCATGTAGCGTTTGAAGTGGCCGATCTACAGGCCGCGTTGGAGGGTATGGAGATTCTCACAGCGCCGAATTCGCCTTCGGAAGGAGTCACGGGGGCAATGATTATCGACAACGGCGCCCCGGTTGAACTCCTCGAGTTTCGCCGCGATTCGCGCGTCCGGTGAGTGCATCGGCCGCGTCGCCTATTTCATTTCTTCCACGCTCCGCAGAATCTGGCGAGCCTCGGCTTCCCTGTCCCGCGGCACGCGAACATCCCACCAACCGAGAAAATTGCCGCTCTCCTGGCGGGCCGCTATGCTTTGGTCCATGGCGAAAAAGGGTATGCCGGCTTCCTCCAATAAGCTCTTCGCCAGGCCAATCGCGATGGGACCCCAACAGGCGGTCCGAATCAGGACGTCGAGATCGCCCTCGCCTGCATGATCCTCGGCGGGAGCTTCCGGTTGCAGGTGGGCCGTCAAAGGAACATGGCAGTCGGAACACTCGACGAACCCCTCCCGGTACTCCACGCGGCATTGAGGGCAAAACATGGGTCACTCCTTCCCGAAGCTATGGCGCAGAGGCTTAAGCCGTGGGCCTTCGACTTACTGTAGCATCGCGAATCGCGTAGCCCCCTTTGCTCCGCTGCGAGCCAGCAGCTTTCTTATCCTTCGACGCCGCCCGTGCCGATCGAGATTGTGGCATCGTGAAAGACATCAGGGCGGATCGTTGATTTTGTCGAGCGAGGATGGCGGTCGATTGACAATCTGCCCCATAGAGCGGCGGCGCTGGTACTATCGGATCTTGCGGCAGATTGAGTTTGAGGTGGTGGCGGAATGTGCGCGGACTCACGCGCGGGCGGGCCTGCTGCACACAGGGCACGGGGTGATCGAAACGCCGGTGTTTATGCCGGTGGGCACGCAAGCGACGGTGAAGGGGCTGAGCTCGCGCGACCTGGCCGAAGATTTGGGCGTGCGCATCCTGCTGGCCAACACGTATCATCTTTATTTGCGGCCGGGGGCGGAAGCGATCCGCGGGCTGGGTGGGCTGCACCGGTTCATGGATTGGCCTCACGCGATTCTCACCGATTCGGGCGGGTTTCAGGTGTTCAGCCTGAGCGGGCTGCGCAAGATCGACGAGGACGGCGTGACGTTTCAGTCGCACCTGAATGGCGACTCGCACCGCTTCACGCCCGAATCGACGGTGGACGCGCAGTTGGCTTTCGGCAGCGACATTCTGATGGCGCTGGACGAATGTCCGGAATACCCGGTGAGCCACGAAGTGGCGCGGCAAGCCATGCTGCGCACGGTGCGTTGGGCACGGCAGGCGGCCGGGCATCACGCGCGGCGCCTCGCCGAGATCGAAACCCGGCACGCGCTGTTTCCGATTGTCCAGGGCAGCACATTTGCAGACCTGCGGCGCGAGTGCGCCACGGAGCTGGCGGACCTGGACGCCGACGGCTATGCGATTGGCGGCCTTTCGGTGGGCGAGCCGCGTCCGCTGAGCATGCAGATGGTGGAGGCTAGCGTTGCGGAGCTGCCGCGGTCGCGTCCGCGCTACGCGATGGGGGTGGGGATGCCGGCGGAGCTGGGGGAATACGTGGCGCGCGGGGTGGACATGATGGATTGCGTATTGCCCAGCCGCAATGCGCGCAACGGATACCTGTTCACCAGCGAAGGACGGGTGGTGATCAAACACGCGCGGTATAAGGACGATGCGGGGCCGCTCGATCCGCATTGCGGCTGCTATACTTGCCAGCGGTATTCACGGGCTTATTTGCGCCATTTGTTCCTGGCGGGCGAGATTCTGTTCGCCATGCTGGCGACCCGCCACAACCTGCGGCGCTACCTTGACATCATGAGGGAGATAAGGCTTGCTATAATATCGGGTTCGTTCCCGGAATATTTGGAGTGTGCCCGGCCGGCGGAAAATGCCGGGTAGCCCTCAGTTTGGCCAATACGTGATTTTAAGCTTCTATTTGCAAACAACAGCGGCGCCCTCCGGACCGTTCGGCTCGCTGGCGGGACTCCTCCCCATTCTCCTGATTTTCGGAATCTTCTATTTCCTCCTGTTCATGCCGATGCAGAAGCAGCGCAAGCAGCAGAAGGCGATGTTGGCCGGCCTGCAAAACGGCGCGGAAGTGGTGACGTCGGGCGGGATGATCGGCACCATCGTGGCGATCGACGAGGACAAACTGGTGCTGCGCGTGAAGCCGGACAATGTGAAGATCCAGATCACCCGCGGTTCGGTGGCGAGCCTCGTCTCGGGTGAAATCAAGAAGGCGCAATCGTAGCAATCTCTAATTAACAGGCATTTCCATTCCATGACACAGAATTTGAAGTGGCGAACCGTGGTGATTGTGGTGACGATCCTGCTGTGCATTTTCGGCATCATCGGTC
Organism: Bryobacterales bacterium; assembly: GCA_003142185.1. GTDB lineage: Bacteria > Acidobacteriota > Terriglobia > Bryobacterales > Bryobacteraceae > Bog-375. The sequence continues at coordinate 19,994 of PLOR01000031.1, forward strand.
TGCCCAAATCGAAAACCGACCTGGTCCAGAATCTGAAGGACAACATCCGCCTGGGGCTCGACCTGAAGGGCGGCAGCCAACTGGTGGAGGAGGTGCATGTCGAGGACGCCGTGAAAGCGGATGCCGATCAGGCCATGGAGCGCATCAAGGCGGACATGGCCAAGCAAAACATCGGATTCTCGAGCATGGACCGCAACGATCCTCAGCCGGCGACGGTGGCGGATGCCGACAACATCATCATCACCGTGAAGGGCGTGCCGGAGACCGTGTCGAGCGCATTCCGCACTTTGGTAAACGAACGTTACAGCGCCTACGTGCTGACGGTGGTGAATTCCACCGATTACACGATGCGGCTGAAGCCTTCGGACCTGATCGCGCTAAAGCGCGATACGGTGGAACGCACGATCGATACGATCGACAACCGCATCAACCAGCTTGGCGTGGCGGAATCGAGCGTGCAGAAGTACGGCCGGGCCGGAGCAGACTACCAGGTGCTGGTGCAGTTGCCGGGCGTAGACGATCCGGCGCGGGTGAAAGAGTTGATCGGCACGGCGGCGGTGCTCGAAATCGACGAGGTCAAGGACGGCCCGTTCCCCAGCCGTGAAGCGGCGCTGGCGCAGAAGGGCGGCGTTCTGCCGCTGAACAGCAAGCTGGCCAAGGCCAAGCCGCGCGGCACGGCGCCGGGCGAAGAGTGGTTCCTGCTGGGGCGTCCGGCGGTGATCATGGGCAGCGAGATGCGCAACGCTCATGCCGGCCAGGACGAATACCGCAAGTGGGAAACCGGCTTCACCCTGTCGCCGGACGGCGGTCGCCGGTTCGGCATGTTCACCGAGAAGAATATCGGCAACAAGCTGGCGGTGGTACTGGATAACCAGATCGTAAGCGTAGCCACCATTCAGTCCAGGATCGAAGACTCCGGACGCATCACCAACCTGGGCAGCGAAGAGGAATCCGAGGATCTGTCGCGCTACCTGCGCTCGGGTTCGCTGCCGGCCAGTGTAACGCCGGTGGAGGAGAGATCGGTCGGGCCATCGCTGGGCGCGGACTCGATCCGGGAAGGAATGCAGGCGGCCATCGCGGGCCTGGTAGCGGTGGTGGTGGTGATGCTGTTTTACTACAAGCGCAGCGGCATTAACGCGGTGCTGGCGCTACTGCTGAATACCGTGATCCTGCTGGCGGCGATTTCCTATTTTCATGCCGCGCTCACCTTGCCGGGGATCGCGGGTGTGATTCTGACGATTGGTATGGCGGTGGATTCGAACGTACTGATTTTCGAGAGAATCCGCGAGGAACTGCGGGCCGGCAAGGCGGTGGTGGCCGCGGTGGAGAACGGTTTCAACAAGGCGTGGTGGACGATCGTGGATACCCACGTCACCACGATCGTGTCGTGCGCCTTCCTGTTTCTGTTCGGGGAAGGCCCGGTGAAAGGATTCGCGGTCACGCTGACGATCGGTCTGGCCGCCAACGTTTTCACGGCGGTATTCGTGTCGCGGACGATCTTCAACTACGAATTGTCCGGACGGCACCGGATGGAGACGCTGAGTATTTAGGAACTCGTCAGAAGCGAGCGGGTTTAGTGGCCGGGGACCGCTCCCTACGGGGAGCCCACTGGGCCGGCTGGGTTCGGTTGATACAGTTGTTACGGAACGCGTGTTTGATACAATGACCGAGCGGAAAAAAAGAGCGGGAATCGGGTGCGGCGGGCGGAAGCCGACCGGCAGCCGGATCCTTGGCGGGCGGGCGGGAACAAAACGGAAAAGGCTGGTGTCCAACCTTACATCAGGCACCGGCATGGCACGTATCGATGGAATTATTTAAAAGCACGAATTACGATTTTCTGGGCAAGAAGTGGCCGTTTATCATCGCCAGCCTGGTGCTGACGGCGGCCGGATTGATCAGCATCGCGGCCAAGGGCGGGTTGAAGTATGGGATCGACTTCAAGCAAGGCGTGATGATGACGGTGAAGTTCGCCTACACGCCGCCGCTCGATAAGATTCGCTCCGCCATGTCCTCCTCGCCCCAGATTAAAGGCGAAGTTTCGGTGCAGAACGAAACCAGCGCGCAGAACACGGTCGAGATCGGCACGGAGGCGGTGAGCGAGGGCCAGATGAACGTCAATCGCCAGGACATGTCGGATGTTCTGACGGCAACCTTCGGGCAGGGCGCGGGCGGCAAGCTGGATTTCAACAATGCCGGGCATGACGCGCTGGCGGAACGGCTGCGCGATGCGCTGGCGCGCAACAACGTGTCCGCGAGCGAACAGGACTTGCAGAACCTGGTAACGGGGCTGCTCTCGACGCGCGACACTCAGCACTCCGGGCTGATCGCAAATTTTAATCAATTGTCTTCCACGCCGGGCGTAAATACTGGTATTATGAACACTCTTCACGAGGAGTGTTACTTGGCTCCTTTCCACATTGCGGGAGTGGAAATGGTGGGACCGAAGGTGGGCGCGGAACTGCGCAAGAAGGCCGTTCTGGCCACGCTATACGCGCTGGCCGGCATGCTGGCCTATATCGCCTTTCGATTCGAGTGGATTTACGGGCTGGGCGCGGTGATCGCCTGCTTCCACGACACTATCATTACGATCGGACTGTTTTCGTTATTCAACAAGGACATCACGATGACGGTGATCGCGGCCTTGTTAACGCTGGTGGGCTATTCGATGAACGACACCATCGTGATTTTCGACCGCATCCGGGAGAACCTGAAGATGTCCCGGCGTGAGCCTCTGGAAGCGGTGATGAACCGGGCGGTGAACCAGACGCTGAGCCGGACGGTAATGACTTCGGGGCTGACGTTTTTGACGGTGATCGCGCTGTTCCTGTTCGGCGGCCCGGTGCTGAACGGATTCTCGTTCGCGCTGGTATGCGGCATCCTGGTGGGAACGTATTCTTCGGTATTTGTGGCCAGTCCGATTGTGCTGTTCTGGCATGGGTGGGCGGACCGGCGGGGCGGGAGGACAGCCCCCGTCATGGCTACGGCGCCCCGGCCGGACGCGCCGCGGAAGAATGCGGCCAAGGCGGTGAGGTAAGGCGGCAGGAATTTTGGACGTACGCAAGATATTTTAGCCGTCCGCTGGACATTTTTTAGCCGTCCGTTGGACGGGCGGCGCTTGAAAGCAGGTAAAGGAAGTGCCTCATGTTTGAACAGACATTCGTACAGACGGGGAAGACCAACAAGGGCTGGATGGTCTTGATATCGACCTTGATCCAGTTGTTTATGATCGGCGTCTTCGTGATTCTGCCCATGATCTACTTCGACGTCCTTCCCGCGGCCACTTTGCAAAGCTTCCTGGTTGCTCCTCCTCCTCCTCCTCCTCCGCCGCCTCCGCCGCCCCCGCAGGTGGCGCCGAGGGTGGTGAAGGTGATTCCGCGGCAATTCGACGCCGGCAAGTTGATGGCGCCGAAAACGATTCCGAAAGAGATCGCGCAGATCAGAGAAGATGAGCTTCCGCCTCCCTCGACCGGCGTCGGCGTAGTCGGCGGCGTGGCGGGCGGCATGACTGGCGGTTCGGTGGGCGGCGTGCTGGGCGGCATTATCGGTGGTGTACCTTCGGCCGCGCCTCCGCCTCCGCCTCCGCCCAAGACGGTGACTCCGCAGCGCATCCGCGTGGGCGGCAATGTGCAGGCGGCCAACCTGATCACGCAGATCAAGCCGGTGTATCCTCCCCTGGCCAAGCAGGCCCGTATTCAGGGGACGGTGGAATTGAGTGCCATCATCGGCAAGGACGGCCGGGTACAGGATCTGAAGGTGGTGCGGGGCCATCCCCTGTTGGTGCACTCCGCGATGGACGCGGTGAAGGGCTGGATTTATCGCCCGACCATGCTGAATGGAGAGCCGGTGGAAGTTTCGACGACCATCGATGTCAACTTTACGTTGCAGTAGTACCCCGGCGGGCGCGTAGCGGACGCCGGCAAGAGCAGTAACATTTCAACTCGCAGGAGAAAAAATCAGAATGTTCGTCCATGTGCATTTCGCGTTCTTCTATTTGCTCCAGGAGACGGTGGGCTGGGACCTGCCGCACCTTTGGAGCCAGATGGGCACGCCGGCCAAGGCCGTCGTAATCATTTTGTTCATCATGTCCGCGTATTCGATCGGCGTGATGATCGACAGATTGCTGGCTTACAGCGCCGCCCGTAAACAATCCCGGCAGTTCGCTCCGGCGGTGGCCGGCGCGCTGCGGGAAGGCAAACTGGAAGAGGCCGTCAAGATCGCCGACCGCTACAAGAAGAGCCACCTGGCTAAGGTTGTGGTCGCCGGTTTGCAGGAATTCCAGGCGCATCAGATCAGCTCCGAAATCCCGGGTGAGGAGATCGAAGCTTCCAAGCGCGCTCTGGACCGTGCCCAGGCCATCGTTCACGCCGAACTGAAACGCGGCGTTTCGGGTCTGGCGACCATCGGTTCCACGGCACCGTTCGTCGGCTTGTTCGGAACCGTCCTCGGCATCATCAACGCATTCCGCGGCATTTCGAACGAAAAGTCGACCGGCCTCGGCGCCGTTGCCGGCGGTATTTCCGAAGCCCTGGTAACCACCGCCATCGGTCTGTTCGTGGCCATCCCGGCGGTGTGGATGTACAACTACTTCACGAACAAAATTGAAGCTTTCGATGTGGAGATGGGCAACTCCAGCTCCGAGCTCATCGATTACTTCTTGAAGCGCAGCCAGCGCGGCGCCGCTGCCCACAAGTAGCGGTAAGTCCGAGCGAGTGAAACAGTCGGGATTCCCGGCGAGTTGAAAACCGCGGGGAGCCGGAAACGGCTCCCCGTAAGTACAGCCGGCTTTCCAGGGAGAAACAACAATGGCGATGGATTTCAATATAAACAAGGCCCCGGCGCCGGTAGCCGACATCAACGTCACGCCGATGGTGGACGTCATGCTCGTGCTGCTCATCATCTTCATGGTCATCACGCCGATGTTGACGCACGGCGTGAGTGTGGACATGGTGAAGACCCACAACCCGGTCCCCATGCAGGCGGCCGATAAGAGCGACGCGGTGCTGATCGCCGTCACCCGCGATGGCAATGTCTTCCTCAACAACACGAAGTTGAGGCCCGAGGATCTGGCGCCCAAGGTGAAAGACATTCTCACCAACCGGCTGGACAAGGAGTGCTTCGTGCGCGCGGATCAGCGCGCCAAGTACCAGACCGTGCTGGATGTGGTGCAGAATCTGCAATCGGCCGGCGTGGACCAACTGGGCCTCCTGACGGACCAGATCGAGGCAAAGAAGCAACCGGCCGCGGCTGCGATGTAGAGCAAGGGAATTTTCGAAAAGGAGCAATCTTATGTCAATGGCAGTGGGCGGAACGGGCGGTCCGAAATCCGACATCAACATGACGCCCATGATCGACGTGCTGCTGGTGCTGATCATCATTTTCATGGTGATCACGCCGCTGACGCCGAAAGGTCTGGAGGCTCTGGTGCCACAGCCGCCTCCGCCTGGGGCGCCGGCGGAGAACAACATCCGCACGGTCGTGATCAGCATCAATGCGGATCACAGCATGATGATCAACCAGGATCCGATCGAGGAAGCGGCCCTGCAAAATCGCCTGGTGGACATTTTCAAGACGCGCGCCGAACGCGTGGTATTCGTCAAAGGCGATCCCAATCTGGAGTTCAGTTGGGTAGCCAGGGTCATTGACATCGCGCACGGCGCCCAGATCGACAAGGTGGGCCTGATGCCATACAAGGACCTTGGACAATAGGAGATCAATACGCGATGCGCAAACTGACAATCGTTATCGCCGCGGTTGCGTTGGCTTTCGCGGCCACCGGCTGCAACAAGCTGAAGTCGCGCTCTCAGGTGAATGAGGGCGTGCAGGCATTCAAGGGCGCCCAGTATCCGCAGGCCGTCGAGCACTTCAAGAACGCGGTCGACCTCGATCCCACGTTTCTCTCGGCGCGCGAGTACCTGGCGGTCGCCTACTATCAGCAGTACATTCCCGGAGCACGGTCGCCGGAAAACGACCAGATGGCGGAGGCGGCTTACGACCAGTTTCAGAAGGTCCTCGAGCAAAACCCCAAGGACCAGTTGGCCATTATGTCCATCGCCAGTCTGTTCCTGAATCAGCAGAAATGGGATGACGCCAAACAGTGGTTCGAAAAAGCCATCGCCGTGTCGCCCAACAACGCCGACGCATATTACAGCCTGGGGTTCATCACCTGGTCGCGGTGGTTCCCGGCATTCGGCCAAGCGCTTGCCAGCCTAGGCATGAGACAGGAAGACCCGGGGCCGATCAAGGACAAGAAGGTCAAGGCGGAGCTCAAGGAAAAATGGGATCCGGTGATCGAGGACGGGTTGAAGGACCTGGACAAGACGCTGGAGATCAACCCGGAGTACGATGACGCGATGTCGTACGAGAACCTGCTCATCCGCGAGCGTGCTTACCTGGCGGACACCAAAGAGGAGTACGAACAACAGGCCAAGATCGCCGATGCCTGGCTCGACAAGGCCATGGCGACTAAGAAGAGCAAGGAAGAGAAGAAGGTCAAGCAGTCGGGCGGCGGCATCGTCGCCGAACCGGCAAAGTAAGGACCTACAGAACCGCTGCTTTCCCTGCACGCTCGCGGCTGGAGCACCATCTGCTCCAGCCGCGAGCGTTTGTGTTTTGTAGCGCCGGCGGTCTCCGCCGCCGGTGTCCTTTTCAGAGCGGAATACGACCCGGTGAGGAGCGGACTGGCCGCGTGTTCCGAACAGTGGCCGTGGGGCAAGCGCGTAACCTGAAATTCCGGAGTTGGACGCCTTGTATCAGGGCACGGCTTGAGCCGTGCCGCCGACCACGCACATTCTGATGGCTTTAGCCCCTGTCTGCTGCAGGGGCTAAAGCCCATCAGCATCATCCCGTTCCGGCACGGCTGAAGGCGTGCCCTGATACAGGTGCTCCGCTGTGGAAATGCAACTTCGCCGAAGTTGACTTCGGAATCCAGGCGTAAAAGGCACAAGACACCGGCGGCAAGACCGCCGGCGCCACCGTTCAGCGGGAGCAGCAGGGGCTGGTGACGAGGATTTCCGGCATGCCGGGTTGCCGGCTGGAGCCATCGGCGGTGAAGTAGCGCTGCGCGGAGAGGTTGCGGTAGAGATTGCCGGCGACGGCGGAAGCCAGCGGGCCGTTCACGCCCTTGTAGGGGCTGGCCAGCATGACTACCACCACCAGCTTGTGGAAGCCCACTTCGTTGAAAGAGCCGAACCAGCCCATGAAATTGCCCGCACGATAATCGGTGCAGGTGCCGGTCTTACCGAGAATCGGCTCGTTGGGGTCGTAGGCCGCGCCGCGCGCGGTCCCGTACTCCACCGCGCCGCGCATTCCCATTTTGATATCGTCGATGCCGTTGGGCGCCAGCTCCAGTTGGCGCTTCACTTGCGGCGCCAAATGCGACGCCTCGTCCGCGCTGTGAGGATATTGCAAGTAATACAGTGTGCCGCCGTTGGCGATAGCCGAAAGCAGCGCGGCGAGTTCCAGCGGTGTCATCTGGAACCCTTCACCGTAGGCCGTCATTAGAATCATGCCGCCCTTCGGCTGCGCAGTGGCGACCTCGCCGGGCTGCTCGCCGGAAATATCCAAACCCGCCTTTTCGCCCAGGCCCATCATGCGAGCGTAGCGAGTTACCGTTTCGAAGCCCAGACGGCTGCCCAGCGCGCCAAAGTACTCGTTGTTGGAACGCGCCAGCGCGGTCGTCATGTTGTAACTCAAGTAACGGCCTATGCGAACGAAAGTGTCGCGCTCCACGACGTGCTCGGTGAGGGCGGCCAGGGCGGTGACCAGCTTGATCGTGGAGCAGGGGATGAACCCGGTCTCGAAGGCGAGCTTCTGGCCGACTATGGTAAGGACGCGCCCATTGTCGGGGTCCACCACCACTACCGAGCCGCGGCGCGTTCCCAAGGCCTCGACTGCGGCGCGGCGCACGGTCGGGTCGTCGCCTTCGCTGTCGTCCCCGGCGGCAGGGTCCACCGGATGCGCCCGGTGGCGCACGGCCGACCTTCTGCCGGATGCCGCCGATGCCGACGCGGCAGATGCAACTCCCGCGCTCAGCACGAAAGCCGCCGCAACCACCCATCCCAGTGTTAGCCTGCTCATGTTCGGCGAAAAACCGCTGCCGGGGGGCGCCAGAAAACTGTACGCAAAAGCACTAAATCCGGCAGGACGTGTAGCCATTATCGGTTACTCTGCCTCAGGAATCAACCGGAGGAATACCCTACCATCTACGGTTAACACCGGAGCTACTACCACAAGCAACTCACTGAGGGAATTGCGTTTGCGAGACGCACTGCGCGGACGCGCCAAGTGCGCCCAGGGCATATCGGATCAATCAGTTGCGGCGCCCACGCAGCCAATCGAAGGCCGGCATGGAGCCCGCGCGCGGAGGGAGGGCGGCAGCGGGCCTTCTGGCTCCCAACACGCCAAAACGGACAAACCGCGCCGCCAGATCCGCAGTCCAATGTGTAAACTTCGCCCGGGCTACTTCAGCTTTTCCAGTTTCTTGCGGATGTCGGCGGCGTTCTTGGCGTCCGCCGCCAAATCCAGGTACTTCTTGTAGGCGTCTCGGGCGGCGTTCTTGTCTTTGAGCCTTTGATCGGCTTCACCGAGCAGCAGCCATGCCTCGCTATTGCTGTCATCCCACTTGGTGGCCTCCCGGTAACGGCCGGCCGCAGCGCGGTAGTTCCCCTTCTTGGCGTAAAACTTGCCCGCCACGACGTCTTTCTTCGACTGCAAGGGGTTAAAAGAATACGCTGTGGTCGCCAGCGAAGAGTCTTCTTCCGGAGGCACTTCCTGCTTGTCTGAGGTGGCGGGCTGCGGATGCACCGTCTTGAGTTGCGCTGGCGGCGAATCGGGTGGTGTCTGCGGGTTGCCGGAATTCTGGGCCGCCAGAGAGGCTGCGCCCAGTGCCAGCAAGGCCAGAAGCCAGCGTGACATAATTCAATTTTACCGTAGCGACAACAGGTTGCGCACGACCCGCAGAAAAACAAGCGGGTTATCGTTTCGGACCATGCTCCAGTTTTGTGCGAAAGTTGCATCCGGCAGCCGTTTTGTGAAATAGATTGCGAAGCCGGCGCCGCGGCGCTTGCCGCGGGATCGGCTCATCCACTCTTGAACCCAAAGAGCCGCTTGCAGCGCTTCCACACCTCCGGCAATGCTAGGCCGCCGATCCCGACAAGAAACCATTTCGCCACCGCCCATACGCTTCCAAGTATCGACTCAAGCCGTCCTCGGAAACCCACGATGACGATGATTTCCTGTTCTTTGACTTGGTATTCGCTCTCCGTGTTGAGACCTGGCAATGTCACTACGACCGCAACCCGCAGAAGGAGTTTGAGTTTTCCGGTCTTCGTGGGTACGACCTGCCACTGCCAGAGAGTAGGACGTGCGGGATCTACAAACTGCTTCGGCGGACTGCTGCTTGTAACTTGAAAGCCATCCCCCGAGAGAGTGGCGGACATTTCCGGTGCGACCGGAACGGGGTCAACAACAGTGAGCTTCCCAGGGCCGCTCATGGCTGTCGCGAGGGCTTGCGCATCACCGAGGGTGAGGCCCGCTTGGACCGTGTGCGCGCGGTCTCTTACCATCGTGTTCTCTGCCTTTAGATAAACGTTGCGCCTGGGCAAGCCTTGAATGAACTGAGCGATGGAAGTGCGCTGGGTCTCGGCAGCAGGTTGCATCTTGAGAGCACGTTGAAAGGCCTCCAGGGCAGCCAACTCCCTATCTGACAAAGGGTCGGTACGCACGACCAGATGACGGATCTCAGCATCGTTAGTTGTGGGCGCAGCGACCGCAACGGCAAAGAACTCTGGTCCGGCCGCGTTCGCGTGGCCGAATAACGTGGAGGCGAGAAAGGCCAGTAAAATCGTCCTCGAAGCCGAGGTCATTTAGGCCAGCTTATTGTATCGCCTGGCGGTGATAGATGCTACCCCACCCCGCTGGTTAGGATGCGCGGCGCCACGCGTGTGGCGGGTATACATTGCCGATGGTCGCAACCGTAGGGTCGGGGAAAACGCGCACGGTTTTCCAGTCCTTCAGGTCAATTTCAAGCCGCTGCTGGGATACTTCGTCCGAGTCACGATAACGAAGAATCCGAGTCGCCAGCCAGGGCTTAACAGGGTCCAAGACGATGCTGCCGTGATGCTCTCTTGTCTGGCCAGTGGAAGGGTCAATATCCTGGGCGTGAACATCGAGAAGCCCCGAGTCTGCCGCCCACCAATCGCGGCTCAAAGACACAACCGTAAGGCCCGCGCCCTGCATCGGGGTGCTGGCAATCGTTCGGCCCTCAAAGTCGTAGGCTACCCAGGTGCCGACCAGTCTACGGGCGGCGACATAGGCCCTAATTCGTGTCTTCACATCCCAAAGATAGGCTGCAATGAGGCTGGCAACGATTCCGAGGAAGAAGCCAATCAGCATGCCTTTCCAGAACTCGCTCATGGCAACAGTGTAGCGCCATGGCTATCAAACTGGCCGGTCTGGCGCGGCGACTTATCCTGGCGGCCTTAGGCGCGTACAAACGCTGCTATGAGCCACAGCAGTGCTCAAGCCAGCGTCAGAATAAACCACCAAACCATGAGGATCTTGATTGTGCGAACTGATCGTTCTACGGACGTGAGGCGTACGGTCGAGTCCGTCGCGGTCCCTCGAAGCCGTAGCCGCATTGGCACGCCTTCGCGTCGTAATCGTTATTGAACGAACATGCTGGGCATTTCACATCAGTGAGCTTAACGGCACGTTCGTCCTGACAGTGAGAGACACCGCCGCATCCTGTGCAATAATTGAATTAAGCGCCCTAGAATCAACAGCGTTAGGTAATTCAATTATAGCGTTCCCTCCGATGGATCTCCGTGAAAAGGCAGCGCAGCTCCCGCTCGCGCCCGGCGTGTATCTGTACAAGGATGGCGGCGGCCAGGTCATCTACGTCGGCAAGGCCAAGGTCCTCCGCCACCGCGTGCGCAGCTATTTTTCCGAGGACAAGCTGGCCGATGTCAAGACCGGGAGTCTCATTGCGGAAGCGCGCGACATCGACTACATTCTGGTCGACAACGAAAAGGAAGCGCTGGCGCTCGAGAACAACCTCATCAAGCAGTACCAGCCGCGCTTCAACGTGCTATTGCGCGACGACAAGACCTACCCGTACGTCAAGCTGACGCGCGAGCGCTACCCGCGAGTGTACGTGACCCGCCGCCTGCGCAAGGACGGCGCCACCTATTTCGGCCCCTTCTTCCCCGCCAACCTGGCGCACCGGCTGGTGCACTTCATCCACCGCCATTTCCTGGTGCCGTCTTGCAAAGTGGACCTGACACGTTACCACCCGAAGCCGTGTTTGCAGTACCACATTCACCGCTGCCTGGGCCCGTGCGTGGAGGGCCTGGCTGACGGGGATGCCTACGAGGCCGCGGTGCGCAACGTGCGGCAGTTCCTGGAGGGCCGGCACACGGACCTGGCGCGCGAGCTGCGTGGGCGGATGGAAGCGGCGTCGGGCGAAATGCGGTTCGAGGAAGCGGCCTCGCTGCGCGACCTGCTGGCCACGGTGGAAGAGATCGAACAGCGGCAGAAGATGGCGGCCGCCAAGGGCGACGATGTCGACATTTTCGGCTGCTACGCGGAACCGCCGCTGGTGGCGCTGAACCTGTTTCACCTGCGCCACGGCCAGATCGTCGACCGGCGCGAGTTCTTCTGGGAGGATCAGGAGGAATTCGACGAGCCGCAGTTCTTCTCTTCGCTGCTCAAGCAGCTCTATCTCGACCAGCAGTTCATACCGGCGGAGATTCACGTGCCGGTGGATTTCGAGGACCGCGACACGCTGGAGGAGTTGCTCTCCGAGAAACGTGGCGCGCCGCACGGCGGACGGGTCGAGATCCGCACGCCGCAGCGCGGGCAGAAAAAGGCGCTGATGGACCTGGTGGGGACTAACGCCAAACACAGCTTCGACGCGCGCTTCCGCGTGTTGAAGCCATCGTCGAAGGCGATTCAGCAAGCCTTGCAGGACGCGCTCAACCTGCCTGTGGCGCCCACGCGCATCGAATGCTTCGACATTTCGCACATCCAGGGAACCGACAAGGTGGCCAGCATGGTGGTGTGGGAAGACGGGCGCATGAAGAAATCCGACTACCGGAAGTTCATCATCAGAACGGTGGTCGGCAACGACGATTTCGCCAGCATGCGCGAAGTGGCGACGCGCCGCTACGCGCGGCTGCTGGAAGAAAAGCAGCCGCTGCCCGGGCTGGTGCTGATCGATGGCGGGCTGGGCCAGTTACACGCGGCGGCGGAATCGCTCGAAGCGCTGGGCATCGCCGATCAGCCGCTGGCCTCCATCGCCAAGCGCGAGGAGATCATCTACGTTTTCGGGCAGGAAGACGAACCGGTGGTGCTGGACCGCTTCTCGCCCATCCTGCACCTGGTCCAATCCATTCGCGACGAGGCACACCGCTTCGCCGTCACCTTCCACCGCTCGCGCCGCTCCGCGCGCCAATTGACCAGCGAGTTGGACGCGATTGCGGGCGTGGGCGAGAGGACGGTGCAGAAGCTGCTGAAGCAGTTCGGCAGTACCGAGCTGGTGCGGGCGGCCTCGGAAGACGATCTCGCCAAGGCCGTCGGCCGCGCCGCCGCGCGCAAGGTGAAGGCGCACTACGCGCATTGCCCTTAGCGTCCACGCCTACTCCCTTAAGGCAAGGGTTTTATAGCACCAGGTTGTCTAGCGGCAGTTTTTGGCCGAATTTGGTGCTGCGATGAATCGTTAACCGCTTGGGTGGTTCGAGCCGCGCGAGCCGGCTGGCAAGGTAGAAATGGCTGCGGATGAACCTGACCGGCCATTCCGGCTCGCGATGAAGACGCCTGGCCGCTTCGGCTTCGGGCAGCCGCTTTCCCCGCCGAATCACGCATCGCATAATTGTAGTGTATGAACATGGATCGGTATGAATCGGGGTCGCTGAACAACACAGAGAGTGGCGGCCCGGCCTCATGGCAGGCGGAAACGGAGTAACCAGGTGGAATCGGAAGGGACTGTTCGACTCCGGACTGCGACATTGGCCGATGCGGAAGCGATCGCACAATTGCATAAGCGGAATGGTATGGGCGATCTCGACCCAGTGGCGTGGCGCAGCCAGTGGGATGCCTACCCTTTCGCCGCGGAATTTCGGGACGTCGCAATTGGGTGGGTTCTGGAAACGGAGACTGGCGGAGTGGTGGGCTATCTGGGCAACATCCACATGCTTTACGATCTCGGTGGGCGGAGCGTTAAGGGAGCGATTGCCACGGCCTGGGCGGTGGATGCCAGTCACCGCAACAGGTCTCTGCAGTTGATGACCGCTTTCCTAAAGCAAAGGAGCGTCGATCTGTGGCTGGACGGCAGCGCCAACCCCACCGCATCACGGGTGCTGACTGGCATGAAATTAGCGCGCATCCCGATACCCGGTTACGATGTTCCATGCTTCTGGGCCGCGCGGCCGCAAGGATTCGCGAAGGCGGTTCTATCGAAGAGAGCGATCCCCGGAGCGAGCGCTCTGGCCCGGCCGGTGGGAATGCTCCTCAACGCAAGAGATATCGTCCGGCGTAGTGGCCGGGGGCGCACTTCTTCTACTGTGTATCGTCTCGGAGGCTTCGACGATCGCTTCGAAGTTTTCTGGCAGGGTCTTCGCGCAGACCCGCTCCGTCTGCGCGCGGTGCGCACCAAAGCGGTGCTGGAGTGGAGGTTTGGCGGACAACTTCGCAGCGGCCGCGCCACAATTGTCGCGGCCGAGCGGAACGGAACGCTCTCCGGTTACGCGGTTCTCGTGCGCCGGGAGTCACCTGAATTGGGGATGGATTTGTACGATGTGGCGGACCTTCAGGCATTGCGGGACGCCCCCGCGACCATCAGAGACCTCTTGCTGGGGTCGATCGGAATCGCCCGCGAAGAAGGCGTGGACGCCGTCAAATTCATGACTGGCACTCCGGCGAAGCGCGCCCCTGCCGATGAGTTGCGGCCCTACACGTACCGCCTGGCGTCCTGGCAACTGTATTACAAGGTGGAGGCGCCCGAGCTGAAGGCGTCGTTGGCCACAGCCGATGCCTGGGACTTTTCGCTTTTCGATACGTACTAGACCCGGCGTGCGGATATCACAATTGGCCTCCGGTGAGCGGCAGAATCTGACCGGTGACAAACGCGGCGCGCTCGGACAGGAAGAAGTCCACGGCTCCGGCGACGTCATCCGGCGAGCAGAGTTTCCCTAGCGGCACCTTGGCGGTTTCCGTCAGAATGACCCGGTTGGTTTTGGCGCTGTTCATCCCCACCGGGACAAACGACGGCGCGACCAGGTTGATGGTGATGTTACCGCGCGCAAGCTCCGGAGCCAGCAAGCGAACCGTATGCTCGAGCGCCGCTTTCCCAAGCGAGTACGCGGACATGCTCACCACCGGCTTGATGGTGGCCGCGGTGGATCCCAAAATGACGAGCCGGCCCGCGGGACCGCCGAACGAGCGCAGGAATCGGGCGATGCGAATGGTGGTCACACTGCCGAATTCCACCTGGGCGCGGACCGCATCGGTTTCCACGTCGAGCAAGCCGCCTTGCGGGCCAGGCGGCCAGGCCGCATGCACCAACCCGTAGAGCCGGCGGCCGCACAGGTGACGTTCCACCGACTGTTCCCAATCCCCTGCTTGTAAGTCCGCGGCAAGCCACTCGACACGCGGGTAACTCGATTCCGAAGGCGCGGCGAGTGACCTGGCCATACCAATGACCTGGTAAGTTCCACTGAGGCGGGCAACCAGAATCCGCCCCAGACCGCCGCTGGCGCCGGTGATCAGAACGACTGGTTTGTTCTCCGCGGAGGCAGGCGCGGCCTCAGCCTCATGCGCCGGGAGGGAACGACGTTCGTGGAGCGAGAACCCGACGTGAATTTCCGAGGTCAGCGTGACGGTGGAGATCTCGATTACTCGGACCCGAATGGCGCCGCTTGCGGATTTGGGTACCCACGTCGTTATCTCACCGTGCACACGCACGCGCGAGGGATAGTGCAACGGGGCGGGGAAACGGCATTGAAAAGACCCCACGACAACGTGACGGCCCGGCAGATACATGCCAGCCATGGCCGAGGCGAGCGCCACCTGGAATGCACCGTGTACGATTCGACCGCCGTAATTGGTTTGCGCCGCGTACGCTTCGTCGGTGTGCAATGGATTCCAGTCGCCGGAAAGTTCGGCGAATGAAGTTACATCGTCCACTGTAATCTCACGTTCGAATTCGGCCTGGAGACCGGTCCGCAGCTCGCCGGCCGTGAATGCGCGCGACTCATCCATTGGCGGACTTACTCTCCAGATAGTCGACGATCAACGCGTAAGAAACCAACTCCTCGAAATCTTCCAGCTCGAAGTCCAGGCCGAACTCTTCCGCAATCGAGGAGAGAAGTGTGACGTGCGCCACCGAATCCCATGCCGCCAGCGAGGCCGTGCTGGCGCGAGGTATCTCCTCCTCCCGGATGTCCGGGAACACGTTGGAAAAACAACGGGCGACCTTCTCTTTCGTGTCGTTCATTTTGGATGACATTTCATTCTGTCAGATTCGCGACTTCGTGCGGTAGCGCCCCGCAGCGATCGACAAAACCGGAACGCGATATGCGATGGACGTCCTCGGCGCCCCGGGGTACGTCAAGGGCGCGGAAAAACTCCTGGAGCGGCTGGTTTCTTTCGGTCGCCTCAAAGGCGAACTCGATTTCTTCGGCGTTGGTGTGGCGGAAGAGGCTGTCGAGAATGTGATGCTCGATCCGCCGCGAGAACGCCCGGCAGCTCATCACCCAATGCGAAACCCTGACCAAGCGGCCGGCTTGCGATCCGACCAGAACCGCGATCTTTCCCAGCGGACCGAATTTGTCCCGATAGGAAACCACGGCGACGATCGCATCTTTCCGTTCCAGCAGGCGCTGCCATTCGCTCTCGCCCATGCGGACGCCGTTGAGATTAAACTGATTGGTCTTGTTGATCAGATCGAGCGGCCGTTTATCGGCCGAGTCAACACGCCAGGCCAGCGTCACGGTACCCTGCAGCGTGCGAAGGAACTCGGCCGCGCCGCCGTCCGCCGCCATCTCGCGGACCTGGGCCGAGGCACGGATGCTGGATTGCCGCAGCCGGTCCTCCTCCAATTGCACCGGTTTGCCGAACAGATCGCGCAGACGCCCGAGCAGGTTCCACACCGCCGCGGGATCTCTGCCGGGAAACGCGAGACACGTCATTCCCGGATAAGCCCGCTCGACCTCGTCCAGTTCCATCGGGCTGTCATCGACGAAAACCACGGCATCGGCCGCAATGTTCCACGTGTCGAGAATGCGGCCCACCGAGGCCGATTTCTGCCCCCAGTTGGCGCAGACGGGGAACAGCGATTCGGCATTCAGAAACAGGTCCTTCCGTGCCAGTGCAGCCTCTGCCGTCGTCATTTCGTTCTTCGAGCAGGCAGCCAGCAGCACGCCGCAACTTGCCAGATGGCCGAGCATCTGCTGATACAGCCCGTGCGTCTGCGTGTGGTGCTCCTGGCTCCAGGAGATCGCGTCCACCCCTATCTCGCCCGCGACTCCCGACCACAGCGTGCCATCCAGATCGGTGATGAGGCCCTTCTTCGGCGCCGGCTGGCAAAGTACGTCGACCAGCGAGGCTGCCAGGCCGCTCGCGAACGGGACCGTGTACGGGAAGCCGGCGATCAGTTCCATGCGAGCGTCGAGCGAGGCAACCGCCGGCTCGATCCGCGATCGTTCGATCACGCGCACGCCGGAGACCCGCGAGATGCGAAGGAGGAACCGAGCGAGTTGCTGCCCCAGTTCCAGTTCCAGGACACTGCTCTGGGCGCGAATCGTGTTTCCGATCGGCGGCAAAGGCAGGCTGGGCGGAGCCAGCGCCACCGGCATGCGGCCGGCCAGCGCGACGATAGCCGCTTCGAGGTGCGTGTAGCGCTCGATGCAATTGGCGATCAGATCCGCCTTGGCTTCATTCGACCAGCCGCCGCTGCTGCGCAGGCCGAGCCGCGGGTCGAGGTCGCTCCACTCCAGCACCACCGCACAGGCGGTAACCGCCGTTCGCGCGGCCGCATCGACGTTGCCGCGGAGGTCGCCGTAAACTCCGCACTGCACCTCGACATTCCCATCGTCCCGCAGCCGTTCCAGCAGATGGGCACGCAACAGGGTCGCCAGATGCAGCGGCTCGAAGCCGCAAGCCAGATAGTAAGTCCCGTCCTCACTGTTCCCTTTTCGGGAGTTGATGAGAGCCAGAGCCTGGTTGAGCGTCATGGCACCCTATCTCCCGTTTGCCGGTGCGGATGGCTCGGCGGCGCGGATTCGGCCTGCGAGCTCGATGTATTCCTCGCGGGGGAGTTCGAAGAATCGCTCCGCGTACCGGCACGTGCCCGCGCCGAGCATGCGCGAGTGAAACATATTCAGTCCCAGCGTGCTGTTGACGTAATCCAGCGCCGAATTGGCGAACGTGAAACAGCGGAGCATTTCGGTTTTGGTTTCGATCACATCGTCGATAATCAAAACCACGTTCGGAATACACATTCCCCAAACCTCGTACCCGAAAACCCGCACGTTCCAGGAAATCTTCCGCAAGGCGCCGGCCAGGATGTAGTTTGCGGTACGGTGATCGCGATGCCCGTCGAGCGCGAATGGAATGAAGACAGCATCGGCCTTGCGCTCGATCAGGACCTCCGCCAGTTCCGCGATCTGAGCACCGTCGTCCGCCAGCACGGGGTGATTGAGAAAGACCGGAGACGCAGCGATCACGGCGGCGGCGCGCCGCGATTCTTCATTGCGCATCTCCATCATGCCCTGCCGCGTGAAGCCTAGTTCCTCGCACCCATCGGCGCCGTCCTGTAGGACGACGATGGAGGGCGCATTCCCACTGCTCGCCTGAAGGGCGAGCGCGCCTCCGCACCCGATTGCTTCATCGTCCTGGTGCGGTGCGATGACGACTATCGATTTGCCGAACGGCGCCCGGATCGGAATGGCGCGGACAAAGTTGGAGAAGTAGTCCGTCGCCGAAGCCAGCGCCAGCATGCGCAATTCGATATCGCCCAGACCAGCCTTCAGAAACAACTTGAACTGGCTGCGCGCGTACAAAAGAGGGAGCGCGTTGCGATAGATCTGCCGCAGGTAGTCGCGAATCATTCGGCTTCTTTCGGTATGTTAACAGACCGCGCTTGGGCCGCTCGCGCATCGGCAAAATCGGGTTCATTCGACTCTGGAATCTACAGAATCTGTAGGGGCCGGACATGCCCGGCCCGGAGCCTCAGTAGTGGATTCGGTCGCGTCGGCGGGAGCCAACCGGTTTACAGCCCCGCTTCACCCCACCATCCTCACCAGATTTCTCCCGCAAATCAGACTGGCTTCCAGCTTGTCGCCGGTGGGGCCGCGCCAGTGGGTTTCCAGGCTGAACCAAGCGCGGTAGCCGTCGCGCAGGAGGGCGGCGATCTGGCCGGTCCAGTCGATGCTGCCGGTACCCAACTCCACCCACTCGGGGGTGTGCCCGGTGACGCGGCAGTCCTTGGCGTGCACGTGGGCGATGCGGCTGGCCGGAAGCTTGGCGTATCCTTCGGGGAACGGCGTTTCACCGGCGACCAGGGCGTTGGCTGGGTCCCAGATGAGTTGCAAATTGGGATGCGCGACTCGGGCGAGCAGGCGCGCCGCTTCCGACGCGGTCCCAATGTTGCACGCGTGTTCGTTTTCGATGCCGATGATGATGCCAGCCTGCTCGGCCAGCTCGGCCAGGCCGGTCAGCGCCTCCGCGATGCGGTCGAAACAGGCTTCGGGCTGAACCGTGCGCCAGAAGGAAAACACGCGGATGATGCGCGCGCCGGTGCGGCCGGCGATCTCGAGCGCGCGGCGAGCCAGCCGCGGCTGATCCGCGAACGTGTGTTGGGCGGCGAATACGTCCTGCTGGAAGCGCGTATCGACCTCGGGCGCGTCCGGCAGCACGCACTTGAACACAGGGGAGGCGATGGATACAACTGCCAGGCCGTACGCGCGTAGGATGGCGGTGGCGCGGTCCACTTCCTGATCCGTCAAGTCGATGATGTTCTTGCCGGAGACCATGCGCAGCTCGGCTCCCGTCATGCCTAGCGAAGCTATGGCACGCGCGGCCGTTTCGAGATCCGGCGAGAACTCATCGGTGATGGCGGCTACGGGATAGCGGGGCATGGAAGTCTCATTGTAGTCAAACCGGCGTGCGGTGCGACAATAGCGGAGATGCCGCGCGTCGCCCCTTCCGTCGAACGAGTGCCTTACTCCGGCATACGCGAGCTGGCGGAAATCGCCATGTCGATGGAAGGCGTGCTCCGCCTCTATTTCGGCGAATCGAACCTTCCCACGCCGGATTACATCAAAGACGCGGCCGAACGCGCCATCCGCGAGGGCGACACGTTTTACACCGAAAACGCCGGATTGCCTTCGCTGCGGCGCGCGATTGCCGAGTCGTACCGAAAGCTGCATCAGGTGGAGCTCGACCCGGCCGGCGAAATCGTGATCACGGCTTCCGGCGTGCAGGCGCTGAATGTAGCGATCCGGTCGACGCTCGATCCGGGGGATGAGGCGCTGGTGCTGACGCCGGCCTGGCCAAACGGCTCGTCCATTGTCGCCCTGTCGAACGGCGTGGCGCGGCAGATCCCGCACCCATTATGCGGCAGCCGGTACGCGATCGATTTTGACGCGCTCGAAGCCGCGGTCAACCAGCGCACGCGGCTGCTGGTTTACATTTCGCCCTCGAATCCGCTGGGCTGGGTGGCCACCCAAGCCGACCAGCAGCGCCTGCTCGATTTCGCGCGCCGCCACGAATTGTGGCTGCTGGCCGACGAAGTCTACGACCGGCTGAATTACCTGGGCGCGCGCCCGGGCGAGCCGGCGCCATCCATCCTACGCCTGGCCTCGCGCGACGACGCGGTGATCGTGGTGCAATCGTTTTCCAAAGCGTACCGGATGACAGGATGGCGCCTGGGCTACCTGATCGCGCGTCGAGACCTGGCCGAAAAGGCGGCGCAGATGAACGAATTCATCGTTTCGCACGCTGCCAGCTTCACGCAGAAAGCCGGCGAGACCGCGCTGATGGAAGGCGAAGAGGAACTGGCGCGGATGCTGGAGGGCCTGCGGGCGAACCGGGACCTGTGTCTCGATGCGCTGCGCGGCATGCCACGAGTGACCGTGCCCGAGCCCGATGGCGCGTTTTACCTGTTTCCGCGGATTGCGGGAGTTGCCGATTCCTTCGCATTTTGCCGGCGTCTGCTGGAAGAGACCCGCGTGGGGCTGGCGCCCGGAGTGGCGTTCGGCGCCGGCGGGGAGGGCTCGGTGCGCATTTGCTACGCCGCCGAGCGATCGATCCTCGAACCGGCCATGGAGCGCCTGAGAAAATTCTTGCAACAGGGTCATCAATTCGGCATCATAGCGTGAGGAGAAAGCGATGCTGAACGGTTTCAAAAAGTTCGTGATGCGGGGCAACGTAATCGACCTGGCGGTGGCGGTGGTGATGGGCGGCGCTTTTGGAGCGGTAGTGACGGCGTTGGTGAAGGATCTCCTCACGCCGATCATCGCGGCCGTGGTGGGCAAGCCGGACTTCTCCGGGATTGTCTTCACCATTAATGGCAGCAAGTTTCCAATTGGGGATTTCATCAACGCCGCAGTCGGATTCCTGCTGATCGCGCTGGCGATCTACGCCTTCGTGATAGCGCCGATGAATGCGCTGACGGCCCGCCTGAACCGCGGCGCAGTGCCGCCCGATCCGACCACCAAGAAGTGCCCCGAATGCCTGAGCGAGGTTCCCATAGCCGCCAAGCGGTGCGCCTTCTGCACCAGCGCGCTGGCGAAGTAAGGCGGTAGCGCCGGCGGTCTTGTCGCCGGTGTCTTGCACGCGCTTGAACGCGGTCTCTTCGGGCCCTCCTCAACGTGCATGATCGGAGACAGAAGAACGCCGGCGGCAAAGACCGCCGGCGCTACACGCTCACTGATAGTGCAGCGCCTGGCCCGGATCGGTGGCGGCGGCGCGGCGGGCGGGAATGAAGGTCGCGATCAGAGCGACCAGCGAGAGGATGGCGGCGACCGCGGCGAGAGTCCACGGGTCGCCGGCTTTCACGCTGAACAGCAGGCTGGCGAGGAAGCGTGTCAGCAGGTACGCCAGCGCCAGGCCGATCGCCACGCCCATTCCAGCCAGTTTCAAGCCTTGGCCGAGCATCAGCTTCAACACGTCGCCGCGGCTCGATCCCAAGGCCATGCGGATGCCGATTTCCTGAGTGCGTTGTTCGACCGAATACGACATCACGCCGTAGATGCCGATCGCGGCCAGCAGCAGCGCAATGACGGCGAAAATGGTGAGCAGCAGCATGTTGAAGTTCTGCCGCGCCATGGTTGACGCGAGCACCTTCTCCATCGGCTCGACGTGCGAAACCGTCATGGTGGCGTCGACGGCCTGGATTTGGCGCTCGACGGCGGCGCTCAGAGCCATTGGGTCGCCACGCCCCCGCACCGCCCAGGCCAGCGGAATGAGTTGGCGAACCAGTTCCATCATTCCCTGCGGCACTTGGGCTTCCGGAAGGTACATGACTCCGAGATCGCCATTCGCCACCCCGGCTTCCTTGACCGTTCCCACCACGCCCACGATTTCCCGCGGAGGGTCCGCAAACTGCGGGCCGAGGCCCTGGCCGATGGTGATCACCTGGCCGATGGGGTCCTGATTCGGCCAGTAGCGCTTGGCCATGTGCTGATTGATAATCACCACCGGCGTGGCGTTGCCGGTATCGGTCTCGGTGAAGCGCCGGCCGCGCAGCAGCGGAATGCGAAACGCCTGGAAGTAATGCCCGGCAACGAACCGGTATTGCTCGTCGCCGTTGTACTGGTCGCCCTTGGCGGGAGGCTTGCCGGCGATATTGAACGGCAGGTCAATTCCGTAGCCGATTCCTGGCAGTAACACCGCGGTCGCGGCCGCCTCTACGCCAGGGACGCCCTCGATGCGGCGCAGCGTGTCGGTGGTGAATGCATCGATCTTGCCGGTGGTGGAATAGGCGCCGCTGGTGAGCGAAGTGGCCATGGTGAGGACATTGTGCGGGTCGATGCCGGGTTGGGCGTTGCTGAGGCCGACGAAGGTGCGGATGAGGAGAGCCGCGCCGGCCACCAGCACCAGCGCCAGCGCCACCTCGGCGACCACCAGGGACGAGCGGAGGCGATTCTGGCGCCGGCTGGTCCCGGAGCGGTTGCCGGCTTCCTTGAGGGCGGACACCAGATCGAGCTTCGATGCCTGCAGCGCCGGGATGAGGCCAAAGAGAACGCCGGTGAGCAGAGCGGCGGCCAGGGTGAACGCGGCCACGCGCCAATCGAGCGGCGGCGCCACCGCGCGCACGCCGTCCGCATCCATCAGGCGCGGGATGTTGGCGGGAACCAGCAGCAACAGCGCGCGCACTCCCCAGGAACCGAGTGCGTAGCCGAGCGCGCCGCCGATCCCGGCCAATAAGACACTTTCGGTGAGCAGTTGGCGCACCACCCGCCAGCGGCCGGCGCCCACGGCGGCGCGCACCGCCATTTCGCGCTGGCGAGCGGCGGCCCGCGCGAGCAGCAGGTTCGCCACATTGGCGCAGGCGATCAGCAGCACGAATCCCACCGCGCCCAGCAGGACCAGCAAGGCCGTCTTGATGTCGCCAACGGTGGCTTCGCGCATGGGCGTCACGGCCACGGATTCTCCCTTGTCCATCCACTTCGGATTCTCTTTGCGGAAGCGCTCGCCGGCGATCTTCATCTCCGCGCGCGCCGCAGACAGGGTCACGCCGGGCTTGAGCCGCGCGGCAACATTCAAATAATGGCCTTGGTTGGTGGAGTGCGGGTCGGCCTGGAGCGGCAGGAACACTTCTGATTGGGGTTCCGAGTGGAAACCCTTGGGGAGCACGCCGAGGACGGTGTACGGCTGGCCGTTGAGCAGGACAGGGCGGCCAATAATGCGCGGGTCGCCGCCGAGGCGCGACTGCCACATTTCGTGCGTCAGCACGGCCACCGCCGGGCCGTCCGGTACGTCTTCGGACGGAGTGAACGCGCGGCCCATCGACGGACCCACGCCGAAAACCTGGAAGAAGCCCGAGGAAACCTGGAGCGTCTTCACTTCCTCCGGCCGGTCGCCTGCGCCCAGGTTCATTCCGGAGGCCCCGAAACCGTACAGGGTCATCGACTGGAAGACGTGGTTGTCCTTCCAGGCCATGAA
>PLOR01000048.1 GCA_003142185.1 Bryobacterales bacterium
AGGGGAGGCGCGAATCGTAACAACTGACCTGGGGCGGCAGAGCAGCGCCAGGCGCGGGCACAATCGCTTACCATGGAGTGCATGATGCTACATCGCCCGATAGCCGCCGTGTGCGCGGCCCTGCTCGCGTGCGCCTGTTCTGCCCAGGCGCCGGCCAAGAAAGGACAACCCCACGTGAAGAAGCAATCATACGGAAAAATGCCGGATGGCACTCCGGTGGATCTGTACCTGCTCACCAACTCGAACGGCATGGAAGCCGGCCTGACCGCGTACGGCGGCACGCTGGTATCGCTGACGGCGCCCGACCGTCACGGCGCGTTCGCCGACGTGGTGCTGGGCATGGACACGCTCGACGGCTGCCGCACCCAAACCGCCTGGTTCGGCGCCCTCATCGGCCGCTATGGCAACCGCATCGCCGGCGGGCAGTTCACGCTCGAGAGTAAGCCCTACCATCTGCCCATCAACGATGGCCCCAACACGCTCCACGGCGGCCCGCTCGGATTCGGCAAGCAGTTGTGGCAGGTGCGGGAAGTGGCTTCCGCGGAAGGGCCGGCGGTCGAGTTCAGCTACGTCAGCAAAGACGGCGAGGAAGGCTTCCCCGGCACGCTTACCACCAAGGTGGTTTACACGCTGACGAACAAGAACGAACTGAAGATCGATTACACCGCGACCACGGATAAGCCTACCGTGGTCAACCTCACCAACCACGCCTACTTCAACCTGAAGGGCGCCGGTGAGGGCGACATCCTCGGCCACGAAGTCACCATCCACGCCAGCCGCTTCACGCCGGTCGATTCGGTGCTGATTCCCACCGGCGAGCTGCGGGCCGTGAAGGGCACGCCGTTCGATTTCACCGCGGCCACCGCCATCGGCGCCCGCATCGAAACCGACGACCAACAAATCAAGTTCGGCAAGGGCTACGACCACAACTGGGTGCTCGACAAGACCGGCGCCGGGCTCGCCAAGGCGGCGGAAGTGTACGAGCCGAAGTCCGGCCGCGTCCTCCAAGTCTGGACCACCGAGCCGGCCTTGCAGTTTTACACCGGCAATTTCCTGGATGGCACCCTGCACGGCAAGGGCGGCAAGGCATACCCGCGCCGCGGCGCATTCTGCATGGAGACGCAGCATTACCCGGATTCGCCCAACCATCCAGCGTTCCCCTCCACCGAGCTGAAACCCGGCGCCACCTATCACACGACCACGGTCTATAGCTTCTCCGCAAGGTAGCCGGGGAGTTCCGGACTCGGGCGGCGGCGGTGGGGCAGTTTCCGAGCGGGCAGATCGGCTCCGGCCACTGTAGGGTCATGGGGTCATCGGGGACAGTAGCCGATTACACAATTTTGTCGGCAATCCTTACTGCCTCTCGTAAGAAGCTTTCTCTCCCTTGCTGGTTGGATGCGGCTTGCGGTTTCTTTTTGCCAGAGCGGCAGTGCTTTACTTAGCGCAGGTTTGAGGGCGGCGTTAGGTGCCACCCCCTGCCTTCCCGGGCCGCTGAACCGGTCGCTCAGGCGGCATCCCTGCGTTGCCCTTTCTTGTCCGGTTCAGCACCCATCGCTCCGGTAGATGTCGATCATGCTGGTGCGGCTCGTCCGCTGAACCTACTGTGTGGACACCTGAGTGACGACGCCGTGGATCGCCTGTGGACCGAAGTGTCCAGTTGCAGGTCCGTTGTACACCAGGGTCAGGTTCGAAAAGTCGACCAGCGACCCTCCGGTGAGGCAGACCTGGAGTGTGGATGCGCCCTTAGCCTCAAAGGGCGCCGGGCCTCCATTCCCCGTTGTGGTGGCCGTACTGGTGACCACGACACCAGGGCCAGTTGTGGGAGGGCTGTTGGCGGGGCAGACGGTCGTGTCGTAGCTGACCGTGGCGTTCGTCATGCTGATGTGGTGAGTGTGGGGGCTCCGGGTCGAGGGGTTTGTGGGATCCACCTGACTGGTGCCGGTTATCCCGTAATCGGACGTCTCCATCGTCAGGTCGGCCGAAAACCTGGCTGTGCCAGTTCTTTCCACGTCCAGGGACCATGTGCCGCGAATTTCCCACGGGCCGCCGGATACGTTTGAGGGCGAGTAGTCGTTGATCACGCCCTTAAAATGCACTTGCCTCAGATCTTGCGCCGTCATCAGCCCGGCCGCCAGAGTGAAAGCGATGCCGAAAAAAAACAGTCTATATCGAATTCTCACAGCTCCTCCTTTTGCCTCTCTTTGTTGCGAACCAAATCAGGCTCTCACGATGCGCCTGGCGGAGAAAAAGGGCAAGTCCGGACAGGTTGAAAGTATGTTTCATACATTTGCACACCGCTGAAAACAAGATGTATACTCGAAGCCGTGCCAATCGCGCCTACAGACCCCGAAGGCGCGCGCCGGCAGTTGGAACGGGTGTTGGCGAGCCCTGGATTCCTTCGGAATGAGCGAATGAGCCGATTCCTTAGGTTCCTGTCCGAACGGCATCTGGAAGCGAACGACAACCAGCTCAAAGAGTCCGTGATTGCCGTCGAGGTGTTTGGGCGCAAGCCGGACCACGATCCATCGCAGGACTCCATTGTGCGGACTGAAGCCGGCCGGCTGCGCGCCCGGCTGGCTGAATATTACGTGGGCGAAGGAAAGGACGATGGAATCGTCATCGAGCTGCCGAAGGGCGGATACATACCGGTCTTTCGCTTGCGGGCCCCGGCGTCTCAACCGGCGTTACCTGGAAAGAGGATACGCCAGCGCGTCTGGCTGGCCGCTGGAGCGGTCGCCGTCGCGTTGGTGATCGCCGCAGTCGTCTGGGCTCAAAAGACGGAACGCTTCTGGCGAAACCCCCTTGAGGAAGCGCGCTTTCAGACCGTTACCGATTTCGATGGAACGGAGCAGGAGGCTGCCGTGTCACGGGACGGCAAGTTCGTGGCTTTTTTGTCGGGCCGGGATGGACATACCGATGTCTGGGTCACACAACCCGGTTCGGGACAGTTCCAGAACCTTACTCGCGGAAGCGTTCCGGAACTCGTCAATCCCTCGGTCCGGGCTCTGGGATTCTCGCCCGATAGCTCCTCGGTCATGTTTTGGGTTCGCAAACCAGCCGGCCCAAGCTGGCAGATCGGGATATGGGCGATACCAACGCTGGGTGGACAGGCAAGGCTCTATCTGGAAGGCGCGGCGGAGTTCGATTGGTCGCTCGACGGTTCGCGGCTCACATATCATACGGCTGGTCCAGGAGACCCGCTTTTCGTTTCGGATGGCATGCCGCATCCTGAGGGACAACCAATCTTTACTGCTCCCACGGGCCTGCATTCTCACTTTCCGTTGTGGGCGCCGGACAATGAGTTCATCTACTTCGTCCACGGCGCGCTTCCGGACAAACTGGACATCTGGCGCATCAAGCCAGCAGGCGGAATGCCGGAACGGATCACATCGCAGAATGGCTGCGTGAGCCATCCGGTCTTGTTGAATCGGCGAGCGCTGATGTACCTCGCCAACGATTCCGACGGTTCAGGACCGTGGCTGTACAGCATCGACGTCGAGCGCCGCATTCCTCACCAACTTACCTTTGGTCCGGACCGGTACACGTCACTGGCCGCCACAGCCGGCGGTAAGCGGTTGGTTGTCACACGCGCAAGTCCCAAGAGAACCCTCTGGCGATTTCGAATCGGCGACTCACGCGCCGAGCTGCCGCCCCCGGATCGCCTCTCTCTGACGCCCGCAACCGCGTTCTCTCCACGACTGGGGCCCGACTATCTTATATATGTCTCTCCGGCCGCCGGCAGCGAGAGCATTTGGAAGCGGGCAAACGGAACGGATACGGAGCTATGGAGTGGCCGTGGAGCGCAGATCATTGGCGGCCCCGCCATCTCCCCCGATGGCGGGCGTATCGCATTCTCGGTCCGTCAACGCTCGGCGACCCTGTTGTATGTGATCAAGGCGGACGGCACCAACGCGCGGGTCGTTGCCGAGTCACTCGATCTGCAAGGCTCTCCAGCATGGACGCCGAATGGCCGGTCGATCACCTCGGCCGCGAACGATCGCGGTGTGCCGCACCTTTTCCAAGTACCGGTCGATGGCGGTCCCGCAGCGACCTTTCTCCGCGACTACTCGGTAGATCCGGCATGGCAGCCCTCCGGCCGGTTCGTTGTCTACTCGGGACCCGACATTGGCACGACGTTTTCAGTGAAAGCCGTGACGCCCGAAGGTGTCACGCATCCGTTTCCAAGTCTGACTAACTTGACACGGGGCGCTCGGCACCTTAAATTCCTCTCGGGTGGCCGTGGACTCGCTTTCCTGCGGGGAAGTATTGAACACAAAGATCTCTGGCTCATGGACCCGGAAACCGGCGCGGAGCGGCAGTTGACTAGACTCCCTGACGATTTTGATATTCGGGACTTCGACATCTCCCCAAACGGCCGTGAGGTTGTCTTAGAACGGGTGCAGGAGCGTTCTGACATTGTGCTCCTCGACCTTGCTGGGCAATGAGGCGCACGGGACCATTCCCCTAAGGTGCCCGCAGTATCACTCCTCAGATCGGCGATCTGGGAAGCGTACGCCGACTGCGGATTAGGATTACTCCTCGCAAGTCGGCTTGTGTCAGCGGATTCTGTCTGGATCCCGCACCACTCGGAAACTGCCCCCGGCCTTTACAGCTTCAACCCTTTCAGATACTCGCGAAACGGCTCACCCAAATCGTGCCGGCGGAGTGCATACTCGACGGTGGCTTTGAGGAATCCCAGCTTGTCGCCGGCATCGTAGCGCGTGCCCTCGAAGCGGAAGGCGTAAATCGGCCGGCTGCGCAGCAGATGGTGCAGCGCGTCGGTCAACTGAATTTCGCTGCCCGCGCCCGCGTCCACGGCCTGCACGCAGCCGAAGATCTCCGGCGTGAGTACGTAGCGGCCGATGATCGCCAGGTTGGACGGTGCGTCGGCGGCCTTCGGTTTCTCCACCAGGTCGCGGATGCGGTACACGCGGTCGCTCGCGCCGTTATGGCTGACCGGTTCGGCATCGATGACGCCATACGCCGAAATCTTGTCGCGCGGCACCTCCATCACCGCCAGCACCGGCGCGTTGAAGAAATTGTAAACGTCCAGCAACTGCCGCAGGCACGGCGTTTCGGCCTCGATCAGGTCGTCCGCCAGCACCACCGCGAACGGCTCGTCGCCCACCAGTTCCTTGGCGCGCAGCACCGCGTGCCCCAGCCCCAGCGCCTCCTTCTGGCGTATGTACGACACGTTGATCATGTCGGATATGCCGCGCACAATCGCCAGCAGCTCTTTCTTATTGCGGCTCTCCAGCAGGTACTCCAGCTCGAAGCTGACATCGAAATGGTCTTCGATGGCGCTCTTGCCGCGGCCGGTCACGATGATGATGTTCTGGATCCCGGACTGGATGGCCTCCTCGACGCCATACTGGATGATCGGCTTATCGACGATCGGGAGCATCTCCTTGGGCTGCGCCTTGGTGGCCGGGAGAAATCGCGTCCCGAGTCCCGCGGCAGGGAAGACGGCTTTTCGCACTTTAGCTGGCATCTTCTACAGTTTGAGGCCGGAACTCGCGCTTTGGCAAGGGCCGATTGTCTTCCCGGTACTGGCTGTGGTATCAATAGTAAACCTGGGGAAACAATCATGGCTTACGTAATCGCTGAACCCTGCATCGGCACCAAAGATACCGCCTGCGTCGACGCCTGTCCGGTCGATTGCATCCACCCCAAGAAAGACGAACCCGGTTTCGCCGAGGTGGCGCTGATCTACATCGATCCGGTGGAATGCATCGACTGCGGAGCCTGCGTTCCGGTATGCCCCGTCTCGGCGATCTTCGCGCTCGACGATCTGCCCGAAAAGTGGGCCGAATACACCGCGATCAACGCCGCATATTACAAGAAGTAGGCCGCCGCGCCGTCCGCCCACGCGCCAGGTTATCCCGGAAGCGAACAGCCCGGCCCCCGCTCTGGCTGTATGTGATTCCAACTAAACGGCCTCGGCGCTGGCGCGCTGGCACGCGACCTGCTGCTGCCGCCAGTATGTTCAAGGGTCTTTGGGTTGGCCTGCGTTTGTTCTGGTGCAGTCCGTCAAAGTCGAGAGCCGGCCTGATTGCCATTTCGGCGGCGCTGTGGTTGGCCTTTCCGGCGAAGCCCTGGCTGATGGCCCAAACGCAAGGCGTGGCAACGCTCAGGGTTCGGATCGACGGCGCGCGAAACGCCAGAGGCGAGATTGTCGTCCTCGTGTTCCGCGATTCGAATGGGTTCACCAACGACGGCTCGAAGGCTGTGCGCACCGAGCGGGTGCCGATCGACGCGCAAACGCTAAGCTCGCAAGCCGTTTTCGAGGGGCTTCGGCAGGGTGTTTATGCGGTCACCCTATTCCACGACGAAAACATGAATGGAAAGCTGGACACGAATTTCCTGCGAATTCCAAAGGAAGGTTATGGCTTCTCGAATAATCCGAAGAAGCGCGCCGGGCCGCCCCCGTTCGACCAGGCAAAGTTCTCCCTCAATCAGGCCGAATGCTCGATTGAAGTCAGACTAATCTATTGGTGATAGGCTGCCGCGCACCGTCCCGCCGCCGCACGAGAATATCCCGGAAGCGAACACCGCCGGCCGCCGCTCTCGCCGTATGTGATTCCAATTAAACGGCCTCGAGACCGGCGCACTGGCACGTGAACTGCAACTGCCGCAGGTATGTTCAGCGATTTTCGCTTCGCTCTGCGCTCGCTCCGGCGCAACCCGTCCTTTGCGGCGGTGGCTGCGCTTTCCATCGCACTGGGAATTGGCGCCAACACGGCCATGTTCAGCATGGCGGATGCGATGCTGTTGCGGCCGGTCCCGGTACCGCATCCGTCCGCGGTGCTGAACCTGCGCTCCCAGCTTCGCGGCCACGGACCGGAGTCCATGTCTTACGCGGATTATGTGGATTACCGCGCCAAAGCGCGCGCCTTTTCCGGGCTGATGGCTTTCCGGCTGGGCACATTCGGATTCGCGGCCGACCGGCAGGCGCTGCCGGAGATGAGGGCCGGGTTGCTGGTGAGCGGCAACTTCTTCGACGTGCTCGAAGTCGTTCCGCAACTCGGCCGCGCATTCCGGCGGGAAGAAGACGCCGTGCCGGGCCGCGACGCGGTAACCGTGATCAGTCACGACCTCTGGCAGCGAGACTTCGGCTCGGCGCCCGATATCGTCGGCAAAAAGATTTTGGTGGATGGCACCGAGTTCGCCATCATCGGCGTGGCTCCGGAAAGCTTCACCGGCACCGACCAGTATTTTCGTCCCGCCTTCTATATTCCGCTGATGATGGCGCCGCGCCTGTCGATCAACGATCAGAACCTGCTGGTCAACCGCGCCGACCGCGAATTGCAGGTGAAGGCGCGCCTCGCACCGGGTGCCACCGCCGAACAAGCTGCGGCGGAGGCGCGCGTGATTGCGAGCGGCCTCGCGCAGGCCTACCCGGCCACCAACCGTGAGTGGTCCGCCGCCGTGCGCACCGAGTTCCAGGCGCGCGTGGATCAATCGATCGGCGACGCGATGCTGGTGAGGATGCTGCTGATACTCGCCGCCGTGGTGCTGGTGATCGCCTGCGCCAATGTGGCCAACCTGACCCTGAGCCGCGGCCTGGCCCGCTCCGGCGAAATTGCCGTGCGCCTGGCCATCGGAGCCGGCCGCTGGCAGTTGGTGCGGCAACTGCTGGCGGAGAGCGTTCTGATCGCCCTGGCCGCCGGCGCCGCCGGCGTCCTTCTCGCTGAATGGTTCGTGGAGCAATTCTCGCACTGGCGGATACCGGCGCAGATCCCCCTCGAGATCAATGCCCGCATGGATACGCGCGTGCTCCTGTATAGCTTGGGCGCCGCGCTGGCCAGCGCCCTGTTCTTCGGGCTGGCGCCTGCCATCAAGGCCACCCGCGCCGATATCGCAACCGCATTGAAAGCGGGCGGCAGAACTGTGACGTCGCACCGGCGTTTTCTGGGCAGAAACGCTCTGGTGGTTGCGCAAGTCGCGGGAAGCCTGTTTCTGCTGGTCATGGCGACACAACTGTATCGCGGCTTGTCGCACGTGCTTGCGGCGCCCGCCGGATTCCGCGATTCCCACATGTTGATGGCCACCTTCGACCCGCAACTGGTCCATGCGACCGACCAGCAGGGGCGCGATTTCTATCAGCGCCTGGTGCGGGATGCCCGCCAACTGCCGGGCGCAACCTCCGCCGCCGTGGCGGAACTGGTCCCGCTGTCGAACCAGATAAACTCGATGAACGTCGTGCCGGAAGGCTACCAATTACCAAACGACAGGAGCTCGCTTGACGTGAACAAGAATGTGGTCGGCGACGGTTATTTTCGCACGGCGGACATTCCGATTCTGCTGGGCCGCGGGTTCCTGGAGACCGATACGGCGAGTTCGCCTCGCGTGGCGGTAGTCAACCAACGCTTCGCGGAAGCTTATTGGCCCGGCCAGAATCCCGTCGGTAAAAGGTTTCGCCTGGGCGGGCCGGAAGGCGACTGGGTCGAGGTGGTAGGCCTGGCCAGGAACAGCAAGTACAACATCCCAATCGAGCCGTCGTTGGAGTTCTTCTATCTGCCCCTTTCGCAGAACTTCCGCACCCAGATGACCTTGCTTGTCGCAACGTCCGGCCCCTCCGATAGTCTGGCGCAGCCGCTCCGCCACATGGTCAAATCCATCGATTCCAACCAACCGGTGATTGCGCTGCGCACCATCGAACAGTACGTTCGCGAGCGATCGACCAGGGTTTTCACCACGCTGACGGCGCTGGTCGGCGGCATGGGGCTGCTGGGCCTGGCGCTGGCGCTGTCGGGGATTTACGGCGTGATGTCCTGGTCGGTGGCGCGGCGCCGGCGCGAAATCGGCATCCGCATGGCGGTGGGCGCCAACCGGGTCGCCGTCGTTGGCATGGTGCTCCAGCATGGAGCGAAACTCGGCGCCTGTGGCGCCGCGATCGGGCTGGCGCTCAGCCTGTGGTTGGTCCGTGGCCTCGCCACCAACATGTTTATGCCGGTACTTGACTGGCGGATCGCAGCCCTGGTTGCGCTGGTCCTGTTCGCGATGACGATCGCCGGAGCCTACATCCCCGCGCGCCGCGCCTCGCGTCTGGACCCAAATACGGTGTTGCGGGAGGAATAGAAGCCACCTCCGTGGTGCAGAGGCGTCGAGAAGAATGCCGACGTCGGTAGGACAGACCATCGCCTTTCGTGGTCTGTCGCGTTTCGCCAACTGAGAAGACATGGCAGACGACAAAACCCGATCGTCTGTCCTACCTCTGACGTGACGAGAGTCTACGCCCTGCGGTACGTTGCGCTACAGGTGTCCGTCTCCCACAGCCGGACGAATTGGATCCCCACTCCGGAGCGCGGCGGCAAAGCCGCTTCGACTTCGTCGTAAATGAAGCGGGCCATGTTTTCGGCCGAGGGGTTCAGCTTGTCGAACGGCGGAAGATCGTTGAGCCACTGGTGATCCATGCGGTCGATCACGGCGTGGACGGCCTTCTTCAGCTCCACGAAATCCACCAGCAGGCCGATTTCGTCCAGCGTCTCACCCGCCAGCGACACCTGGCAGCGGTAGTTGTGCCCGTGCACGTTTTCGCACTTGCCTTTGTAATTGCGTAGCGCGTGGCCGGCTGCGAAAGTCTCTTCGATGGTCACTTCAAACATGGAAAAACGCCCCTCCATCATCCAGGCCGGTGTCGTGGCCCGGGCTGTCAAGCCTCCTGTGTCGGCTGTCGAGCCGACATTCGGCGGCGCCGGCCAAGAAAGGTCGAGACGAATCTCGACCCTGCACGCAAGACTGCGTGCGCCACGTCACTTCAAACATGGAAAAAGTCCTCCACATCGTCCAGGCTGGTGGTGAACCGGTAATTTGGCAGGCTGTCGAAAAACACCTGGCCGTAACTCTTCTGGGTGATGCGGTTGTCCAAAAGCACGAGCACGCCGCGGTCCGATTTGCTGCGGATCAACCGGCCAAACCCCTGTTTCAAAGCGATGGCGGCTTGCGGAATCTGGTAATCGTAAAATGGGTTGCCGCCGCCCGCGCGGATGGCCTCGATGCGCGCGTTCACTACCGGATCGCTGGGCACCGCGAAGGGCAGTTTGTCGATGATGACGCAGCTCAGCTGATCGCCCGGCACGTCCACGCCCTGCCAGAACGACGAGGTCGCGAACAGCACCGCGTGCGGCGTGGAGCGAAACTCTTCGAGCAGCGCCGTGCGCGGGCCGGTGCCTTGCAGCAGCGTCGGGTAATCGATCTCCAGCGACACCCGGTCATAAACCAGGCGCATCTGCTGATAGCTGGTGAAGAGCACGAAAGCGCGGCCTCGGCTGTGTTCCAGAATGCGGATCACTTCTTCGGAGGCGGCCTTGGTGAAGGCGGGGCTGCGCGGTTCGGGCAAATGCTGCGTCACGTACAGCAGCGCCTGTTTTTGATAATCGAAATGCCCGGCGACCACCAGCGTGCGCGGATTCTTCACGCCCAGGCGGCTCTGCACATAGTCGAAACCGCCGGCGACAGCCAGCGTGGCCGAGGTCAGCACCACGGTTTCCACCTGGTCGAACAGGCGCTCGGAGAGGATGCTCGAAACCTCGATCGGCGTGGCTTGCAGGAAGCAGCCGCGGCCGCGCCTTTCCACCCAGAAGACGTACCGCTCGTCATCCTCTTCGAGGATGAAGCGCAGGCCCAGCAGCAGTTCCTGGTTGCGCCGCGCCAGCGGGATGATCTCTTCCGGCGGATTCTGCAGCAGCTTCAGGTGCGAGCCCAGCAGCTCCAACGCGGCCATCAGGTTTCTGTAGACCTCGTCGTTCTCTTCCCGAAAGGCGTCGCGGCCCTGAAACGCAACCCGCCGCTCCTGTTCCGGGAACAGGCCGAAGAACTGCTCGGCAAGCTGCCCCAGCCGCTCCAGCACGCGGTCGAGCTCGGGCGTACCGAATTTCTTCATGCGGCTGACCACGGCGATGTCGCGGCGCAGTTCCTCAAAGCGGTAGCTGCTGACGGAAACGCCGAAGTATTGCCCCGCTACGTCTTCGATCTCGTGGGCCTCGTCGAAAACCGCCGCGTGGTATTCGGGCAGCACGCCGCCTTCGCGGTTTTCGTCGCGCAGCGCCAGGTCGGCGAAGAACAGGTGATGGTTGACGATGATGATGTCGCTCTCCGCCGCGCGCTGGTGCATGAGCGTGAGGAAGCAGCGGGAAAAGTTCGGACATTTCTGGCCGGAGCAGAGTTCGGCGCGGGCATCCACTTTGGCCCACGCGGTGGAAGACTCGGGAAGGGTCTTGATCTCCGCGCGGTCGCCGAACTCGGTAGTCTTCTCCCATTCGCGGATGATCTCGAAATCGGCCACCTCCTCGAGGCCCGCGAACACCGCCTGCTTTTCGCCATCGTAGATTTTCTGCCGGCAGGCGTAATTGTTGCGGCCCTTCATGTAGCAGACTTTGAGCGGCCGCTCGAAGTGCTGTTGCAGGAACGGGACGTCCTTGAAAAAAAGCTGCTCCTGCAGATTCTTGGTGCCGGTGGAAACCACGATGCGCTTGCCCGAAGCGAGCGCCGGCACCAAATAGGCGAGCGTCTTGCCGGTGCCCGTGCCGGCCTCCACGATCAGGTGCCGCTTATCGGCGAGCGCCGCTTCCACGGCTTCCGCCATTTCCACTTGCCCGGCCCGGTATTCGTAATTCG
Organism: Bryobacterales bacterium; assembly: GCA_003142185.1. GTDB lineage: Bacteria > Acidobacteriota > Terriglobia > Bryobacterales > Bryobacteraceae > Bog-375. The sequence goes on from PLOR01000048.1 coordinate 11,620, forward strand.
GATGCCACTGGGCGAGCGTGCCGTGGGCCGAAAAAAACTTGCGCGCGGCACTGGTACGGGCCTGGGTGGGCATGGGAATGACTTGATTGTAGCAAGCGCCCGGCGGCGGACCGCTTCCAGATCAGGGGATAGCGCGCCGAAGAAGTGCGGGCGCGATGCGTGTTCGCTCGGGATTTGGTGGCGGAGGAAGAGGGATTCGAACCCCCGAGTGAGTCACCCCACTAACGGTTTTCAAGACCGCCGCCTTCAACCGCTCGGCCATTCCTCCACCTTCGATTTTACACTGGCACAGGCCGCGAAACCATTGCTCTTGCTTCACCAGCCCGCCGACGCGGCGGGACCAGGTAGGATAGACCATCGCTTTTCGTGGTCTGTCACGCTTTGTTGAAGCACGAGACCCCGACAGACGACGAAAGACGATGTCCTACCTCAAGCGCCGCTCTTCCCGGCCAGCAGCCGGTCGAGCTTGATGCTCAGCTCATTCAGCCGCCCAATGACCTCGGCATGTTGCAACTCGTCGGCCGGCGGCGACTTCCGCTGGACATAGAATGTCCCTCCGGGTTCGAGCACGCAGCGAGCCACGTCGTCGACGCCGTCGAAGCCCTGGCGGTGCAGAACCGTCACCAGCTCGGCTCGGGTGAGCATTTCCTTGGCGAGCGCTTTTTCGACGATGTCACCGTGATCCACCAGCGTGGTAGGCTTGCCCTCGAAAAGCTGGTCGAGCCGGCGGTGGCGAAACAGGAAGCGCACCACCATGTAGTTCACGCCCAGCAGCGTAAAGGCCCCGATCAGCCCGCCGGAGAGCGAATTGTCGTTGCCGATGATGGCGTTTTGCACCGTGTTCGATAGCGACAGCAGCACCACCAGATCGAAGGGATTCAATTGCGCCAGCTCGCGCTTGCCGAATGCCCGCAGCAGGAGCACCAGAAAGAAGTAGACGACGATCGGGCGTATGATCTTTTCCAGAACCGGAGCGCCGACGACAAAGATATCGTGCCACATGCCTTGCGAGATCGCCCAAGTGGGCATGACGAGTAATTCCTCCTCCAGCGATTATGACTGGATTTGCGGGCCGTGCGCTAAATCTGCTCGGCTCGCGCCAAAACGTTCCGGCAGTTGATCGTTCTATCCACCGCGTGCACAGGCGATTTTGCGCGAGTTTTTTTCACCAGGCGGAGTCTTCGGGCTGTTCTGAAGATGCCCGGTGCATAAAACTGAGGAAGTCCTGTGCATAAAACAGGGTGCCCATTCGGCGTGGTAGCTATGCGCGATTCAGGGGTTTAACGTATTCCGGTGGGCACTCCAAGATGTTTGCACTGTAACCGCCAAAAACATTATGATAGTATCCTGTTTTTAGGTCTCCTGGCGACGGCGGACCGCAAAGTGTCCGAATTGGGTCCATGGGCATGATGACCGTTCCAAACGCAATCGAAAAGGGACTCCCCGTCAATCTAGACGCCGAGCGATTCGTGCTCGGCTCGATTCTGCTGGACGAGGCCATGTACGTGCAGGCGGCCGGGACGCTGGAGCCCGACGATTTCAGCCTGGAGAAGCACCGGCGCATCTACCGGCGCATGGGCGAACTGCAGGAACGCGGCGAAAAGATCGACCGCGTCACGGTGGCCAACGAGTTGATGAAGTTCAACGAGCTCGAGGCCTGCGACGGGCTGAGCTACCTGGTTTCGCTTGACGACGGCCTGCCGCAGCTTCCCAACCTGGACAGCTACATCCGCATCGTCAAGGACAAGTCGATTCTGCGGCGCATCATTTTCGCCTCGCAGAACATGATGAGCCGCTGCCTAATGGGGGAAGAGGAGCCGGACGAAATTCTGGCCGGCGCCGAGGAAACCCTGCTCAAGCTGGGCGACACGCGGGTCAAGAGCGGCCTGGAGAATGCCAACGACATCGTCACCGGCTACGAAGGCGGTATCAACGCTTTCCTCGACCCCAGCAAGCGCATCAAGGGAATCAGCACCGGCTTCGCCAAGTTCGACGATCTGTCAGGCGGGATGCACGGCGGGGAACTGCTCATCCTGGCCGGACGGCCGTCGATGGGAAAGACCGCGCTGGCGCTGAACATCGCGCAGCACGTGGCGCTCAAGCTGAAACAGACGGTGGCCATCTTTTCGCTGGAAATGTCCAAGGAGTCGCTGCTGACCCGCCTGTTGTGCGCGGCGGCGCGGGTGGACAGCCAGAAATTTCGCCAGGGCTATCTCAACCAGGAGGAGCGGCGCAAGCTCCACCACGCGCTGACCGAACTGGTGGAAGCGCCGCTTTATGTCGACGACACGCCGGGCATCCACCTGATGGACATTCACGCCAAGCTGCGGCGTCTGCAGGTGGAGCGGCATCACATCGGGCTCGTCATCGTGGATTACCTGCAACTCATGACCGGCCGCGGCCGCTTCGAAAACCGCGTGCAAGAGGTGAGCGCACTCTCGCGCGGCATGAAGCTGCTGGCCAAGGAGCTCAACGTCCCCATGCTGGTGCTATCGCAGTTGAGCCGCGCCGTGGAGACCCGCCAGGGCGATCACCGGCCGCAGTTGAGCGACCTGCGCGAATCCGGATCCATCGAACAGGACGCCGACCTGGTGGGCTTCATCTTTCGCGAGGAAGTTTATAACAAGGACCGCGAGGATCTGCGGGGCCTGGCCGAGTTGATCGTGGCCAAGCAGCGCAACGGTCCGGTGGGGACGGTCAATCTGGTTTTCCTCCACGCGCAAACCAAGTTCGAAAACCGCGCCGAAGACACGGGGGCCATCGAAGAGTAGGGTGGAGGCCAAGGTAGGACAGACGATCGCCTTTGGTCGTCTGTCATGCGGTGCGCCCGTTCGCGAGGGAGACAGACGACGGAAACCGATCGTCTGTCCTACCTCTGACGCGTCACCGCTCCGTATACACTTCCACCGCCGCGAACGGTTCGGATTGAATCCGCGCGCGCAGCGTGGAGTGGCGCAGGCTCTCGGCGGCGGCGCGCAGGCGCGCACAAGTGCCGGCAGTTAGCAGGCAGCGGTACCGGTCGGTCGCGTCGCGGTACGAATAGCCGGCATACACCGGGCCGGAGCCGATCGCCATCTCCATCAGTTCCTCCCAGAATCCGCTGCGCCGGAACAGGCCGCGGCTGGCAGCCGCTTCACGGCCGATCTCGATCGCCTGCCTGCCGCCGGTCAACACGGCGCGCGTGCAGCGAGAGGGGGCGAAGACCAGCGTCGGGTCGGGATCGGGGAAAGCCGCCAGCAGCTCGCGCAAGCTTTCGCAGTCGGCCTCCCATCCCGCCCAGCGTAGCCGCGAGGCGCCGCTCACCAGCGAGCCGCGCAGCAGGATTTCGCAGAGGCGCGCCTCGTCTTTGCCGGCGATGGCCAGCATGTGCCCCACCAGCTCGGGGATGGGCAATTCCTGCACCACCACCGGAGTGATCGTGATCGCTCCGGCGGCTTCCGAGCTCAGTTTGACGCGAACGGTGGCGGGCATCGCCATGCTTGATTTCACGCTAACATAGGTCCGTGACGGCGCTGGAAAAGGTGCAGGCGGAGATCGCGCGCTATGACCACGCGTTGCTGCGCTTCTCCGCGCGGGAGCGCGACGGCGTGATCGAGCTGGTGATCGATCTCAAGCAGCCAACCGCCGGAACGCACAGATACTACGCGCCGATTCATCAACGCGATATCGACCATTCTCAGTTCGCCTGGACGTTCCAGCGTTACCTCTACGATTGCATGCACGACTACCTGGTGGAGATGTTCCTGCAGACGCCGAAGAACAAGGACAGATGGAAGTGACCCCCGCCGGCGAGATTCTCGCCGTGGAGATCGGCCGCGCCGGCCCGGTGAGCTTCAGCCGGTTCATGGAAGTCGCGCTCTACCATCCGCAGCACGGCTACTACCGGCGCCGGCGCGATCCGTTCGGCAAGCAGGGCGATTTCTACACCGCCGAACAATTGCAGCCGGTCTTCGGGTTGCTCATGGCGGCGCGCACGCGCCAACTTTGCCGCGCCGCGGGCGTTGCGGCGGACCCGACAGTGGTGGAACTGGGCGCCGGACGCGGCGAGATGGCGGATCGATTCGCGCCGTGGCGCTACATCCCCATCGAGATCGGCGAGGGAAAACTGCCGGAACATTGGAGCGGCGTCCTGTTTTCCAACGAATTCTTCGACGCCCTGCCGGTGGAAGTTGTTCTCTTCCGCGGCGGCGAATTCCGCGAACAGCGCGTGGGATTTTCCGACGGTCGGTTCGTTTGGCAGACCGGCCAGCGCGCTGGCGATGAGACCGCCGATTATCTGGCGCGCTACTGCCCGCCGCCGGAGGAAGGCAACTGGTATGAGGCCGGCCTGGCCGCGCTTGAATGGATTCGCCGCGTTGCCGCGGCGCTCGATGCGGGCTGCGCGATCACCGTGGATTACGGATACACGCGTGCCGAAGCCGTGCGGTTTCCCATGGGCACGTTGATGGGGTACCGCTCGCACGTGGCGCGGGAAGACGTGCTCACCGATCCGGGCGAGCGCGACATCACCGCGCACGTCAACTTCACGGCGATCGAGGAGCGCGGAGCGGAGTTGGGGTTGCGACGCGTCAGCTTTCGAACCCTGGCGCAAACGCTGCTGGACGCCGGTGAGGAAGATCGGTTCGCGTCCGTGCTCGAGGTGGACGATGCGGACGAGGCGGTGCGCCGCCGCATGCAACTGAAGACGCTGCTGGTGGGAATGGGCGAGACTTTTCGAGTGCTGGTGCAACGCAAAGAGGGAGCGGGAGAACCGGAGGGAGAAGCCTGAAACAATGAAAAAGGCCCCGAAAACCGGGGCCTTGGAGTGGAACTTGTTTGATCGCCCTTGCTCAGGGCGAACCCGGGACTACTTCTTTTTCTTCGGAGCAGCCTTTTTCTTCGCGGGTTTCTTAGTTGCGCTCTTCATCGATTGATTCTCCCTAACATCAAATTTTGCGACGTAAAAAAATCGCAATGTGATTCATATATAAGGTTGTTCGCGAAAAATGTCAAGAGAAAAATGCATTCTCGTCCACCGGGACCCCGATCGGAGGTGGACTCCATGTGTGCGACCGTCGCGACGCGCGCGCGGTTTCCTCCGCGATGGCGCGGCGACGCCGTCCGAGTGCGCATCCGAACGTCCGGATCGCATACAATAGCGAGCGATGATCCGCTTCGCTCGTTATCGCATTCGCTCAGCCGTGTCCTACGGCATCCTGGAAGATGGCGCGGTTCGCGAGATCCGCGGCGATCCGTTCCACTACAGCGAGACCGGCGCTGTCCACCCGCTTGCCGAAGTGAAACTGCTGTGCCCGTGCCAGCCGGGCAAGATTCTCGCGGTGGGCGGGAACTATAAGAGCCACCTTGGCGCGCGGCCGCAGTTCGCGCATCCGGAGATCTTCTTCAAACCCGCGAGCGCGCTGCAGAACCCCGGCGATCCCATCCGCATTCCGCGCGATGCGATCGACGTTCACTACGAAGGCGAGCTGGTGGTCATCATCGGCCGGCGGCTTCGCGACGCAACGCCAGACGAAGCGGGCGCGGGAATCTTTGGCGTGACCTGCGGCAACGATGTCAGCGACCGCAACTGGCAGCACGGACCCGGCAAGGACCTGCAATGGTGGCGCGCCAAAGGCTCGGACACCTTCGCGCCGCTGGGACCGGCGCTGGTCACGGGCCTCGATTACGGCAATCTGCAGGTCGAAACGCGGCTGAACGGCGAAACGGTGCAAAAACAGACGACTGCCGATTTGATTTTCGACTGCCGGACCATCGTGAGCTGGATCAGCGGATGGGTGACGCTCGAGCCCGGCGATGCGATCTACACGGGAACGCCGGGCAGCACGCGCAAGCTCACGCCCGGCGACGTGGTGGAAGTGGAGATCGAAAGCATCGGCGTGCTGATGAACCCGGTAGAGTGAAAAATTGCGCCCGCAAGCGGGCGTTGGGCAAGCTAGAGCATGCCCTACCGAAGCTGTGTTGTAATAGAAACAACTTTGCACTCTATGAGGGACATGGGGAAACGTCTTCGAAAGGCCTGGAAGCGCGCGCACTTGCGGGCCCGTGAGATCCGGATGATCGCCCGAGGGCTGGCCTCGACCGGCCATCCCGTGATGGCGCACGTGATTCCCATGCGGCGCTGCAATCTTTCCTGCACGTACTGCAACGAGTACGACGATCATTCGAAGCCGGTCTCGATCGAGATCATGTACCAGCGGCTCGATCGGTTGGCCGAGCTGGGAACCAGCATCGTCACCATCAGCGGCGGCGAGCCGCTGCTGCATCCCGACCTCGATCTGCTGATCGCGCGCATCCGCCGGCACGGGATGATCGCCGGTCTCATCACCAACGGGTATCTGCTCACCGCCGAGCGCATCCAGCGCCTCAACCGCGCCGGCCTCGAGCACCTGCAAATCTCCATCGACAACGTGATGCCGGACGATGTTTCGAAGAAGAGCCTGAAGGTGCTGGACCGCAAGCTGTGCCTGCTCGCCGAGCACGCCGAGTTTCACGTCAACATCAACTCGGTGGTGGGCGGCGGCATACGGAATCCGCAGGACGCTCCGGTGGTCGGCCGGCGCGCGATCGAGCTGGGTTTCACTTCCACCATCGGCATCATTCACGACGGCGCCGGCCAGCTCCGCCCCTTGGGCGGCGAGGAGCGCGAAGTTTATATGGCCATGCGCGCGATGGAAAAATCCAGTTACGCGCAGATCAACTATTTCCAGGACAACATCGCGCACGGCAAAGAGAACGACTGGCGCTGCCGCGCCGGCGCGCGCTACCTCTATATCTGCGAGGACGGCCTGGTGCACTACTGCTCGCAGCAGCGCGGCTATCCGGCCAAGCCGCTGATGGAATACACGCTCGAAGACATCGCCCGCGAATACCACACCGCCAAAGCCTGCGCTCCGCGCTGCACGGTCGCCTGCGTGCACCAGATTTCCTATATCGACTTCTGGCGCGGAAAACAGAATCTGGCGCCGGCGGAAGTCGTGGCACCATCGCCTCAGGACCTGGTGCAACTGCGGTAGAGGGCGTGGCACAAGTTGTCCCACGGCGGAGCGCCGAGCGGGATGGCGAGCGCCGGTCAGTTCCAGAATCTCAGCCTTGGCCACAACTGCGCCAGCGGCCACTTCAACCCGCGCGCGATCACGATGGGATAATGCTCCCACGTCATCGAATACGGATGCTCCACACGCGGGCCGTACTCGACACTGCGAAATGACGCCTCCAGACGCTTCCGATTGTAGGGCGCGTTGAGGACCGCGTCGTTAAGCCCCAGCACCAACATCACGTCGCCAGTGTATTGGCGCGGTCCCCAGTAGAAGTAGGTCTGGTTCGAACAGATGGCCTTCGGCAATCCGTAGCGCGGGCCAAATAAGTCGATGGCGCCCGCCTCCCCGTAGTTCAAGGCAAAGATCGCGGCGTGGTTTCGCTCCTCGGGCGGCAAGGCGTGGTAGACGGCGGCCACTTCCCGCACCATCTCCTCCCATCCGAACATGTCGCCGAACTCCTCCTGCAAGGGGCCGGCTTCGGAGACATAGTCGCGCGGCGGCTGGATGCGGAGCGCCTGTTGGTAGCGCACCAGCTCATCCGGCGGCAGAAGCGGCAGCGCCATCGGAGCGGTAGTCAGTCCCACCACCACCAGCACGGCCGGCAAGGCGACGCGCACCCACCGGCTGGTGGCACGCCTCTCCCAGAACACGCCGCCCGCGGCAAACAACATCGGGTACGCCGGTGCCATGTAGTAGGCTTTGCCGTGAAGCGCGATCATCGTTCCCATCAACACTAGAAACGCCCAGCCGAGCGCGCGGTAACGCTTCGCCGCGGCGTCTCGCAACAGGAACCAGAGACCAGCCACCCAGACCAGGATGCTCGGCGGCAGCATCACCAGTACCTGGCGACCCAGGAATTCGGCCGTCGTCAATGGGACGTTCTTGGACCGGGCGTTGCGCAGGTCCACCATGGTCGGCCAGCCGTGCCGCGCCTGCCAGATCAGGTTCGGCAGGAACAGAGACAGGGCAATGGCGGCGCCTATCCACATCCAGCGATTCAGCAGCAGGCGCCGTTCGCCGCTCACTAGAAGTCCGGCTACCAAAGCCGCGCCGAAGAAGAGCATCGAGTGCTTGTTCTCAAGGCCGACCCCAGCCAGCACGCCCAGCCAGACCAGCAGTTGTGGCCGGTCGCGATTAATCGCCAGCAGCAGCACCCAGGCACACCCCATCCAGAACAGCGGTTCGAAGGCGTTCATGGTGAGGAGGGTGTCGGTCGCTAGGTAGACCGGGGCGATCAGCACCGAGAGACAGGCCAGGAACGTCGCAAAGCGGCCCCCGCCCAGCTCGCGGGTAATCAGTCCCGCCAGCAGAATCATGCAGCCGGCCGCCAGTGCGGGCAGCAACCGGATGGCAAGTAGGGAGTCGCCCAGGAGTGTGCGAGTGAGGCGCGCGACCAGGGCTATCAGGGGGGCATGATCGACGTAGCCCCAGGCGAGGTGATCGCCGCAGGCCAGGTAGTACATCTCGTCGCGAAAGTAACCGTAGGAGCCGCTGGTGAGTATGTGGACAGCCACGCCGGCAAGTGCGCAACCCGCCGCAATTGGCAGTCCTGCACGACGATCGGGCATTACCAGCGCGATCCGAGAAACCTCGTTGTTGGGGTTCGCTTGCTCTTCCACGCTGCTTTCAGGACCATTTCGTGTTTTGAACGAGCCCGGACGGCCGCCTTTCCGCTTTCCATGGACTATTCGATCAACATTTGTTCATTGCTGTGCGGCCGCGTGCGCGGTCATGCGCGGCGCATTTCCCAGCGGGTTGGGCAGGTGCCGCTCTTCGTAGTAGCTGGGTTGCACGCGCTCGACGATTTGCGCCACGCTTCGGTCGAGCACACGGAAGTACGGCTGCGGGTTCAATCCGATCCAGAACGCCCAGGCGATCAGCGGCAGAAAGACGGCGATTTCGCGCCAGTTCAGATCCGCCAGCGCGCTGTTCTTCACACCAACCTCGCCCAGCATGGTGCGCTGGAAAAGCCACAGTAGGTACGCCGCGCCGAGAGCGATCCCGACGACTCCCCAGAAGGCCCAGACGTGCGACACCTGAAACGCTCCGCCGAGGATGGTGATTTCGCCGATGAAGCCGTTGAGCGGCGGCATCCCCATCGAACTGAGCGCCGCCAGGCCGAAGACGAGCGTGAAGATCGGCATCACCTTGAACAGGCCGCCATATTGGACGATCTCGCGGGTGTGGCGCCGCTCATAGACCACGCCCACAATCAGGAACAACATGCCGGTGGAAATGCCGTGGTTGATCTGCTGGATGATGGAGCCCGCAATGCCCGCCGGGTTCAGCGCGAAAATGCCGAGGGTACAGAATCCCAGGTGGCTCACCGAAGAATAGGCCACCAGCTTCTTCCAGTCCTTTTGCATCAGCGAAGCCAGCGCGCCGTAAACGATGCCGATGATGGAGAGCACCGCCATCACCGTAACCACGGTATGGTTCTTGGCCGCGTCCGGCAGCAGCGGCAAGGAGAAGCGCAGGAAACCGTACGTCCCCATTTTCAACAGCACGGCGGCCAGGATCACCGAGCCCGCCGTGGGCGCTTCCGTATGCGCATCCGGCAGCCAGGTATGGAACGGGAACATGGGAACTTTGACGGCGAAACCCACGAAGAACAGCCAGAACACCCACCACTGGGTGGTCACCGGCACCTGCGTGCGCAGCAATTCCACGATATCGAAACTGTAAGAACGGAATTGCATGAAGTGCTGGAAGTAGAGGATCAAAATGCCGAGGAACATGAGCACGCTGCCGATCAGCGTGTAAATGATGAACTTCATTGCCGCGTACTGCCTGCGCTGGCCGCCCCAGATGGCGATGATGAAGTACATCGGCACCAGCACGGTTTCCCAGAAAACAAAAAAGAGCAGGAAATCGAGCGACATGAAGACGCCCAGCATGGCGGTTTGCAGCAACAGGAAGAAGGCGTAGTATTCCTTGAGGCGTTCGTGAATGGCGCTCCAACTCGAGAGGATGGAAATCAGGCCCAGCAGCGTGGTGAGCATGACCAGCAGCAGGCCGAGGCCGTCGATTCCTAAATGGTAGGTGGCGCCGATGGAGGGAATCCAGGGCGCCTGTTCGACGAACTGAAAGTCCTTTGTGCGGTCAAAAAGGAAGACCAGCGGGAGGGAAACCGCGAAGCCGAGGAACGCGGCGATGTTCGCCCACCATTTCACCGCGCGCGCATTCGACGACGGAATGGCGAGCAGCACCAAGAGTCCGGCGAGCGGCGTGAACAGGACAATGGAAAGGATGTGGTCCATGACGGCGGCCAAGGAAGCCACATGGTAGCACCACTGCGGCAGCGGGCGGCTCGTCGAGTCCCGTCATGCCGCTGCGACGCGCTCGCGCACGTTGAACTCGAGTTTCCAGCGGCGGTTATCGCGGGCCACGCACCAGAGCTGCAATAGGCCGGTTTCCGTGATCACGGTTTCGAAGGAGACCGGCACCACTTCGGAAGAGGCCTCACCGGCGCCGAACGTGACTTCCATGGGAGAGAGCTCCTCAATCTCGCCGCTGAAGTCTTCGATGAGATCGCCGGGCTGATCGTTCTTGCGCGCGGCGGAAGTGAAGAAGCGGAACTCGGCGGGCTCGCCGACCACCAGGCCGAACTCGCGGCCGGGGATACGCACGCCGGTGCCTTCCTCCATGCCGAACGGCACCACCGTGAGCGCCTTGATGGGAGCCGGAAACCCGGGCGCCGCGGGCATGGCGGTCCGGATGCCCACATAGTAGGTGCGAGGCACGCCGCCACGGATGCGCACGCCGTGCCCGAGCCGCGCCAGGCCATGATAAGCGGCGCCACGCGCCACCGCGTGCATGAGGTCTTCGCCGCTGAGCGCCTTCACCGGTTCCAGACCCTCCCCGGCAAGCCAGCGATTGAGAGTGGACAGCAGACGCTCCCGCACCAGGCCAGCCTTGAGAATGCCGCCATTGAACAACACGTGGGTGGGGCAAGCAAGGCCGCTCGGTCCCCGGCGCACGGCTCCGTGTTCGGAGGTGGCCGCCGGCTGGCGCAGGAAACGCGCCAGGTGCCGTGTGATGGCCGGATCGGCGGCATACGGCAGGCCGATTTCCTGAAGCCCGGCGCGGCGCTCGAGTGCCGGCATATCGTTGCTTTCGACCGAGGGCAGGAATCCCTCGCTCAGCACGCGGTCGATGTCGTCGCGGTGCAGGGTGGCTTTGATGGTGCCGCCCACCAGGCCACTGCCTTTACCGAGTATCGTCACCGGCTGCTCGCGGAGCTTGGAGCCGGGCTCCAGCAGTTTTTCTTTCGCGATGCGGCAGTTGCTCCATAGGGTCTGCAACTGGCGGCTGTCGATGCGCGTGCCCTTCTCCGCGAGACGCTGGGAAACCGTGGCCGCCAGCGCCAGGTCGATGTTGTCGCCGCCCAGCAGAATGTGCTCGCCCACGGCCACGCGATCGAGCGTTAGTTCGCCGGCGCGCTCGGTGATCGCGATCAAAGTGAAGTCCGTGGTGCCGCCGCCGATGTCCACCACCAGGATCAGATCGCCCACCTGCACGCGCTCGCGCCAATCGGGATGGCGTTCGATCCAGGCATAGAAGGCGGCCTGCGGCTCTTCGAGCAATGTGAGATTCCGGTAGCCGGCCTGTTGGGCGGCTTCGAGCGTCAGCTCGCGCGCCACCGCATCGAAGGATGCCGGCACCGTCACCAATACCTGCTGCTCGGCGAATGGAGCCTCCGGAAGCGCCGAGTCCCAAGCCTGGCGCAGGTGCTCCAGGTAGCGCCGGCTGGCCTCGACGGGCGAAATCTTCTCGACGCCTTCCGGAGCGCGAAACGGCACCAGCGGCGCGGTGCGGTCCACACCGGAATGCGATAGCCAGCTCTTGGCCGATGACACCAGCCGGCCGGCATTCTCGGCGCCTCGCTTCTGCGCCAACTGCCCCACCACGAAATCGCGGTTCGTGTCCCAGGGCAGCGCCAGAGATCCAGCCGGAAAGTCGGAGCTGCCGGCTAGGTAGAGAAACGACGGCAGCAGATCCTCCTCGCGCACTTCGCCGGGATTGGTAAGCTGCGGAATCGCCATGACTTGGACGTTCGCCGGGGCGAAGGGATCGGCGTCCGCCCGGATCGCCGCGAATGCCAGCGCCGAGTTGGTGGTGCCGAGATCGATTCCAATAACGTATGTAGATTCCATTGGCATTTACTCGATTTCCGCGGGAGTGTCCTGCCTGGCGCCGGGCGCCGGCCGGCCTTGAAACAGCACGTCGAGGAAACAGCGGAATATAAGAAGGATACCTCTCAAAGACTGGGCACCTGAATTCAGGATAGCGTGTCGGCGGCGCCTCCAGCACCATAACCATGTCGTCTACCGTACCGAACCTACCGCCATGCGATTGCTCTCATCCTGGCTCCCCTGATAGACTTAAGGGGTTCCGTCTTTTCCAACTCGGGGTCCCAATTTGAAGGTCTGCGTTCTTATACCTGTTCTTTTTCTCGGTGCTGTGGCGATGGCGGAGGAGTCTTCCGACGGCGCCGAGGCAATCGTGCGCAATTATTGTGCAGCGGCGCAGAACCAGGCGGATTCTTCGAGGGCCTCGACGATGGAAGTGGAAATCCACGGCGCGTTGCCGAAACTCAGCAAGACCGGCAAGCTGCACGCCCTGCGCCGCATCTCGACGCTGGGCCGCATCACCTACCAGGTGCTTGGGTTTGAAGGCGACGGAACGGTCAAGCGCGACCTGATTGCCCGTTATCTGGCCGCCGAAATCGGGGCGCAGCAGGATCGTAAGGCCGCCATGGCGGTGACGCCGGATAATTATCGCTTCCACTTCAAAGGCCGCTCGGAACTGGACGGCCGCGAAGTTTACTGGTTCCAGGTGGCGCCGAAACACAAAACGGAAGGTCTTTTTAAGGGCGATCTGTGGATCGACGCCGCCAGCTACCTGAAGGTGCGGGAATCGGGTTACCTGGTCAAGAATCCGTCTTTATTCCTGCGGCGGGTCGCCTTCACGCGAAAATACGAAATCCGCGACGGCCAGTCCGTGCCGCTGCGGATGGAAAGCGTGGTGGACACGCGACTGGTGGGGCGCGCGGAGCTGACCATCGATTACAGCAACTACGCATTGGATGAAACCGATGCGGTCGACGAAGCACGGTAACCGGCGGCAAGCGCCGGGTGGGGGGAATGCATGCGAACGCTATTTCTGAATCCGCCGTCCTTTGAAGGATTCGATGGAGGCGCCGGCTCTCGCTGGCCGGCCTCGCGCGAGATTGAATCCTACTGGTATCCCGTGTGGCTTTGCTATCCCGCCGGCATGCTGGCGGACAGCAAGGTGCTGGATGCGCCGCCGCACAAGATTTCCATCCCGCAAACCGTCGAGATGGCGAAGGATTTCGAACTGCTGGTGCTCTACACTTCCTCGCCGGGCTTGCAGGTGGACATCAAGATGGCGGAGATGATGAAGGACGCGAACCCGAAGCTGCGGGTGGCGTTCGTCGGCCCGCCGGTCACCATCGAGCCGGAAAAAACGCTGCGCTCCACCACCGCGATCGATTTCGTTGTGCGCCGCGAGTTCGATTACCAGATCGCGGATTACGCCAAGGGAAAACCGCTGGCCGAGTTGCCGGGCGTGAGCTTCCGCCGCAACGGTGACATCGTCAACAATCCCGAGGGCCCGGCGATTGAGGATCTGGATGCGCTGCCCTGGGTAACCAAGACCTACAAGCGCGATCTCGACATCACGCGGTACAACGTCCCGTTCCTGCTCAACCCTTTCATCTCGTTCTACACCAGCCGCGGCTGCCCGGCGCTGTGCACCTTCTGCCTGTGGCCGCAGACGCATTCCGGCCACCGCTGGCGGCTGCGCTCGGCCGACGACGTGGCCGCGGAAGCCCGCTACGCGCTCGAGCAGTTCCCCAATATCAAGGAAATCTTCTTCGACGACGATACCTTCAACTACCGCAAGGACCGCACCATCGAGTTGTGCAAGAAGCTGAAGCCGCTGAAGTTCACCTGGTCCTGCACGTCGCGCGTCACCACCGATTACGACACGCTGAAGGCGATGAAGGAAGCCGGCTGCCGGCTGCTGATTGTGGGCTACGAATCGGGCGACCAGCAGATCCTGAAGAACATCAAGAAGGGCGCCACCATCGATATGGCCGAGCGCTTCACCGCCAACTGCAAGAAGCTAGGCCTGACGATCCACGGCGATTTCATCATCGGCCTGCCCGGCGAAACGCGGGACACGATCCGCAAGACCATCGATTTCGCCAAGCGGATGGACACGGACACCATCCAGGTCTCGATCGCCCATCCCTATCCAGGCACCGAGTTTTACGATTACGCCAAGAAGAACGATCTGCTCACCATCGATGCTCTGACCGATGAAGCCGGCCACCAATTGCCGGTCGTGATCTACCCGGGTCTGGACCGCGCCGAGCTGGTGGAGTGGGTGGAGCGCTTCTACGGCGAGTACTTCTTCCGCACGCGCGTGATCTGGCGCATCGTCAGGAAGGCCATCTTCAATTCGAGCGAGCGGCGGCGGTTGACCAAGGAAGCACGCGAATACATGGCGCTTCGCTCCAAGCGCAAGAAGTTTGTGGCGGGCCACAAGGCCGCCGCGGCACCGGCGCCGGTTTCTTCCGGCGATTAACCCATTCGATGACCTCGGAAAACGCGCGGTTGCGCAGCAAGACCTGGGCCTGCGCCGCTATCGTAGTGCTGACCCAGGTCTTCGGCAATTTCTTTCTCAAACGCGGCATGCCGGCCGAACTCCCCTCGCCGCTCTCCTACCTCACGGTGCTGTTCCGGCCTTGGGTAGCGCTGGGCGTAACGTTGCTGGTGGTGTGGCTGCTCTCGCGCATGACGCTGCTGAGCTGGGCGGACTTGAGCTACGTGCTGCCCGCGACGTCACTCGGCTATGTGCTGGTGGCGTTTGTCGGGCGCTGGCTGCTCGATGAACGGATCACCCGTCAGCGCTGGGCCGGCATTTTGTTGATCGTGGCCGGCGTGGCGCTGGTGGGGGGCGGCAGTGCGCCGCAGACCTTTCGCGGGAATTCTGGTGGACCCTCATGAAGTGGCTGCTGATTGCCATTATCGTGGCCGCCACCAGCGTGGGTGAGGTGCTGCAGGCCATCGGCATGCGGCGGCATGGGGAGATTCGCGACTTCCGGCCCGGCGCTCTCGGCCGCGCGGCGAGCACGCTGGCGCGCAACAGCATCGTCATCGGCTCGGTGGTCGCGATGGCGGTTTCGTTCTTTGCCTACCTCGGGCTGCTGTCGTTCACAGAC
The DNA here is from genome assembly GCA_003142185.1 of Bryobacterales bacterium. Lineage (GTDB taxonomy): Bacteria > Acidobacteriota > Terriglobia > Bryobacterales > Bryobacteraceae > Bog-375. Next base: position 26,908 of record PLOR01000048.1, read on the forward strand.
CTCAGTTTCGCCGTCCCGGTCACCGCGGTCACCTACGTTGTCGAAACGGCTTTGGCCAAGTACGTTTTGAAGGAGCGCGTCAACTGGCTGCGCTGGGCCGGCGCGGCCGTCGTCCTCTGCGGCGTGGCGCTGGTTTCGCTGTGATCCTGCTTGCGCTTCCGGCGCTGGCGGCGGCCGCCTACTATCTGCTGGCGCTGATCGCCGCAGCGCGGTGGAGCGGGCCGGCACCGCGGCAGCGTACGCCGTATGCGCCCCCCATCTCCATTCTCAAGCCCATTCACGGCCGCGACCCTGGCTTTTACGCCTGCATACGATCCCACGCGGCGCAGCACTATCCCGAGTTCGAAATTCTGTTCGGCGTCAGCGATCCCGCCGACCCGGCGATCGAAGACATCGAGAGCTTGCAGCGCGAGTTCCCCAACCTGCCGATTTCCATCACCCGGGTTTCCACCACGGCGCCGAATGCCAAAGCGGGCGTACTGGCGGAACTGGCGCGCCAGGCCCGCCATGAGGTTCTGCTGGTGAACGACGGCGACATTTTCGTTCCGCCCGGTTATCTCGACGACGTGGTGGCGCCGCTTGCCGATGCCGGAACCGGGCTGGTGACGTGTCTCTATCGCGCGCACGGCGGCTCCGCGGCAACCCGCATGGAGGCCCTCGGCATCGCTACCGATTTCGCTCCCAGCGTCCTGGTGGCGCGGCTTTTGGGTGTGGCCGAATTCGCTCTCGGTTCCACGATGGCCTTCCGCGCCGGGACGCTGCGCGATATCGGCGGCTTTGAGACCATCTTCGATTACCTGGCCGACGATTACCAGCTCGGCCGCCACATCCACCAACTCGGGCTGCACATCGCGTTCGCGGACGTGGTGGTGGAAACCAACCTGGGCGCCGGTTCGTGGCTCGATGTCTGGCGGCACCAGTTGCGCTGGGCGCGCACCATCCGCGTCTCGCGGTTTTCCGGCTACTGCGGCTCGATCGTCACCCACGCCACCTTGTGGAGCCTGGTGGCACTGTTGGCCGGCGCATGGTGGGCCGCCATTCCGGCCCTGGCGCTGCGCATCGCCGCGGGCACTTGGGTCGCGGTCGAAGTTCTGGAAGATAGCAATGCGGCCCGCAGTTCGGCGCTCATCCCCTTCCGCGATCTGCTCGGTTTCGCAATCTGGGTCGCCGGACTTTTCGGCGAGACGGTGGAATGGCGCGGCCTCAAGCTCCGCCTCCGCCCCGACGGAAGGATTCAACCCAATTAGATAGCTTCAGACCCGATTATGTTAAAATAGCGTTCTGGAGGGTGTCGTGATTCTGCTGCTTTTTGGGCCGCCGGGCTGTGGTAAAGGCACGCAAGCGACTTCGCTTGCTGAAAAATTCCGCATTCCCGCCATCTCCACTGGTGAAATGTTCCGCGCCGAATGTAAGGCGGGAACGGAATTGGGCAAGCAGGCCAGCGCCATCATGCAGGCCGGCGGCCTGGTGGGCGACGACATTGTCAACGGCATCGTAGCCAGCCGCATTTCGCGGCCGGACTGCAAGAACGGCTTCCTGCTGGATGGCTACCCGCGCACCGTGCCGCAGGCGCAGAACTTCGCGAAGCTGTTGGCCGAGCGCGGCCTGCCTGAGCCGGTGGTGATCCACCTCGACGTGCCGGACAGCACTCTGGTGGCGCGTTTGACGGCCCGCCGCCAGTGCCCCAAGTGCCTGAAGATCTATAACCTGCAGTCGCAACGGCCGCGCACCGCCGGTTATTGTGACGACGATGGTTCGGGGCTGCTCACCCGCGAGGACGATCAGGAATCGGTCATCCGCGACCGGCTATATGCCTACAGCCGGCTCACCGGTCCGATTCTCGAATGGTACGGGTATGCGCGTGTCCACACCGTGGACGGGGCCCAGGCGCCGGCGCTGGTGGCGCGCTTGATCGAAGAGGCTGTAATCGAAGCCACCGGCACCATTCCCGTGGCTGCCCGCTACTAGCCGGCTCGCCCGCCGCGTCCGAACGGAGCCGCGACCATAGGGAGCGGTCGTTTCGATAGAACCGAATCTGCCGGTCGAAGACCTAGCCGGCTTGCCCGCCGCGCGAAAGTCCAACCAGCGAATTCCCGGAAACGGACACTCGCGCTTGACACGATCCGCGCGTCGGTCAATGCCTTCAATCACTTGCGCGAGTCCCCCGAACGGATCGGCGATTGCACTGCTGATCGGCAGATGCTCACTCTCCTGAGGGATTTTTGCTACTCCTTGCGCACATTGCGCAAGGCGCCCGGCTTCACCATCGTGGCCCTGCTCGTCCTCGCGCTCGGCATCGGAGCGAATACCGCTATCTTCAGCGTCGTCAATTCGGTAGTGCTGCGGCCGTTGCCGTACCCCGGCGCCGATCGCCTCGCGCTGATCTGGGAGACGGATCTGAAGGACGGGGTCAAACGCGAAGGGCCGTCCGCGCCGAATTTCCTCGACTGGAAGGAGCAGAGTCAGTCCTTCGAGGACATGTCGCTGCTCGAAGTGGGCACCGGCACGGTGACCGGTGAGGGCGAGCCCGAGCAGGTGACCGGTCTGCGCGTGACCACGAATTTTCTGTCGATGCTCGGTGCCCGCACCGTTCTAGGACGCGGCTTTACGGCGGCGGAGGGCGCAGGTCAAGCGCGCTACCCGGTCGCCGTGCTCACCAACGGTTATTGGAAACACCGCTTCGGCGCCGACCCGCGCGTCATCGGCCGTACCTTTATCCTGAATAGCGAGCCGTACACCGTGATCGGCGTGCTCGCTCCGGACTTTTGGCAGCCGCTGCCCAGCGACATTTACGTGCCATGGCCAATCGCGCAACTGCGCGCCAAGAGCCGCGTGTCGCACGAGTTCGGTCTTATCGCCCGCCTGAAGCCGGGCATCACGTTCACCCAGGCGCAGGCCGAGTTGAGCACCATCGCGTGCCGCATCGATGCGCAGACTCCCGGACTGGCGGGCTGGGATGTGGCCGTGGTGGGGATGAAACAGGCGCTCTTCGAGTACATTCGGCCCGCGTTCCTGTTGCTCCTGGGAGCGGTGGGGCTGCTGCTGCTGCTGGCCTGCGTGAACGTGGCGAGCCTCCTGCTGGCGCGCGTCACGGGCCGGCGCAAGGAGATGGCGATTCGCGCGGCATTGGGCGCGCGGCGCGGCCGTCTGATGGCGCAAATCCTGAGCGAGAGCCTGCTGCTCAGCCTTGTTGGAGGCGCGCTGGGAGTCTTCTTCGCCGTCTGGGGTGTCGGCCTTCTGAGCGCGGCGCTGCCCGGCACGCTTCCGATGGCGGAGGCCGGAGCTGAGATTGTGCGGCCGGTGATTAGCGTGGATATCCGCGCGCTCGCCTTCGCGCTGCTGATCTCAACCGGGGCCGCGCTGATTTTCGGGCTGATTCCCGCGCTCTATGTCGCCCGCGCCAACGTGAATGACGCGCTGAAGGCAGGCGGCCGGACGTCCGCACCATCGCCTGGCCGGACGGGTGTGTGGAGTTTCCTGGTGGCTGGAGAGGTCGCTCTCGCCACTATGTTATTGATCGGCGCCGGACTCGCCATGAAGAGCTTCGTGAATCTGCAACACGTGAATCCGGGGATACGGCCCGATCATGTCCTGACATTTCGCATGCGCCTGCCCACTGACAATCTCTACAAGAGCGATCGCGAACAAGCCGACTTCTATCGGCGCGTGCTCGACAAAGTGGAACAGATACCCGGCATCCAATCCGCCGGACTTACCGATGTGCTTCCGCTCGGTCAACAAAACAACCGGGAGTACTTCGCGATCGAAAGGCGCCCCCTGCCGCCGGGGCAATGGCTGGTGGCCGACTTCCGGCGAGTCAGTCCGCGGTATTTCGACACCATGGGAATCGCGCTGCTGCGGGGGAGACTGGTTTCCGATCGCGATCGACGCGACGCTCCGCCGGTGATTCTGATTGACGAAACACTGGCGCGCCAGTATTGGCCGAATGAGAATCCGATCGGCCAGCGCATGCGGTTGTGGGGTGAATTCCGGGAAGTCGTCGGCATTGTGGGCCAGGTGCATCATTATGGCTTGGAAAAACAGCCCGAGCCCACCATCTACGCGCCCTACGATCAGATGCCGGATAAGGCCATGGCGCTGGCTGTGCTCACGACGATGGAGACCGAGACCGTGGTGCGAGCCGTGAAAGAGGCCGTGTGGTCGGTGGATCGGGGCCAGCCGGTGTTTCAGATCCGCAGTATGGGCGAGTATCTGTCGCTGGCCGGAACGGCGCCTCGCATATCGACCATACTGCTGGCGGTTTTCGCGGGCATCTCGATGCTATTGGCCGCGCTCGGGATCCATGGAGTTGTTTCCTATGCCGTTGCCCAGCGGATGCGCGAATTCGGACTTCGTATGGCGCTTGGCTCTACGCCTGGGCAACTCAAGGCGCTGGTAGTGCGGAGCGGTGTCAAGACCGCGCTGATTGGTCTGGTGACCGGAATGGCCGGCGCCGCCGCGCTGGCATCGGGCCTGCGAGCGCTGTTCTACGGCGTGGAGCCGCTCGATCCCGCCGTAATGGCTGGAGTCGCCGCGTTGCTCCTTGCGGTGGCGCTGATCGCGAACTACGTTCCGGCGCGGCGCGCAACGCGTATCGATCCGATGGAGGCGCTGCACAGCGAGTAGCCGGATCCGTGGAACGTGACGGGGATCTGCCGAGATGGCGTCCCCAGGGGGATTCGAACCCCCGTTACCGCCGTGAAAGGGCGATGTCCTAGGCCGGGCTAGACGATGGGGACTGGCGGATCAAGCGAAGAAGGACACTCTTACTGTAGCGTCGCGAGCGGGCGTGAGTCAACTCACGCCTCTGTCCCGCTCCGAACGGAGCCGCGACCACAGGGAGCGGTCCTTTCGATAGAACCGAATCTTTTGTCCTGGCCGCTGAAGAATGGGGAGAATGTGGTGGACGACGGGGGGCTCGAACCCCCGACCTCTGCATTGCGAACGCAGCGCTCTCCCAACTGAGCTAGTCGCCCACGAACGTGACTTCCGTTCACTATGATACCAAATCGTCCGCAATGCGCTTGCGCAACGCTGTGGGCGACGGGAGCTGAGCGCTGGCATCGAAGGGCACGAACCGAACTCTTCCCGATGCCTGGACTACGTCTTGTGTTTGCGGCGGTTCGCCCAATACTTTTTCATGCGCTCGGACACCTCCGCGCGCTCTTGCAAGTTCATTGACTTGCGACCACGGCGTTTGCCGCTGTTGGGAAGCCGGGGTAATTCGCCACCGGCGCGCTGCAGTGCCTCTAACGAGGCAATCGCGCGCTCCAACTTTTCCTTCTCAGCGTATAAGTCCTCAAGAGCCTTAGATAAATCCATTGCACTAAATGCCGCACTCTGCGGTAACCCTAACGATTACTCGATGTTACATCAGTGGTTGCGCACTTTGCTATAGCCGATGGTTATTAACGGAGCAGGAAAGGCCAATGCGGTACTATTTTGAGGGCGTGCTGAGTAATGGCTATATACAGCCCAACTCCCAGTAGCAATAGTACAGCTATGACGATTATACTGACGGTTTTCCACGGGAATCGCCGGTTCTCGCGGTGCAGCGTGAGTATGTACGCTGCGAAGACTCCCACGTAAAACAACAGGCACATGGGTAGCGCAAACAGCAGCATGTTGAATGCATCCGGGGCTGGAGTGACAATGGCGGCAAGGATGAAAATTAACAGGATGGCGTAACGGCTATGTTTGATTAGGAATGAAGGACTGACAATTCGCAGTAGTGTTAGGAAAAATATAACTACAGGAAGTTCGAACACCAAACCGATTCCCAACACCACGTTGACAAACATGGCGAAATACTCGCTGACTGACACGAAGGGAACGATGTCCATGCCATGGCCCATTCCCAACAGAAACTTGAGGGCTACTCGAAACGCGACGAAATAGGCGAACAGGCCGCCCAGGATGAACAGCCCCGCGGAGGACACGATGAACGGCACCGCCCATCGGCGCTCCTTGCGGTACAGCCCGGGAGAGATGAAGGCCCACACCTGGTAAACCACCCACGGCGACGCAAGGAAAATGGCGCACACCAGAGGCAGCTTGAACCAGATGATGTTGATGGTTTCCATGGGCGTGATCTGCACCAGGCGCGGCTCGTAGCCGAGCGACTTCAGCGCGGTCACGGCGGGTTGCTTGATGATGTTCCATAATGGGCCGGAGAACGAGAAGCTCACGCAAAATGCGACGGCGGCGCCGACCAGCGCGGAGATGATGCGCTTGCGCAGTTCCTCAAGGTGTTCGAGGAAGGACATGCGCAACATGCCTTCTTCTTCTTCGCCGCCCGGCGGCGGAGGCGGCCCGCCCCCCATCCGCCGCCTGGCTCTCGCGAGCGCGCCTTCGCCGGCAGGCATAGAGCCGCGCGGGGGCTTGGCGCCCCCCATTTGTTCTTCGGACGAATCCATTCGCTACGCTTGCTGTTCCGCGTTTGTCGCAGCCGGAGTTGGAGAATGATCGCCGGCGGCTATAGCCGCGGGGCCGGAACTCAGCCCCACATGTTCCGTCGCCGGATCGTGGGCGATCGTTCCTTCCGGTGCGACAACTACGGGTGATTCAGCGCCCTCAGTTGCGGATGCGCTTGCAGTGGACGGGTCGGCGGCTGGCTCTAAAGACGGGGCGACGTACGCGCCATCATAGGTTGTGTCGTAGGAAGAGTAGTCATAATTGTAAGTATCATACTGATACTGATTGACCACCTCCTTGATTCCCGTTTCAGCCTCCAGGTTTTTCATTTCGCGGTCAAAGGTCGCCTTCAATTCGTTGGAGGCGCGCCGGAATTCGGTCAATGCCTTGCCGACCTTTCGTCCGATCTCAGGAAGTTTCTTTGGACCGAACAGGATGAGCGCCACCAGGAAGATCAAAATAAATTCCTGGGGGCTGAAGTTTCCAAAAATCATGCCGATTCCTCCAGCAAGGTCTTCCGAACCAATGATAGCACGCGCGCCATGATGGGCCGCGTGCTGTGTGCGGGGGGGCGCGCGAGAGAAGCGTAGCGCAAGTCGCGCTGGATCGAGAAAACAAAGGGCAAGCCGGAAAAAAGGAAGGACGTCAAAACTGCAGGGCAGGCCGCGGACCTGCCCCGCAAGTCTCGTAACTACATGCCGCTCTGCGCGGCTTCGGTGCTGAACTCGACCTTGGTGGTCGAGCCGCCCAACTGGATGGCGGCAACGCGATCCGTCTTACCTTCGCGGAAAGCATCGACCGCCGTGTGGGCGAACTTCGTGGTGACAGTTTCCACCTTGGCGGGCGCCGTCACCGACTTACTGGTGCGGACGTCGGTAAAGGTCGCGGTGCCATTTTCGACTTTGAGCCTGTATTCGCCGGGAGCCAACTGCAGGGTGCCGACGACGGCTTGCTGATCGAAAACAACGTTATAGCTCTTCGTGCCCGCCAGAGCCAAGCTGCAAGCAGACACAAATCCAACCAACAACAGCGTTTTTTTCGTCATATCCGAGAGTTTCCTTGAGGTTTAGTTCCTGTGGCAATACTGGGCGCACAAGATGTTTTTGTCTTGCGTCCAACCCTTCGGGTAGGTTGCGGTTTCTGCCTATAGGACGCCACGCCAGCGCCCGAAGTTTCAATCCAAGGATCTTATTCGGGTTATTTCATACTCGCCGCTTTGTAATTGAATTAGGAAGGATCGGCGTGCCCGGATCCTACAGCTCCAGCGTGCGAACGATCCCCGACACATCGGGGATGCCTCCGCGACGCAGGAAGCCGGTCAGTTCACGGGCGACGTGGCCGTACCGGCTGAGAAGACGGCGGAGCAGGCTTCGAGCTTCGAACCTGCCGCGTCAGGAGTGCAATTATATGCCACTATGCGCGGCGGCTGCGGTGCCGAACCTAAGCTTGGTGGTGGAACCACCCAACTGGATGGCCGACACGCGCTCGGTCTTGCCGTCGACGACGGTGTCGACCGCCGTACTGGCAAACTTCTGATTTGCCGTTTCCAACTTGACCGGCGCCGACACCGACTTCTTGGTGCGGACGTCGGTAAAAGTTGCGGTGCCGTTTTCCACGGTCAGCTTGTACTGGCCGGGAGCCAACTGCAAGGCGCCGACGGCTGCGGGCTGATCGAAAACAATGGCATAACTCTTCGTGCCCGCCAGGGCAAGGCTGCAAACAGACACGAACACGACCAAGAACAGCGATTTTTTCGTCATAGTTCTAGAGTTTTCCTCGAGACTGATGATCCTGTGGCTCGATAAAACACTTGGCGCACAAGATGTTTTTGTCTTACGTCCAACCTTCTGGGTTAGATTGCGCTTCTGCGTGTTAAGGCGCCAGGCCAATGGCCAAGGTTACTATTCAGAGCTTTTTTGTCCGGTACTTTCTGTACTGGTCGTTTTATGATTGCTTATTCTAAGCGGCTTACAGCTCTAGCGTGCGAACGATCCGCGACACATCGGAGATGCCTTCGCGGCGCAGGAAGCCTGTCAATTCGCGGGCGATGCGGATGGGGGACTGGGGATCCCAGAAGGTTGCGGTTCCAACCTCGACGGCGGTAGCGCCGGCGATGAGAAACTCAGCCGCGTCGACGCCGGTCGCGATGCCGCCCATCCCCACCACCGGAATGCGCACCGCCTGGGCCGCCTGATAGACCAGCCGCAGCGCGATCGGTTTGATGGCCGGGCCGGAGAGCCCGCCGAAACCGGCGCCGATACGCGACCGGCGCGTACGCGCGTCGATGGCCAGAGCCACGAAAGTGTTGACCAGCGAAATGGCGTCCGCGCCGGCGGCTTCGGCGGCCTGCGCGAAAGGTTCGATGGCGCTCACGTTGGGTGAGAGCTTGACGATAAGGGGCCGGCGCGCCACACGCCTGGCCGCCGTCACCACTTCGCCGAGCAGCGCTGGGTCGCTCGAAAAGTAGATCCCGCCGTGTTTCGTGTTGGGGCAGGAGACATTCAACTCGTAGCCGGCAACACCGGGGTAATCCTCCAGCACCCGCACCACTTCGGCGTAATCCTCGCAGGTGAAGCCGAAGACATTGACGAACACAGGCGTGGTGAGCCGGGCCAGCAACGGCAGCTTGTCCTCGACAAAAGCGTGGACCCCGATATTCTGCAGCCCGATGGAATTGATCATGCCGCATTGGGCTTCCACAACGCGCGGCGGCGGATTGCCCTCGATGGGCTCTCGCGATAGCCCCTTCACTACCAGTCCGCCGAGCGCGTTGAGATCCAGCAGCGAAGCGAACTCCACGCCGTACGCGAAAGTGCCGGAGGCGGCGATGATCGGATTGCGCAGCGGGATAGCGCACAGGCTGGTCGAGAGCGCGGGGTCTCGGGCGACGCTCATTCCGCTAGCGCCTCCGCCAGCACGCGGCCCGTCGATGAAGAAGGCGGTGCAACGCCACAAGCGCGGGCCAGCGTGGGAGCCAGGTCCACCGCCTCCACAGGCGATTCAAACGACCCGCTGCGAAACCGCGAGCCGTAAAAGCAAAGCGGCACGCTGGTGTCGTAGTTGTACAGCGAGCCATAGGAGATGCCGCGCCCCTGGCCATAGTCTTCCACGTATTCCGGCCGGTAGGACAGCATAACGTCGCCGCAGCGCCTGAGGTGGAAGCTGTTACGGAAGCGGCGCTCCCATTCGTCGCGGCTGGAACAGGCGCCGCCGGCGGTATAGTATCCGGCGACGGCGGGGTGTTCGAGAGCCGCGGCCGCAGCGGCTTGCCGCAGCGGTTCCAGGTCGCGCGCCGTTCCGCCGTCCAGGTACAGGAACGGGTAGAGATATTTCTGCACGTGTCCGAGATTGCGGTCGCGCAAGGCGCTCTCCACGGCCTGCGCCACACTCTCACCCTCCACGGCCATGCGGGAGCGGGCGCTGGGGCTGGGCGCGGGGGGTGCTCCATGGCAACCGGCCAAGGCGAGATCGAATCCCTTGTCGCCCAGCGTTCGCCGCAACTGGGTCAGTAGCGATTCCATCTGCAGGTCGAGCTGGAGCGTCATCTGCTGCATCAGCGGCGAGAAGGCGCCGGTCTCGAATCCCAGCCGGGCGGGTGCGGAGACCACCAAACAGACGAAATCGAAACTGCCCGACTGCCCGAGCCGTTCGTTGGTTGCCAACTCGCGCAAGAACTCGAATTGTGCCGCCGCCGCGAACGGCGAAGACTGGTACAACTCGTCGAAAACCTTTGGATGGGCCGCATTATAGGTGAGCTCGCGCAGCGGCTTCGATCCGGCCGGCGCCCCGGCCGCCAGCCACCCGGCGCCGTGCAGCGCGTCAATCGGCCGTTGCGTGTTGAATGGGCTCAGCCAGTCCGGCGCAGTGCCCAGCGTGTTGAATCGGCCCTCCCGATTCTGCCAGAACAGCCGCGCCGCCGGGTGCGAAGCGACCAAGCCGGCTTGAGCCGCGTCCGGGGCGACCACGTAGACTCGAGTACCGGCCTCGGCTGCGATCTGCCCGGCCACGGTGGTCGCCAGCAGTTCTTCTTCGGAGGCTTTCACCGTTTGCCGCCAACGGTGATCCCACCAGGAGTCGGCCACGATACCATGCTCGGCGGGCCATGCGCCGGTGGCCAGCGTCGCCAGCGTGGTCGCTGGAAATGTGCTGGCCAGGTGCCGGCAGTCTGGAAAATACGCGCCGGAAGTTAATAGCTTCCGGAACCCACCATTGGTTAGTTTACCCCACGCGGTTTCCAGGAAATCCGGCCGCAAAAGCTCGATCAAAACCAATACGAACAAGTTGGGCCGCGGCGTTAAGCCCCAAGTTTTGAGCGACATACCGCCCATCATCGAGACAGTGAAGGTTCGCCGGCATATGTCCATGAAAAAAGAGTTTATCAGAGCCGGAGGTTGATGTTATAGTGTTGTTTCTTTCGAGGCGAAAATTGGGTCACAGTACCGGTTTATGGTGCGACGGGCTGAGGCGTGTGCGATGAACAATAATGATAGCGTGCTAGGACTTGCGGAGATCCGCCGTAACCGGGGCATCTCGCTCCAACAGATTGCCGAATTGACCAAGATCGGCGTCAGGTCACTCGAAGCCATTGAGCAGGGCGATTTTCGCCGGCTGCCCGGCGGCATATACAACACCAGCTACATACGCCAGTATGCCCGCGCCATCGACTACGATGAATCCATCTTGCTGGCGTTTTACCACCAGCAGACCGGCGGCGTGAAGGACGTAGTGCCGGTCCAGCAACCCGCCCCCGGAAGTTTCCGCCCGGTGCCTTCGATTTTCAACTGGTAACGCCGTGGCGCGGGCAATCCCGCCTGCTGTGTCGAGAGTCGTCTCGACATTTCTTCTCTTCTGCGCGACACTCTGGAGCCCGGCTACCCCGGCGTTTGCTTTTCCGCCATCCGCGCAGCGAATTTGGCCACGTTGATGATGGCGCGCTCGTGCGTGCCCTCGCCGATCTTTTCCTTTGCGTCCCAGGCTTCCACGCGGAACTTGACGCGGCGCTCCACCACCTCGGTGATTTCCGCCGTGATGTTCACCGTCGCGCCGATGGGCGCGGCGGCCAGATGGAAGACGTTCACGTGGGTTCCCACCGTGTCGTATCCCGTTTCGAGTTGCGGCAGCACCGTGTCGCGGCAGGCGCGCTCCATCAGGCCGATCATGTTGGGAGTCGCCAAGACGCGGGGACCCTCCGCGCCGAGAAAGCTGATGGCGTTTTCCGCCGTCACCAGCACGCGCTTTTCCGCTTTGGTTCCGATCACGATGTTGTGCATAGCGTGGATTATGCGCCTGCAAGCCCGGCCAGCACGCCGCGCATGTAGCGGAACGAGCGCTCGACGCCGGGCAGCGGGTCGTCGGCGTTGATTTCGTATTCCAGGTTCACGCAGCCCTGATAGCGGATCTTCTTGAGTTCCCGAAAAATGTCCGGCACCGGTATCTGGCCGTCGCCCACGTCGCACTGGCTGTCCTTGTCGGTCAAATCTTTCAGATCTTTGATGTGCATATCGAACAGGCGGGAGCCGGCCGGTGCGATGATATTCAGCGGATCGTCGGCATAGGTGGTCTTGCCCGATCGCGCGGCAACCGCGTCCTCCAAGGCGCCGACGATTTCCGAGTTGGATGTGTTGGCTCGATCGCCCTTCCGCGCGGCCTCCGCCGCCAGCAAGCGGGGCATGCGGACCGCGCGATACGCGTGCCCGACATCCATGCACAGGCCGCAGCGCGGGTCGAGACCGCTCACCGCCTCCAGCACAGACTGCGCGCTGGGGAAATGCCGGTCCTCCGGTCCATGGTTGTGGATGGCAATGCGAATGTCGTATTCGCGGACCATCTGCTCGACGGCCTTGAGGTTGGCTTGCGTGGGAGCGCAGACCATCATCGGCGCGCCGAAGTTCTTCGCCAGCTCGAACAGCGGCCGCAAATCGCCGGCCGTGTTGGCCTTGGTCATGTCGATGTTGCCGATGCTCATCACCTTGAGCCCGGCGGCATCGAACGCTTGTCGCGCTTCGCGCGCCTGTTCCGGCGTGCTGTCGGTGGCCAGTTGCTGCGGGGTGTTCTTGACGCTGATCCAGGGGGTGTGCACCTGCCGGATCATCTCGATCACCTTGGCCCGGTCGAACTTGCGGAAGCTGTAAGTGGCGATGCCAAGCTTGATTTCCCAGGGCCTGGGTTCGACGCGGGCCGAAGCGGCGGGAGCGGCCACGGCGCCCAGACCCGCCAGGCCGGCCGCGCCCAGAAACCCGCGGCGCGTAGTTGGAGTTCTCATTACTCCATCATTTTATGCAATTTTCTCGCCGTTGGTGGGACATGCTTTCGCTTGCCAACGCCCGCCTGCGGGCGCGTTCATTTACACCTTCTGAGTTCCTAGCGGCAGCCGAGCGCTTCGCGGAAAACCGGGCCGGGCGTACCGGCCCCTACGGCCTTAGCCTTCGAGGAACATTTCGCCGCAGACTGCGTCCCAATCGGCGGCGGGATAGGCGGCGGCGATGTCGGAGACCGGGACGCCGCCATCGGCGAGCGCGGGAGCTGCGCCTTCGGCGGTGAGCGCCAGTTGCAGGCGCTCCATTTCGCGCTGGATCCAGGGTTTGATTTCGGCTCCGCGCAGCAGGTGGCGGAAAGTCTTCGCGTCGTTGCTGGTTGGTTTCACGCGCAGGTACCAGCCGCGCTCCGCGCTGCCGGTTTCCACCACTTCGCCATCCACCGGGGATACCACGCGCACTTCGGCGTCGCGGCGGCGGGCATGAAACGCGGCGCCATTGGCGTGGACGCGGTCACCGGGTTTCGGCAGTACCAGCGCATCCGGCCGGCCGAGCAGACGCGCGCCCAGTTCGTCCAGCCCCACCAGCACCGTTCCATCTTTCTCCAGCCGCGCCCAGGTATGGCCGCGATGGTAGAAACGGTCCAACGGAAACGCCATGCCGAAAACATCTTCTTCCGGCTCCTCGACGCGAGGCAGCGGATGGCACTGGATGAGTTTGGCGTGCGTTTCGCATTCCCGGCAATCGAAGGCGTGCGGGCATTGCCGACTCTGGAACTCGCCGGTCAGCACGTGGCGGCACACCTGGTCGCAAGCGGGCATGCTTTCAAAATCGGAATGCCAGCGGATCGCTTCCGCCTGGTCCATGCGCAGGGCGCGCCTTGAGCGAATGGCCGCCGAGGCCACCGTCGCCACCAGCGCCGCCAGCACCATGTAGAAAGCGCCCAGGAAGATGATGTGACCGGCATTCCAGTTGAACCCATAAATCCACGGCAACACTGTTCTAATACCTCCCGGCCAGCGCGAGTTCTTCTTCTTCCTGCGCGGCCGCTTCGAGTCTCAGTTCACGCTCTTCCGGGAACAGGTTGAAGTAGCGGAACGAAAATGAATAAACCAAAACCCCATACGCCACCACCGCCAGGAAGGTCCCGACTTCCTGCCAGCTCGGATAATAAGAGAGGTAGGGATCGAACGAAAGCGTGGGCAGCGCCAGCGTCTGCACCGTCATCACGAAACGGTTGAGCGCCACGCCGCAGCAAGCCATGGCCGCCGCCGTCACCAGCCAACCGGTGTGCGCGCGCAGCCGCGGCGTCAACATCACCAACGCGGGCAGCAAACCGAAAACAACGATTTCGGCGAACAGGATCCAGGTGCCGAACGGTTTCCAACTGTAGTACTGCCAGGCCTGGAAACCGGTCCCGGGCGAAGTGCGATTGATCCAGACCAGCGTATCCACCGCCTTGGCCAGCACATACACGGCCAGCAGCAGGCCCGAGATGCGCGCCAGCCGGCGGAACACGGTGGGCCTCACCAGCCGCTTGCGCGACAGTTTTTCCACCAGCCAGGTGGTCAGCAGGATGAAGCTCGGTCCCACCGCCGCCGCGGAAAGAATAAAGAGGAAGAATGTGGAGGGCCACACCGCCAGACCTTCGCGGAACGCGAACGGACGGCCGCGCAGCACGCCATACAAACCGCCCAGCGAGCCTTGATGGAAGAACGAAAGGAACGTACCCACGCCGGCCAGCACGTAAATCAGCTTATGCAATTCGTGTTCGAATACCAGGAACGACGGCACATCGTGCAGCTTGCGGTTGCGCAGCACGATGGGCAGATACTCGATCAACAGCACGGTGAGATAGCAACTGATGCAGAAGGTGACTTCCGTCAGCATGGAATGTACGTTGGGGTACCAGAAGGTAAACCACGACCGCAGCGGCTGGCCGACATCCACCGCCAGCACGGTCACCGCGCCGCTGTAGCACACCAGGCCGATCACCACAGCGCTGTTGATTACCGAGCGCAGTTCGTCGATCTTCAAAATGTAAAGCAGGAACCCGGTGAAGAAAGCGCCCGCGCCGAGCGCGATCACCGTCAGGTCGAGGAAGATCCAGAGGCCGAATGCGAAGCGGTTGTCCATGTTGGTCTGGTTCAGGCCTTTCACCAGGCACAACCCGGCCGAGTACAGGCCGAACACCAGCAAGGCGACCCAGGGGAGAATCCAGAGCAGGAATCGTCCGGTGGAGGAGCGCCGCAGACCGCGCGTGATGAATTCCTTATCCACGGAGGCCATCCTTTCCTTCGGGCCGGGGAGCGCTGGCGATCTCCCGTACCCAGTCGCGCCGGGAGCGGTAATGGATCTTCGGCTCGGTGCCGATTTTTTCGAGCAGGCGGAAGCTTTCGGGCCGTTGGGCATCTTGCGCGACCTCAGTCGACGAATCGCTGAGATCGCCGAAGCGCAGGGCGCCGGTGGGGCAGGCTTCCACGCAGGCCGGGACATAATCGGCGGCGTCGATTTCGCGTTGGCCGGCTGCCGCCGCTTTCTGCTGCGCGGCGTGCCAGCGGCCGTGGCAGAAATTGCATTTTTCCACCACGCCCCGCATGCGCGGCGCAACATCGGGGTTGAGCGTTTTCTCCATGCCGGCCGGCCATTTCGGGTCCCACCAGTTGAAATAGCGCGCGTGATAAGGACAGGCGACCATGCAGTAGCGGCAGCCCAGGCAACGCTCCGGCATCTGGCCCACGATGCCGGTTTCCGGGTCCACATCCACCGCCTGCTGCGGGCAGACGTGAACGCAAGGCGTGTCGTGGCCGCACTGCTGGCAGAGCACCGGCACAAACGCGGTGCGCCGTTCCGGATACGCAAGGTGGTTATCCACTTTGTAGACGCGAATCCAGGTGACGCCCCTCCGATCGTTGGCGGCTTCGGGCGCCGGCGGAATGTTGTTCTCGACCGCGCAGGCCATCATGCAGGCGCCGCAGCCGTTGCACTTGTCGATATCGATCGACATGCCGTAACGCTTATTCGCGCTCATGCTCGCACCACCCTGGCGCGCTGGTTCGCGCCGCACAGATCGGCCATTCGCGGTCCGCCCGCCACTTCCACCACGCCAGCCGGCACGCCGGCATCAATCATGGCCACCACGCTCAACCGGCCGCAGGCAGTTTCGAGTACGCAACGGCCGCCATTTTCGATTCCGTTCGAGCGGGCGTCGGCGGGCGAGAGCGCCACGCGATTGGCGGTCATCCGCAAGTTCGACTCGCGTTCCAGTTTCGACATCAGCGGCGATTCGAGGCCGCCGCGCCGCGCCTCCGCCACCACCACCGCTAGCGGCAGATCGTGCGCAGTGGGGCAGGTCCCCGACCTGCCAAACTTGCCAAGCCCGGCCGGCGCCGCTTTCTTGCCCGTGTCGTCCATCCAGCACCCGCCCTGGTTGAGAGTTTTCCAGAAATCATCCGCCGTAACTTCTTTCATCGACGTCGATTTTCCATCCGCATAGCTAAGCAGCGACCCGCGGCCGGCTTTGTGAATGGCGTCGGCTCGGTCACGCAGCGGATCGGTTTGCGGCAGGCCGGCGATGCGCGCCACCAGCTCGCCCGGATTCACCACCGGAACTACCGGCGCAATCAGCGGCGCGGCAATCCGAAAAACCGCGGCGACCGTGTCGATGGCCGGCCCAATGTCTTCGGCCATTTCCGGATACACTGGCGCGGGCAGAACGTACTGGGCGTGCCGCGCGTAGCCTTCGCTAGACGAACTGAATACCACCACGACGGCGTTCGGTGCGAGCTTCGGTTGGATATCCTGCCACGGCACGTACCCGCCAGGCAGCGATTCGTCGATCAGCAGGACGCGGATCGCTTTATCGGGCACAGCGGCCATTTCCGTCGATGGCGCGGCTTTCTTCCAGGCGTCCGGCACGGGCGATTCGCGCCGCGCCACCACCGTGCGGCCCAGCGCGCGGAGTTTCGCGTTCAAGCTCATCAGCGGCGAACCAGGGTCCGCGGCCAACACCACCGCCGGGCTGTTCCCGATGGCTTCTTTCACCGCACTGATAGCTTGCTCTTCCACGCCAGTTTCGCGCGCGGCTTCCGCGATGGTGATCTCGCCCGCGAGGGCCGCCGCCATCGCCGTTTCGGTGCCTGGCCGGATGGGCAGCCACACATCGGCCAGCGCCGCAGTCCGCGTTTCCACCGGCTCGATCTGCACCAGGCGGAAATTGGCTCGCGCGGCGAACACGTTGCCCGGCGTGCCCCAACCATCGAAGAGCGGAGCGCCGAAGCTCACCACGGTTTTGGCCGCGGTCAGATCGATGGCGTACGCAGGCTGGCGCGGCGCCAGGTAGAGGCCGTCGTCGATCGCGGCCATGGCGCGGCGATAGGTCCAGGACACCGTGCGGCCGGGTCGCAGATCGAGCACCGCGACTCGCTCGCCGGCGCCGCGTTGCGTAATGGCCCGCGACACCGCCGCGAGCGCTTCCTTCACCGGCCCTTGCCGCACGCGCGCCGGATGATAAGGCAGATGATGCCCCGCGATGCCCCACGGGCACAGCGCGCCATGGCTGATGGGGTGCGGTTTCACGCCGGCGAGCGAAACCGGCTGGCCGTTGACACATCGCGCGCGCACCGCGCATCCGGCCGGGCACAGCGTGCAGTGAGTGAAGCGGGCGCGAATCTCGCCGCGCGCCGGCCGCGGAATCCCCGGCCAGTTTTCGCTCCACAGCGCGGTATCCGTGATCAGCCGCCACGGCGCCGGCGTCAGCAGTGCGCCCGCCGCTCCGCCGCCCACGAATTTGAGAAGGTTACGGCGGGTCGTCGTCATTTGTGGCAGGCTCATTTATGACACCCCAGGCAACTGTATTCCAAGCCCTGCCGGCGGTGGCAGTTCACGCAATCGTCCATCTTCATTCCGCCTTCGTTCCGCAGCCCTACCGGCGCCACCGGCCGCCCCCAGATGTCGCGCGAATAACCGCTGATCGGGTCCTGCTGATACGGCCGCAGTGCGCCAGTGCCGCCTTCGTTGCCGTGGCACTGCTCGCATTTCACGTGCCCCAGCTTGACGTGGGCGATATGCGAAAAGTAGACATTCTCCGGTTGCTGCGCGTAACTCAGCCATTGCGGCTCGCGGTTGGGCGTTACGTATTGATCGATGAAATTCTTTTCTTCCGCCGTGGTGCCCATCGCGGCGGTATGACAACCCGAGCACTTATCCAGCGTGGGGATGCCGGCATAGGTTCCGTCGTCGCGGAACGAATGGCAATCCTCGCACTTGGCGCCGGCCTTTTCGGCATGCACCTTGTGGCTGAAATTGACCGGCTGCTGCCGGGTTTGATAAAGGATGCGCGGGAATGCCAGCCAGCCGCCTGCCAGCGCCAGCAGCATTCCCGACGCAAACGCGATTTTACCGCCGATCATTCAGTGACCCTCTTCCCGCTCGCGAACGGCGAGAAAAACTCGTGAAACAGAGCCGGCCTGGATTCGCGATCCAGGCAGTTCAATACGCCGACGGCGAACAGCCCGCCATCGGCGGCCATGCCGGAGCCGCGCTGAACGGCTTCGTGGATGCGGCGCACGTCATGCCCCATCCAGGCCCTGGCCGACGCGCCTTGCATCAGATTGTCGGTGGTGCCCTCGACCAGGCACCCTTCGAACAGCCATCCCGCCGTGTACGGTTCGGCCGCGAGGCGGGCCGGGTTGGCGCGCAGGTACAGGTTGCAGCCAGTCAGCAGCAGCGGATTGGGGAACACTACTTCCCAATCGACTCCGCCCGCGGTCAGGATCGCCGCCGGCCGGTGCAGCCCCTGCTGCCACACATATTGGATGCGTTCCACGTTGCCGATTGCGCGGCTCAGAAAGGCATCGATGCCGGCGTGGCATTGGCCGCTCTCGCCCACTTCCAGCCACAGATGGTTGGCCGCGTAGCTTAACTCGGCCGGCATGGCGATTCCGTCCACTTCGTCGCCGGCGGCCACCGGGTGCGCCATCGAGCCGTAGAGTTCGCAATAACGGTGACCGTCGTTACCGCAGCGCGAAAGCAGCGATTCGCTGAACGGCACCAACTTCGCCACCGGCGCCGCCGCGCAGTATTGCATCAGCGATTCTCCCAGGCACGGGCATGGCCCGTCCACCGGTCCTTCCATGGTGTGCGATTGATACACCCGGCACGTGAGGTAGGCGCCCGAGGAACATTTTTCCTCCGCGCGCGCTCCCGGCGCCACGCTCAGCGGAATCAGCTTCCGCACGCTGGAAGCGTGGCAGAATTTGACCTGAGCTTCTCTGAGGAAGGGGCAGGTCATGGTGGCTACCGCTCTTTTTCTTTCCCGGGTTCTTTGTTGTCGGTTGGCTCGCCGCCATCCGCCATGGTCAGCCCGAGTTGCGGGAATTGGAATGCGTGCCCGTCGCCAAATGAGGCAGCCAGGTCGGAAACCTCATGATCGAGGGTCGAAAACGCGGCCTTTTTCTTCCGTTTGGCGGCCAGTTCCTGTACCACGCCGAAGGCCACCGCGATGCAGCAAATCAGTGTCACCACCCCCAACCCGACGTTGGTAATGGTGAGCCAGTATGTAGATGGATCGCTCAAGGTAGTTCTCCCTTCGTTACAGCTCAATTGCAAACGAAGGGCCGTATTGATGGGAAAGGGGTTAGGCTGGGCGGAGGGTTTGCTTATGGCGGATTTTAAGACATGAAAATCCGATATTCCGGCACGCCTGCCAATCCAGTTCGCGAACGTGGCGCGGCCAGTCCTGGCTGATGTATCGAGAGTCATCTCGACATTTTTTCGCCCGTGGCGAAAGGCCGCAGGCTAATCGGCCGCGCTCCCGCTGCGATATTCGCGCAAGATCACCGCGCCCATCGCCACCGCGCACGCCAGCATCGCCACGCGCACATAGACAGCGGCGGAGATGCCCGCATCACCCAGAATCTGCCGGGCCAACCCGAACCCGGCGCTGGTGGTGCAGAGCCCGAAGTAGATCCGCTCGATGGCATTGCCGCTGATCGCGGCCAGCGCCAGCAGCGCTGTGGTGATGGCGACGTAGACCCCAGCGATGATCCACCCCGATGCGGGCGAGCCGGCGTGCAGCGGCCGCACCAGCAGCGTCCCTGTGTACACGGCCAGCAGCAGAAACGCCACCGTGTGCACCAACGCTATGATGACCCGCTTGCGGTTGGTGAGAATGACGTACCGGCGCATGAAATCCGAAGCTCCAGCATAGCCGACAACCCCGGGGGGCGGAGCGGATCCCACTGGCGCCCGGTCCGGCATGTCGCGGTCAACAGTCTGTCGTTAACAAGTCAAGT
>PLOR01000083.1 GCA_003142185.1 Bryobacterales bacterium
CCAAAGTCTTCCGTCGAGAGTCCTGCCCGTAGGGGACCCCGCATGCCTTTAAGGGGCGCCGGAAGTTCAGTACCACTTGAATGCAACGCTTGCTGGCCAGCAAGTAAGGACTAGCAGCGGTGCCTGGCGCCACAGCCCCAATTCAAGGATAAAGGGTGCGTCAAGGGGTTCGAGGGCTAAGCGATTGAGTTAGTGAGGGAGAACGGGTGTGACTGAGTTGCGGGACGGTCGGGCTAGCGGCCGGCATTTGGCAGGTCGGGGACAGTCCCCGACCTGCCCCACTCAGAGATTCATTCTGTTTTTGATGCCGGTCTTTTTCAGCTCCGTCTCAAACATCGCACTGACCGCCGGATCTTCGTCTTCGTACTCGATCAGGTTTCCACCCTTCCGGGTGCTCGTCTTGCCCAGCCGATGGGTGCGCCCGCCGCCTCCCAAGGCCCGCATGTACCATCTGCCATCGCCGCCCCAATTCGCGGCGAGGTAGCGGGCCGGATCGCCGCTGGTGTTGAAGTGCTGATGAAACCAGCCGTCGGGCGGAACGAAGATGGTGCCTTCCGCAAATTCGATGCGGACGTGCTCGGTCGAGTCGGAGTACTTGATGGCTCCTTTCCAGAGCAGCGTGTAGCCACGCCCGTTCAACATCACCACGTGCGATCCGGGACCATGCCGATGGGCTTTCTTGTAAGTGCCCACCTCGAACTCGGAGATATGAGCCTGCATGGTGTTGTCGGCCAGTTGGAGTTCGATCCGCGAATTGGCCTTGCCGCGCTCCGCGCTCTTGAACAGGCCGAGCGACCGCGCATCCGGGATGTAGGCGCTTTCCCAAGTATCGACCCCACCCTTCTGTTCACTCTCGGCGGGATTGGTGTCTTTGTGGTGGATGTGTTCGGGACCGGCCCCGAAGGCGTCAGGATCGCCGTTATAGCGATCGCGGAACACATAGTCGTTGTTGAAGACGAAGTCGACGTTGTGGAAGAGATCGATGACTACCGGCGCGTTGCTGATGGCCAGCAGCCGGGCAGGAGCGGTGCCGCGGTTCCGGTGCTGGCGCCATGTGTTGAGCGGCGGCCCGATCACCGCGCCCGCTTTCCACTTCACGGTCTGCCTGGNNTGGAATCTCACAGAGATAGCCATCGTTGACGCCCTCGCCGCCAATCAGATCGATGTAAGCGCCGCTCACGCCCATGCGTTTCCAGGGCTGGACCGGCGCGTTCCGAATGTCCGGAAGGCTATAGCCCGAATAGACCTGGATGCCTTCGTTCTTGCGCCATTCCTCGTATGGATTGAGGTTGGTCTGATTGTAGTCGCGGGATTTCGGCGTAGCGTTGGCTTGCTGTATCCGTTCTGCGCGCAGAACCCGGCCGGTGGCCGCGACACTCACGCCGGCCACGGCGGCATAGTCGACAAAATCCCGGCGAGAGATCCGTCCCGCCAAGAACTCTTGAGCCCAGTTCTTTTTCATTCGAGCCACCCGCCTCCTATGTCGATTGCTTCAACAACAGAGCGCCCACCGTTCCGGCGCGGCCGCCAACCAAGTGGGGATTCTTGGCGGCGTCCGTGACGGGACGGCAGGCGCATGCGCATCCACCCATCTGTTTGGACGACGCTACCAGCCGAGCTTCAACGCGAACTGCAATTGCCGGGAAGTGGTCAAGGTGGAAGTAATGACCCCGGCGCTGGACGAATACGCTCCCGATGACGTGAACGTGGTAATCACCGGCCATCCGAAATTCGTGTGATTCATCGAATTGAACACTTCGGCCCGGAATTGAAGCGTAACGCGTTCACGGAAACGGAAGCTCTTGAACATGGAACCATCGATGTTCACCAGGCCCGGTGCCGTGAGAATGTCTCTGCCAGCATTGCCGAATGTGCCAGCCGCCGGAAGCACGAAGGCCTGCGGATTGAACCACTGGTTCGGCGTGCCTTCAATGACGGAGCCGGTGAAATTCGGGTTCAGGGAGACGCGGTCCGGGTTTCGCGTGTCGCCGTCGGCGGACTGATTGAATCCGACCAGCGGCGTGAACGGGAAACCGGTCTGAGCGGTGATGATGGCGTTGACTTGCCACCCGCCCAGAATCGCATTGGCGAAACCTTTGGCGCCGCCGAGAAGAGCCTTACCGTTCCCAACCGGCAGCGCATAGCCGAAGTTACCGGAGACGCGACTGGTGATGTTGAAGTTCGACGGCCCCCAATCCATGTGCGGATCGAAGGGATCCAGGTAAGTGGTTGTTCCACCCATGCCGTTATTGGAGAGGAAGGAAGAAGAGTGGTTATCGAGGCTCTTGGAAAATGTGTAATTGGCCCGAAACTGGATGCTATGACTGAAGCGGTGCGTCAGGTCGGTTTGCAAGGCATTGTAGTTGCTGGCGCCGTTCGAAACCGTGTAGCGGGCATTCGAGAGGTTGGGGTTCATCCTGGGCGACTTTGGCGCAAAGTAGTCCGCGCCATTGACAATGGTGGGATACGCTGTGTTTGCATCGGAGGTGGCCAGCAGGTGGTAGCCACGCTCTCCCACGTAACCGACCGAGAGGAGGGTGTTGGCGGACAGGGCCTGGTCGATTCGCAAGTTGTACTGGAAAACGGCCGGCATTTTTAAGTAGGGCTCGACGCCGGTCGGCCCGATCTTGGACCCCACCAGCTTCTGCGTCGGCGAAATCAGCAGCGGGAAAGTCGCCGGTGTCACGGTCACACGCGAGTCGTAGATGCCGATGGGAATCGAATCGCAGCAGTTGCCCATGTAATCCAACTGCTCATAGTACAGGCCATATCCGGCATGGATTGCGGTGCGCTGATTGCCGAATGGCGCCCATGCGAGACCGGCACGCGGTCCGATCATGAACTTAGCGTTGTTTTCGGAGTAGACGGATTTTCCCACCACTGGTTGGGTCTGCAATACGTAATTGGAGTTAGGAACGAAATTCGCCGCCAGGCCCTGCGGAGAGTTCCAGCCGTTGTTGAACTCGTGCCGTATGCCCAGTGTGAGTGTAAGGTTGGGGCGAATCTGGATGGAGTCCTCGGCGAACCAAGCTCCGGCCGTCTGACGCCAGCCGATTTCGATGGGGTTGAGGGTGGCGACCACCTGGGTCGCTTCTCCCAGCATGAAGTGCTGGAGATCGGTAAAGCTGGCAACACCGTTTCTCTGATCGGCGGCGTTGTCGTTGGACTCGACCTTCTGAAACCATCCGCCCACCTCGATCTTATGAATGCCCTTGACGAACGAAACGGAGTCGGTGACGGTGAACAGGTTGCGTGCGATGTCGTCAAACTGCTGCGACCCGTTGGAGCCCGCTCCCGCGATGGCGCCGAGCTGGCCGTTGCCTACCGACCCGATGTTGATATTGCCGATCGGCTGGCTTTGGACGAACGACAGGCTGGAATCGTCGGTGGGCGGAGCCCCCGTCATCATCCACTTTGCCCGGGTAAACCCTCCGCGGAGTGTGTTGATCACCGAGGAATTGAACGTGTGCGTCTCCTGCACGCTGGCAATCTGTGAACGCATGTTGCTCACGGTGAGCTGCAGGTCGGTGGATCCCGGATTGTGATTAAAGCCGTCGTCGACGGTGTAGACCCCGGACAACAAATCGTTGGCGGAGAAGTTGTGATCCACCCGCAAGTTTCCGAAGTCCTCGCGGATCATCTGTTCCGGGTTGGCATAGTAGTACGCGGCGCCGCCACCCAATTCCGGCCCGTTGGCAACTGGCCAGAGAGCGAAGTAGGGCGCGATGCCGGCGGCCAAACCTACCTTGGTGAGGGTACCATTGGCTGCGGGCAAATATCCATTCCGCGCATTATTGTCGGGAACGATGGCGACCTCGCTGACCGCGAGACGCTGCCGGAATGCTTCATAGCTGCCGAAGATGAACGTCTTGTCCTTCCTGATCGGTCCTCCCGCGGAGCCGCCGAACTGGTTGCGCCGGAAGGGAGGCACGGTGGAAACCTGGTCGAAGAAGTTGCGCGCGTCGAAGGCGCTGTTCCTGACAAATTCGAACAGCGAGCCGTGAAACTGGTTGCCGCCGGACATAGTCACCAGACTGACCTGCGCACCCGGCCGTTTACCATACTCGGCGCCATAAGTGTTCTCCTGGACGTTGAATTCGCGCACCGCGTCCACACCGAGTAACTGGCCGCTCAACCCGCCAGGGATCACATCGGCAGTGGATACGCCACTGTATTCGATGCCATTGAGGAGAAACAGATTATAGTCTTCACGGTTGCCGGAAACCGAGAAGTTATTGCCTTGCCCCGCCCCGGTATTGGTGGAGGAACGGTTCACCGTGGTGTTGGCCGTTCCCGGATTGAGCGTGATCAGGTTGTCGAAACTCCTGCCGTTCAGCGGGAGATCCTTGACTTCACTCTCGTTCACCAATCCGGAGATGGAGGTGGTTGCCACATTCACCAGGGACGCATCGGCGGTTATCTGGACCTCCTCCTTGAGAAGGCCAACTTGCATGTCGATGTCGACAACGGCATCCTGAGCTACCGCGAGATCGATCCCGAAGCGGACCAGGTTACGGAACCCGGGTTTCTGAACCTTGACATCGTAGCGGCCGACGGGAAGCGAGAGCGCCTCGTAGTAGCCGCGCTCATCGGTGACCAAAGTGCGCGTGAGACCGGTTTCCGAGTTCGTCACGGTGACACCGGCGCCGGGAATGGTGGCGCTGGTGGGATCGTGAACGAAGCCCGAAATCGATCCTAACACCTGACCGAAAACGGTTGACGAAAAGAGAACGAGCGAGACCAGCAAGATGCCGATCCGGCTCCTGGGCACCCGCGCGGTATTGAAAGCAACTCGATAGCTATCCATGTTTGTATCCTCTATTACGGAACCATATCCTTCCGAGATGCCTGGCGCGACCGGCGGAGAGAACGGCTGATCCAACGGCCCTTCTCTCCCGTGCTTTGCCAATCGCCCTGATGCCTTGCCCGCACTGGGAACGAACCCTTTGACCTCGGGAAACCATTTAACAGTTCATGCGACGGATGAAATCACAATATTGCGAAACCGCACAACATAGTCCTGTGACGCTGTGCCAGGAACGGCAAAACCAATGACGCCCGGCTGTACTCGCAACTGATTGAAACGATTCACGTTCTGACCCGCGATGGAGATGCGGATTTCGCTGCCCTTACAAATGATTTCCATCTCGTTCCACTTCTCTTCAGCACCAACCACCTTCTTCGATTTCTGTATGTTGTTGATCGTCCCAGTGGGATTGTCGCGATCCTGATAGTCGATGAGCACTTCGTAGCCACCACTGGGACCGGAGCCTGGACGGTTCTCGCCGTCGAGGCCCCACTTTCGGCGCGGTTCACGAACATAGATACAACTCCTGCCGCCGCTTGAAATATTAAATAGCAGGGCCATCCTAAAGTCCGTAAATACTTCACGCGTAAATATATAACCGGGACCGGGCTTGTTCTTATCGAAGCGCCCGACGAGCTCACCGCCTTCCGCGGTCCACGCTCCGACCCCGACGCTCTGCCATCCGGAGAAATCCGCGTCGTCGAACAGCGCTTTTTGGGCCCTTGCGACAAGAGATAACCCTGCAAGAATGAAGCACTTTCTGGTTATGACCGCCCTCCTTCATTACGCTGCCAATCGTGGAACGGTTAGCCTGGTTCCCAGGTGCTTCCTACTGAATCGACCCATTCAGTTAGGTTCTATAAGTAATGATGGTACTGATTGAAGTATTAGTATTTACCGAAAGAAAGTGTGATGTCAAGCACAAAAACGATCATTAGAAAAGATAAGGCAGAGATTAGACGGCTAGTGATTTTTATATAATTATCTCGTTTGTTGTTAGTCATTTAACGGCTTTGTAATTCGTCGTTATAGGACTTCGCATTGGCCTCACAAACGCATGCCAACATGTTAATTCAGGCAGACAATTATATTAGGTAACTGCCTAGAACCATCGCCATTTCCTGTACCTGTTTGGCAAGTTTCCGGCGGAACTCGCGGATGCCACATTGGGGCAGCGCTGCTCCGCCCAGGAGGAGCGAGGCACTCATCGATATCAACTTCGTTGCCGTGGCTGGACAAAACGCCACTCTGTCGGGAGATGCCCTGAGGGTCGTACTACCAGGCCTTCTAGTAAGCTCCGTTCGCTTAGAACGGGACCAGTACAATCATACGTTTCCAGCCAAGAATTGGCACGTTATACTCGCGTCATCAGTGGACCAACGGGTTCAACAAACTGTATACAAGGATTGCCCATGACTAAGCGGAATGCGATACGGACAGTGCTATTCCTTCTAACTATTGCGGCCCTGGCGGGATCGGCGGCAGTGAGCCACGCGCAACCTCTTGCGCCGGTGGATTCGACGGGGCAGACGCCCGATCAGCCTGCTGTCCGGCAACAGACAATGTTCCCGGCGATGGGTAATTCACCAATAGTGCGGATGTCGTCCAGGCAGACCAGTGCAACCGCGGAAGGCATCGTTCAGAACGGCAGGCTGGTCCGCATGATGACGCCTCTCTATCCGCCGGCTGCGGTCGAAGCCCATATATCCGGCGTGGTCACCATCGAGGCACGGATCGGCAAGGACGGCCGCATTGTCGAGAGCAACGTCGTCAGCGGTCCCTTGGCGCTGCGGCGGGTCGCCCAGTACGCCGTCAAACGGTGGCGGTATGAACCGTCCCTTCTCAATGGAACGCCCATAGAGAGAGTTGCCCAAGTCGATTTGAGCTTTGTCCTCGGTCGCTATTGAAGTTTGCCGAATCGGCCTTCGAGCCTTGAGGCACGCGTATGTTCTTCAGGGGCTACAGCTCGACAGCGATCACTTCGTGATCCAGGATGGATGGGACCGTCAAGGTCACCTCGCCGGCCGCCTCCCGCACGGCCGGCTGATGCGCACTCACCAGCAGGCGCACCCGCTTAGGCTTGGCTGGAACGCGAATCGTCACTTCTTGTGGCGGCGAGGGGATAAACTCGCGGATGGGGCCTTTCATCATCATCGGGTTGGTCAGATTCACCAGGTGAACGGTCAGTGATTCTTTCTGGCGCCAGATGGTGACGTCCAGAACTCCAGGACCAGTGACCGTTACGGGGCGCGGTTCGTTGGTAGCCCAGTCTACGGCGTTGCGCATGAGCGTCCCGTGATCCGCGGCGAGGATTTCCCAGAAAGTGCGATCGATATCCCAGGGGAAGTAGACGACGCGCGATTTGCCGAGTTCCCGCACGAAAACTTCCGGGATGCCGGACCTGGTAACGCGCGGGAATACTTCCTCCATAGGCAGGTCGGGATAGGACGGAATCAGCGTCAGCGGTGGGTTGGGGTAGCTGCCGATAGTCCGCGTGTGGACGCGCGACACTCCATTAATGATGCGGCCTGCGTTATCCAGGCCGTGGAGGATGGGATGGCGCTCGCCGAGTTGCAGGTAAGAATTCTGCATGCGGGCATCGACGGCACCGTCATAGGACGCGCCGAACAGATCGGCGAGACCGAAATCGGCGCGGCGGTTTCCCCACTCGTCGTAGAGCGAAGTTTCGTGCGTGGCGACGATGCTGCCGCCGCGCTTGACGAATTCGCGAATCTCGTCGCACTGGCGCGCGGAGAGAGCGGCGACATTCGGGAAGATCAGAACCTTGAATGGATCGACGTGTGCCGCATCGAGCAATCGATCGTGCACCATCTCGAATGGGATGCGCGCTTCGATGAGGGCTTGATAGTAGCCGAGAGTGTGATCTTCCACCTTTCGGCCGTAGAATTGGGCGGTCTGCTGCGAGTAGACGATGGCGACGCGCGCCAGGGGCTGCTGGTTGCGCAGGTAGCGCTCATTACGGTAGAGCCAGCCGTAGAGGTCTTCGACTACGGGAAGCCAGCGGCGGTCGTACAGCGTGGCGGAGAATTTGGTGAACCAGGGCCGCAGACCGTTGGCGATTCCGTCGAGGGCCCAGAGACGGACTTCGGCGCCGCTTTGCACGGAGTCTTTCCAACGATAGGGCTCTTCGAACCCGACACTGAATATGCCACCGATCGGCTTGCGGCCCATTGTGGAACGGAACTCCTTGCCGCTTTTGCCGCTGGCCCAAGGCGCGGCGACGCCGCTGCGCCCCTGGCGATCGGCGAACAGGATCGGTGCGCGTTCACCGATGGTCTTCATGTCGAGATCGGCCAGCGCGCCGCCGCCGGAGTTGGGGATGTAACACGCGGCGGGACTTATCGCGCGGATTTCAGAGTCCCACAGGTGCCAGAGGTCGAAGAGGCGCTGCTGGCGCCAGGCGATGTATGCGCGGCGGCTGGGTTCCCGCGGGTTGGTCGTGCGTGGGAGATCCATGCCGGCGGCGGCGTGGAAGTTCTGGCGGCAGTGCTCGCAGTAGCACATACCGGATCCGGTCCAGCGATTGCTGAAGACGCCGTCCACTTGATAGGACGAGACGATCTCCTTGGTCACTTCCGTCATGAACTCGAAATTGTAGGGGCCTAACGCGCAAGTGACCCACAGCTCCGGCATCACCGGGTGGCGGCGCATTTTGCCTTCGGCGTCGACGGCAATCCAATCGGGGTGTGCGTCGGCGACGTCGTTGTGCGCGGCGTGAGGATCGGTTCGTGCGATCACCACCATGCGCAGCTTGCGGCAACCTGCGACGAGATCGCCGAACGGATCTGTATTGGCGAGCCACTGGCTGCGGTAATGGAGCGGAACCTTGGTGGGATAGTAGGCCACGCAGCCGCCCGCGCTAAGACAGACGGCGTCTGAGTGCGTGCGGCGGAAGTAGTCCAGCCAGAAGTTGAGGTCGTACGTGCCTGGGTCGTTCTCCACCAGAGTGAGTTGCGCCCAGCGCATGGGGCGGTCGAACCAGCCAGCGGTGTCGGTTGGGTGCGCGGCTACCGCGAACGTGGACGCAGCGAAAGCGGTTGTGCGCAGGAAATCGCGACGGTTGGGGTCCTGGTCGTTGGAAGGCATAAAGTTACTCCCAAGATTAACGTAAGTGGTGGAATCGATCCGGTTCTTGGCGCGCCCCGGTCTTGCCCGATTTCTCCGCCACCCGAGGTAAGGTCTTCATGGCTACCGATAACGCCCCAGGATGCGCGCGCCCGGCGCTTGGCCGCCGACACGTTGAATCCGGTAATTGACGCGCTGCGGCGCAACGGGTCCCGTTCGGCGTCGATTTCAAGAACCCGAATTTCGCCAAAGTCGCCGAGGCGATGGGTGCGAAGGGCATCCGCATCGAAGAACCAGGCGACTTGAGAGAAGGGCTCGCGGCGGCACTTGCGCGCCAGGGCGGTCCAGTCGTGGTGGATGCGGTGGTCGATTCCTACGCACTGTCGTTGCCATCGCATATCCCCTTCCGTGGGCCGAAGGTTTCACCCTCAGCCTCGCCAAACAAGTATTGACAGGGAAGATGGACTCGGCGATCGAGACGATCGAACGCAACGTCCGGTTGGTCTGATCCACCGAACGTCTACCCACTCACTGCTTATGTTGGGGATCGAACTCCTGACGGAGAATCAAGATCACATCGTCCGGATCGGCGCTCGAATCATTGAGTAGTTCTTCAAGCCGAGAGTCGAGCGCGGCGTGCTCCAATAGCGGAATTGTGGACTTCAGTTTTGCCACGGCTGCGTCAATCCGCGAACGAGCGTCCGAGCGTTCTTCCGCCATGACTTAAGCGTAGCATCGAAGCCATATGCGCCGTCAGGTTGGCCGGATAGTAGCCGATAATGAATAATATCGCTCGCGCGGAACGGACACCGCTCACGGCTGGGGGAGGCCATTCTTTGAAAGCTCACTTGAGGTAGTCTCATCTCTCCCGCCGCGTGGTAGGGCCGGCTGGCCCGGTATCCCGAGCCTTTGGTCATCTCGATCCGCCGCCGCAAGGTCGCCTATTGGAACGTGACGTTTACAGTTGGCACCGTTAGTGGAGTGGTAGCCCACCGTTCCGACGTCCAGCCCGGAAGCGGAGAAGAACTGAGGGTTCGGAGAGAATCCCACATTCACCAGCCCCGCTGCGGCCGGCAATCGCCAGGCCGGAACCGGATCCGGACATGGTGGCGAGTCCTAATGTGGCCGGCACCACTTGAATCGGCGCCACGGTCGTTTGCCCACTGTAAGTCACCGCGATCATCCCGGTTCGTTACGCCGGTTACGCCGACTTGGACACCATCGGCGGGCAACTCGGCTCGGGTGTGCGACACGGAAGTGGAAACTCGGCGGCTGGCTTCGTATCAGGGCACGGCTTCAGTCGTGCCGCAGCACATCGGGTAGCCAAAGGCTTTAGCCGCTGAGGCTTTCCTGCGTCATCAGGGGCTGAAGCCCAAACCTTTCTCCCGATCCTTTGGCACGGCTGAAGCCGTGCCCTGATACAGAGCCTCCTGAAAGTGAGAAGCCGTGAGTACCCTACGTTCGGATTCGTGCGAATTCACCAGGAATGGAGAGTTTAACGATTACTGTGTCGCGCACCCTTGCTGCTCGCTTCCTCTGGCTGCTCGCTTTCTCTCCCTCGCTGCGCCATTCATTTGATAAGCTTGGGATATTCGCACCCAAAACCCAGCCCGCTTGCCGTTTCCGGTCGCGCCAGGCTTATTCACAAGGAAGCTCAGATCATGAAGAACCACCTCACAGGCCTGCTCTGTCTTTTCGTTCTTGTACTCACTCCCGCCGTTGCGCAACAACCTCGGTATCCCTTNNATCAACTGCCTGGGCACGCGCACCGGTGTTCCCCGGCTCGGTGTTCCCAATATCGGCAGCTCCGAGGGCATTCACGGCCTGGTGCAGCGCGAAGCGCGCGGTCCGCTACAGCCCATCACCACCACGCAGTTCCCGCAACCTCCCGGGATGGGCGAGACGTGGGACCCCGATCTGGTGCGCCAGGCCGCCGCCGTCCAGGGCTACGAAGCCCGTTTCATCACGCAAACTGCGAAGTACAACCGCCAGGTCCTGATGGTCTGGGGACCACAGTCCGATCTGGCGCGCGACCCGCGTTGGGGCCGCAGCGAAGAAGTGTACGGCGAGGACGCGTTCTTCAATGGGACGATGGCGGTTGCTTACATTAAAGGCCTCCAGGGCGACGACCCGAAATACTGGCAGGCCGCGGCGCTCCTCAAGCACTTCCTCGCCAACAGCAATGAAGACCACCGCAACAGCTCGTCTTCCAATTTCGATGAGCGCCTGTTCTGGGAGTATTACTCCGTTCCTTTCCGTATGGGCTTTCTCGAGGGCGGCGCTAAAGCGGTCATGGCCTCGTACAACGCATGGAACAACACACCCATGGCCGTCAATCCCATCCTACGCAGCATCGTTCGCGACAAATGGGGTGTCGACGTCATCTCCAGCGATGGCGGAGCCGTTAAGCTCCTGGTCGATCCGCGCCATCTTTTCCCCAACCAGGAAGCGGCCGCTGTCGCCTGCCTGAAAGCCGGCATCAATCAGTTCCTCGACAGGTATGCCGACGAAACCAAAGCCGCTCTCAAAGACGGCTCCCTCACGGTGGCCGATATCGACGCAGCGCTCCGCCTGAAGTTCCGAATCGCTATCAAGCTTGGACTGCTGGATCCGCCGGACATGGTCCCGTACTCNNGCCCAGGAATCCGTCGTCCTTCTCAAGAACGACAAGAACTTTCTCCCGCTCGACAAGAAGTCCCTCAAGTCCATTGCCGTGATTGGCCCGCTCGCCGACTCCGTCCACTGGGACTGGTATGGTGGCACGCCTCCTTATGCCGTCACGCCTTTGCAGGGCATCAAGGAGGAGCTGGGCGCCAATGTCACCGTCAACTACGCTGCCGAAGAACTGGGCAACGCTGCGGTTAACGCCGCGCGCCAGTCCGATGTCGCCGTGGTAGTGGTGGGCAACGACCCCACCTGCGGCCCTGACATGCGGCATGACTGGTACAACGCCTACGAGGGCGGGGGAGTGACGTTGCCCTGCACCGTGCCCAGCGACGGCCGCGAGGGCCGTGACCGCGAAACTATCGACCTGTATCAGGAACAGCTCATCAAGCAGGTCTACACCGCGAATCCGAAGACGGTCGTCATCCTGGTTTCCAGCTTCCCGTTCGCCATCAACTGGACCCAGGCCAATATTCCCGCCATCCTTCACGTAACTCACGCCTCTCAGGATGAAGGGACTGCGCTGGCGAAGGTTCTCTTCGGCGCCTATACGCCGGGCGGCCATCTGGTCGAAACCTGGCCCAAATCTCTCGATCAGTTGCCGCCTATGATGGACTACAACATTCGCAACGGCCGCACCTACATGTACTTCAAGGGCGAGCCGCTGTACCCGTTCGGATTCGGCCTAAGCTACACGACGTTCAAGCTCACTAATCTGAGGACGAGTTCCCGGCAAGTCGCCAAAGACGGAACCGTGAAGATCAGCGTTGACGTGACCAACACCGGTAGCCGCACCGGCGACGAAGTCGTCCAACTCTATGTGAAGCACCTGGGTTCGAAGGTCGAGCGCCCGCGCGAACAACTAGCGGGGTTCCAGCGCGTGACCGTGCAGCCCAATGAGACAAAGACGGTCGAGATCGCCCTTCCGGCTTCGCGGCTGGCGTACTGGGATGTAAAACTCCAGGCCTTCCGCGTCGAGACCGGACCTGTCAGCCTCATGGTCGGCGATTCGTCAGCCAACATCGCGCTCAGCGCTACGGTGCGCGTGCAGTAGGCGACGGCAAGTCTGAGCCGATGCGGTTTCCGGCGTCGAGGATTCAGGACGACATTATGGCGGCCCGCCTGGTCGAAGCCATGCGCGCCGCCACGCGCATAGCCTGCTGCATGCTGCGCGGATCGGCCTGGTTCTTGCCGGCGATATCGAACGCCGTGCCATGATCCACGGATGTGCGGATGATCGGAATGCCGAGAGAAATATTGACAGTCCCTTCGAAATCGATTAGCTTCATTGGGATGTGGCCTTGATCATGGTACATCGCAACTACCAGATCGTACGCGCCGCGGGATGCCTGGAGGAACACCGTGTCGCCAGCATGCGGGCCGCTGCACAGGATGCCCTGGCGGCAGGCCACTTCGATGGCCGGCGCGATGAAGCGCTTCTCTTCATTGCCGAACAGTTCGTGCTCGCCGGCATGGGGATTCAATCCGCACACCGCGATGCGCGGCCGCCCGAAGCCGAGCAGTTTCATGGCTTCATTTCCCAGCTCGATGGTGCGGACGATGCGCGGTATGTCCAGGTCGCACGCCTGGCGCAGTGCAACGTGCGTCGTGACGTGCACGGTGGAGAACCGCTCGCTCGAGAGCAACATGCGAGACTCCGTAGCGCCACATAGCTCCGCAATGTACTCGGTATGGCCGGAAAACCGGCGGCCGGAAAGCGCGACGGCTTCCTTGTTGAGTGGCGCCGTAACCATGGCATCGGCCTCTCCGCATAGACAGAGTTCGGTGGCGATGCGGACGTACTCCAACGCCGCGACTCCGCAGCGGGCGTCCAACCGGCCGAACGTGAACTCCTCGATACCGGTGAGCGCCCCGACGTCGCGAAGTTCCGCCGATTGCAACTTCAGGCCGGTAACCCGCTCCACCCTTTCCAGGGCGCGGGCATCTCCCACCACAATCCAGCGGGCCAGCGGCGCGAGTTGCGGGTCGGCAAGGGCCTTAACTATGATCTCGGAGCCGATTCCGGCTGGATCGCCCATGGTTAACGCAATGGCCGGCATCTCTATTGGTTCAGGCATGTAAAATAGTCCGCTACTTGAATTAGAGCATCAGGACGCCCAAATCCGCCGGATTTGGTGGCGACTGAAATCCCATCGAACACGCCGCCGCGAATCACGCCACAAGGAACTCCGGGAATAATTTCATCAAAAAGATCGATACGCCGCACTCCGGCGGCTCGGCAAAGCCGCGAAGCAGTGTCTCCACCGGAGAGCACAAGCGCGGAGGCGTGAGCGCAGGCGACCAATTCCTTGAGCCGTTCCGCGGAGGCCTGACCGCATGGAATGCGCAGCACGACGTGCTGGCCGCGATCCAGCGCGGCTGCAATGGACTCCGCGTTGGTCAGCTCCGCGTGTACCAGCAGCGCCCGGCGTTGGCCCACGAGAGCCGTCTGCTGGGCGACGGTCGCCCGGTGATCCGATCCGATACAGAACAGCACGGGGCCTTTGGGCGCTGGTCGAGGTCGAGATTGCGGCCGGATCGGCAGCGTGCGTGCCAGCGCGGACGCGAGGCCCGCCGATCCCGCCCACAAGACGCGGAAATCGAGCGCCAGACCCGCGGCGGCGATCCGGTCCAGATCGTCGTCGCAGACCGCGTCGAGCACCACAATCCGCGCGCCGGAAGAGATTGCTTCCGGGATGGCCTCGTGCTTGATGTGCACGCATCGCTCCACCCCCTGTGCGCGAAAGTGAGCGGCGATTTCGACCGGCGCAAAATCCGCGCCGCCGGCGACACGCAAGCATCCCGCTTCTACCATGCGATTCATCCGTGGAAAAGCGGGGCAGACCACGGCGGCATCGTAACCGAAGGCTGTGAGGGCCGCCGTGATTTCCACGCCGATATGGCCGCGCAGCGTGGAATCGATCTTTTTGAAGAGGATCGACGGCGAACCAATCGGCAGACTGGCGGCTGTGGCCGAGATCGCGTCCCGCGCAGCCGCGGGTTCGAGGTCCCGGCTGTCCGTACTAACGGCGATGACGGCCGCGTCCGCGAGTTCGGCGCCAACCGCAATCGGCACCATCGTCGGGCGCCCGCGCATCGCGAAATGGACGGCGGCATCGCAGGCACCCGTCAGGTCGTCTGCAATGAGAAAACAGTCGAGCGCTGCCACTGAGCCTGGAGCCTGGATCACGACTACCTATCAGATTAAACGAAAGTCCGGTGGCGAAGGCGANNTTGCGGGATGTCTTCGCGAAGGATTCTCTGACCAGGTTGAAAGAGGCGGCCGCCTGGTGCTTTGAGGCGATCAGGACAGAGAGACCGCTTCCCGAGCACTACCAGTTCAGCCGCTTTTCTCATTCCGTACTTCTGACTGCGCTGACGGACTTTGGCTGTGGTTCGGAGGAATTGGTGGCGCCTCTATCCGCGCCAGGTCTCGAACAATTGTTCTCGGAAGCTATGGGCTGTGAGTGGACTTGCAACATGCAACAATCGTGGGTCCGGAAGAAGTTTGCCCCACTTCAGGCTCCGGCTCCCGAGTACCATCCCCAGAGCTGGCACCAGGACGGAGCGTTAGGAGTCCGTTTTCCCTTGGAATCCGGGCGGGTCATCCCGATGACCGAGTTGCTGACCTGCTGGATTCCGTTGAACCCCTGCGGCAGAGACAGCCCTGGCTTGGAGTTCGTCCGCCGCCGTCAGGCAGCCTTGGTGCATTTCACGGAACTCGGCGACTCGGTCCTGCGCCAGCGGTTCCCGCCGCAGGATTTCTGGGCGCCAGCGCTCGAATTAGGCGATGGCCTGGTTTTCCTGAACAGCATCCTCCACCGGACCTACGCATGTCCGGAGATGCGACACAATCGGCTGAGCGTGGAGTACCGCATTTTCCCTCGTTGACGCTCGATCGCCGGCGGTGCGCCGGGGCGAGCCTCACGCCACGCTGGCGGGCGATCAAGCGGCTGCGGCGGAAGACGCGGAAGCCACGCTGCGAGGGCCCTGGCAGGGAGCAGGACAACAGCGACCGCTGTCGCCCTGCGCCGAGCCGTTAGCGCCCTCCCGGTTGAAAACGTGATGAGGCCACACCTGGGGGGCCTCGCCGGACCGCCGGGCACGGATTGTGCACTATACCTGAGAGGCAGGATCTGCATGATGCAATGCTGATTTTGCCGCTCCGTCGCAACCCACGATTGCCGAGCCAGGGACCGGCGCTAGTCTGGTCCGGGCCTCAGGCCAGATTCGACTTAGGCCAGTGAATTGCAATGTGGAAGCACTAACAAGTTCGCCGAGGCTCACGGGATCCTGGTTGACCCATGGCGGCGAAGATTCGCAAGTCGGATCTGATCGATTCGCGCTCCTAAACAGATCGGAGACTAGCGGAAGCTATGACCGAAAAACTAGACGCGCCCATCGTCGCCCCCACAAACGGCGGACCAAAGGCGCCGCCCGCCCCTAACCAGCCAGCAGCGCCCCAGCAACCGGCTAGTGAGCCGACTCCCGCCGCCAGCCAGCCGGGAAAGCCCCAAAAGCCGGCCGATAAGCCGGCTCCCTCCCCACCCGCTCACAAGAAAATCACGGGCAAGAAAATCACGGTGGCGATTATTTTGCTGGTCGTGATCGGAGCGGGCGCATACATCATCTGGAAGATGTTCTTCGCGACGCCAGCGGTGCCGGACAGCATCGTTGTCCTCAGTGGCCGGATCGAGGGAGACGACTCGGCAGTGGCTGCGAAGACGACTGGGCGAATTCTCGAGGTTCGCGTGCGGGAAGGCGACATGGTCAAGACCGGCGACACGATCGCCGTTCTCGACGACCAGCAGATTCGGGACCGCGAGGAGCAGGCGCAGGCCGCGCTCGCGGGAGAAGAGGCGAAAGCGGCCGCCGCGCGCGTTCAGATCGCCTTCCTCGAAGAGCAGTTGCGGCAGAATCAATTGCAAACCGAACAGGCGGGCGTCGATGCACAAGGGCGTGTGCGGCAGGCCGAGGCGGATGTGGCCGCTGCCGAATCGGACCTGGCGCAACAAGAAGCCGCCTATCGGCTTGCGGCATTCGACAAGGAAGCATACACGGCGCTGGCGAAAACCGGGGCCGTCTCCGAGCGCCAGGGGAAGCAATCGGTGTCCGCGGCCGACCAGCAGGCCGCCGCGGTTGCCGCCGCCAAGCGCCGCGTTGAAGCGTCGCGGGGCGCGTTGACGACGGCTCGAGCCACTCTTTCGAACCCGGGCATTCGCGAAGCGCAGGTCGGAATGGTGAACCGGCAGATTGCGCAGCAGCAAGCTGAGGTCTCCAGCGCCGCTGCGAATACGGAGCAGGCGCGCTTCCAGCTTGCCGAAGCTCAGGCGAATCGGCGGGACCTGATTGTCCGCGCTCCCTTCGACGGCACCGTCATCACGCGGGCGGCGGAGCCCGGGGAAGTGATTACAGCCGGAACCGCTGTCATCAGTCTCCTGGATCTCGGCAAGGTCTACCTGCGCGGCTTCGTGCCGGAAGGGCGCATCGGCAAGGTCAAAGCCGGACAGCCGGCGCACGTTTACATCGACTCCAATCCGAAACAGCCGATCGATGCGTATGTGTCGCGCATCGATCCGGAGGCCACGTTCACGCCGGAAAACACGTATTTCAAGGATGATCGCGTGACACAAGTGGTCGGTGTGAAGCTGCAGTTGAAAAGCGCCATTGGATTCGCCAAACCGGGCATGCCCGCCGACGGAGAAATTCTGGTGGAAGGCTCCGCCTGGCCGGATCGCAGCAAGGCCAGAAAATGATCGCCGTGTCCGCTCCCGTCGCGGCGTCCGCCGCCCCCAACGGCAACAAGTCCCCGCGAACGGCGATTCGCGTCGAGCGCCTCTGGCAGCGCTACGGCAGCATCGAGGCGGTCCGCGGAATCGATCTGACGGTGGCGGAAGGGGAAATCTTCGGATTGATCGGACCGGACGGCGCGGGCAAGACCTCGACGTTTCAGGTGCTGGCGGGCGTGCGGGAAGCGACTTCGGGCAAAGTGGAAGTCTTCGGCCAGCCGGCGCGCGAGGCGCGATCACACACCGGCTATCTGACGCAGACGTTTAGTCTGTACCCGGACCTGAGCGTTGCCGAGAATATCCGCTACATCGGGGAATTGCGGCGGGTCGCTCCGGGCGAGATCGAAAAGCGAAGTCTCCAGTACCTGCGGATGTTCGATATGGATCGGTTTGCGGACCGGCTGGTGGGAAAACTGAGCGGCGGAATGAAGCAGAAGCTGGCGCTGGTGTGTGCGCTGGTGCCCGCGCCGCGCATTCTGGTGCTCGATGAACCCACTACCGGCGTCGATCCGGTGTCGCGGCGCGAGTTTTGGGATACGCTCACGCATTTGGCGGCGGACGGTTTGACGATCCTGGTGGCCACTCCGTATCTGGACGAAGCCGAGCGATGTAACCGCGTGGCGCTGATCTACCAGGGTCAAATCAATCAGGAGGGCACGCCGGCCGAGCTGCGGGCCAGTTTGCACGCCCAACGGCTGGAACTGCGCACCGCGAACCTGGAGCAAGCCGAGCAGATTCTCTTGGCCAGCAGCGGACCAGACCGGGAAATCCTCGACGTGCAGCGCTTTGGCGATCGCCTGGATCTTCTGGTGCCCGATCCGGATCGCGCGGAGCGGTTTCTGGAGAAGGAGCTGGGCTCGGCCGGCCTTGCCGGCTTCGAGTTTCGGATCGATGAGCCGACGCTCGAAAACGCGTTTGTCGCGACACTGCGCCGGTTAGGGGAAGAGGTGCACGCGGAACCGTTTCCCGGCCGGCATGAACACAGGGATCTGCGCGGCCAGATCGCGATCGGCGCGAAAGATCTCCACATGCAGTTCGGATCGTTCACGGCCGTCAAGAGTTTCAGCCTGGAGATTAAGTATGGCGAGATCTACGGTCTTCTCGGCGCCAACGGAGCCGGCAAGACCACGGTCATCAAGATTCTGTGCGGGCTGCTGGAGCCGACGCGCGGCGAGATGCAACTCGCCGGCGAACACGGCAGCTTGCGGTCGCAAACCGTCCGCCAGCGAATCGGCTACATGTCGCAAAGCTTCAGCCTCTATGACGATCTCTCGATTGAAGAGAACCTGGACTTTTCCGCCGGAGTCTATCTGGTCAACGGCGAGGAGCGCGAAGAAAAGAAACGCTGGGTGCTGTCCTTTTCCGGCCTGGAGGGCAAACAGGATCAAGTGATCGGGAGTTTGCCGGGCGGATGGAAGCAGCGCGTGGCGCTGGGGGCCGCGATCCTGCATGAGCCGAGCGTCTTGTTTCTCGACGAACCGACTTCGGGCGTCGATCCGCTGGCGCGCCGCGCTTTCTGGCAGGTTATCAGCCGATTGGCGGATCTCGGCGCGGCGATTCTGGTGACCACCCACTATCTGGAAGAAGCCGAGCAGTGCAATCGCGTCGGCTTTATGGTGGCGGGCGAGCTGGTGGCCGAAGGCAGCCCGACCGCCATCAAAAGCGCACAGCCGGGGCATCTGATCGAGTTCATCGTGGATCAACCGCAGCGCGCAGCCGACCTGCTGAAGAAGGACATGCCAGGTTGGCGAGTGTCGCTGTTCGGCGAGCGGTTGCACGTTGTCACGGACGAAGAAGCCGAGCCGGGCCGGCAGCGGATCGCCAAGAAGCTCGAAGCGGACGGAATTCGAGTGGTCAGCGCGCGGGAAGGGCAGTTCTCGCTGGAGGACGTGTTCATCAGTGTGGTGGAGCAGGCGCGGCAACAAGGGAGGGTGGCGGCGGAAGACTGACCGTGCGACCCATGCGGCGAATTCTGGCACAGATGCGCAAGGAGCTGACCCAGTTAGTTCGGGACCGCATGTCGTTGGCGATGGCGCTGGTTCTCCCCGTGATGATCGTATTTCTGATCGGGACATCCTTCAAGCTGACGGTGAGCGACCTTCCGATTGTGGTGCAGGACCTGGACAGTTCGGCTGCGTCACGCAGACTGATTGACGCTTTTCGCGCCTCGGTGACCCTGCACGTCGCCGCGTCGCCGGTGGAGCAATCGCCGGAACAAGCCTTGCAGCACGGCGCGTACGCCGTCCTCGTCATTCCGGTTCACTTCGGACGGGACATTGTGCGCGGGAGCAATACGCCGGTCCAACTGCTGGTGGACGCCTCGGACGCGAACACGGCCAGGCTGATGTCGGGTTACGCGAGCCGCATCATACAGGCTTATAACGCCGCCAACGCACCGGCTCCCCAGCCAGTGCAGGCCTCGATTCGGCTCTGGTTCAACCCCGGATTGTCGGATAAGTTATACCTCGGCCCGGGCGTTTTTGTGCTGGCGCTGTCGATGTTTATTCCCTTGCTCGCAGCGCTCGCCATGGCGAAGGAAGGACAGCGAGGGACCATTCTTCAGGTCTACGTTTCCAATATCTCGGCGCATGAGTACCTGCTCGGAAACATCTTGTCGTTCATGGTGGTCGGCCTCGCCGAATGCGTGCCGCTGCTCGCGTTGCTGTTTACCTATTTCGGTGCGCGCTTTGCCGGCGATCCCGTCCCATTCCTGGTCGCCACGGTACTGTATGTCTTCTGCGTCGCAACGTTCGGAATCATGGTCGGGGTGGCGATTCCGAACCAGATAGGGGCCATCTCCGTGGTGGCGCTGGGCGGCTATCTGCTGGTGTTTCTCCTTTCCGGCCTGCTGTTTCCGATCGCCAACATACCCGAGGGAATCCGTTGGATCTCCAATTTGGTGTGGGGCAAGCACTACATCACCGTGGTACGCGACGCATTTCTGCAAGGCGCGGGCTGGGCTGCGACGTGGCTCGAAATCCTGATTATCGGCGGTACGGGGACTTTGTTCTATCTCCTGGCATGGCTCACCACGCGGCGAATGCAACTCAAGGCGTAGCGATTTCGGACGGCGCAAACATGCGGAAATTCCTGCAAAACATCGCAAACACCCGGTTCCTGGCGTTGATCCGGAAAGAATTCAGCCAGATCCGCCGGGACCGCCGGATGACCCTGTCTCTGATTCTGCCGCCCATACTTATGATCCTGCTCTTCGGTTATGTGCTGAACTCGACCGTAGCGAACCTGCGGCTGGGGGTGGTCGACGACAGCCGGACGCCGGAAAGCCGGGAGCTGATTGCGACGTTGACCGAGAGTAAGAGCTTCGCACCGGCCGGCAACTACTTTTCCGCGGACCAGCTCGGAGATGCGATCGGCCGCGGCAACCTTACGGCCGGAGTGGTCATTCCCTATGAGTTTGGCCGCGACCTGCAGCGTGGCCGGACAGCGACGGTGCAGTTTCTGCTGAACGCGATGGACGCCAATACGGCGAGGATCGCGCAGGCGTATGCGGAGAGCGTGGTTGCGACTTACAACAGCGGGTTGCGCGACTCCGGCCTGAACGCGGATTTTCGGCGGGTCGCGCCGGCAGGCGCCCAGCCGCACAGTGAAGTGTTGCTATATCCCGCATACCTCTACAACCCGGGACTGGTCAGCTCGTGGTTTGTGGTGACCGGAGTGTTCGGAATGTTGTGCATTTTGAATGCTTCCATCGTCTCCGCCGCGGCGATGGTAAAAGAACGCGAGGCGGGCACCCTGGAGCAATTGATGATGTCGCCGGCCGGAACCTACACCATTATCATCGCCAAGATCGTGCCCCTCTTCCTGCTTCTCTGTCTGATGGTGCTGGGCGCCATCGCCTTGATGAAATTGGTTTTTCAGGTGCCGTTTCGCGGAGGCTATCTGCTGGTGATGCTGGGCGCCGCATTGTGCGTTCTTTGCGGCATAGGCATAGGGACGTTTATTGCCACGTTCACCAAGACAGCGGCACAGGCGCAACTGACGAGCTTTTTCGTGAATCCGCCGCTGTCGAGCTTGTCTGGCGCCCTCACTCCCGCGCAGGCGCTGCCGGCATGGATGCGGCCGCTGACGAATATTAACCCGATCTACCATTTCGGCGTGATCGCGCGAGGCAGCATGCTCCGCGGCTCCGGACTCAATACGCTATGGCCCAATTTCCTAATTCTATTCGCGTTTACGCTCGTTCTGGTTTCGCTGAGCGTGTGGCGCTTCCGAAAGCAGCTCAGCTAGACGGACAAGACACATGATCAAACCTGTGAGCGGTATGATTCGGATGCGTGGGCTGGCCGCTATCCTCCTGTCTGCGGGCGGCGCGTTCGCGCAGGCTGGCGGAGCGCCCGGCGCAATGGTGAACCAACTCCCGCTATCGGGCCGGACCGCGCAGAGCGGCTCCGTGGCAGCTACCGAATCGCCCGTGCCGGGAACCACTACCAGCGTCAACACCATCAATCCCACGCTTCAGGTATCGGGTTCGTATGCCGGAAGCACCGGGAGCACGGCCACTCTTCCGTTCTCGGGAAAGTTGTCGCTGCGCGAAGCGGTCGAACGAGCGCTGAAATACAACCTGGGAGCGGTCGGCATGGCGCAGGCGTTGCGGCAGGCGCGCGGACAGCAACTGGTCGCGCGCAGTTCGCTGCTTCCCAACCTGAACGGCGCGCTGCATGAGTTCGACGAGAAGATCGACCTCAAGGCGCAGGGGCTGGGAAGTATTCCGAATCTCGGGGCCTCGCTTCCTTCCGTGGTCGGCCCGTTCCATTACTTCGATCTGCGTGCCACGCTGACGCAAACCGTGGCCGATATGACGGCCCTCAACAACTACCGTTCGAGCAAGGAAATCGTTCGTTCCAATCAGTATTCGGCTGAGGA
This sequence comes from Bryobacterales bacterium, assembly GCA_003142185.1. GTDB lineage: Bacteria > Acidobacteriota > Terriglobia > Bryobacterales > Bryobacteraceae > Bog-375. Next base: position 22,231 of record PLOR01000083.1, read on the forward strand.
CGCGCAGGACCTGATCGTGTTCGCCGTCGGCGGCGCTTATCTGCAAGTGATTGCGGCGGCAGCGAGGGTGGAATCGGTGCGCGCGCAACTGGAAACCGCCAGGGTTCTCTATTCCCAGACGTCGCAGAAACGCAGCGTGGGGCTGCTGGCGCAGACCGACGTCAATCGGAGTCAAGTGCAGGCCTTGACGCAACAGCAGCGTCTGGTTTCCTTGCAGAACGATCTGGCGAAGCAGAAGATCAACCTCGCGCGGATGGTAGGTTTGCCGGCCAGCGATGGTTACGTGCTTTCGGAAAACATTCCGTTTTCCGCTGCGCCTTCGATCGCCTTGGAGGAGGCGCTGAAACAGGCGCTGGCGAAGCGCGCGGATCTAAGAGCGGCGGAAGCGCAGGCGCAGGCCGCCCAGTTCTCGCGATCGGCGGCCCGTGACGAACGCCTCCCATCGCTATCCGTCAGCGCCGACTACGGCCTTATCGGGACCGGGCCGACGCAGTCGAATGGGACGTACACGCTGGTGGGAACGCTCCGGATTCCGATCTGGCAGGGCGGCAGGACGGAAGGCGACATCGAACAGGCCGATGCTGCCCTAGCGCAGCGAAGAGCGGAGATCGAGGACCTTCGAGGCAGGATTGAAAGCGACATCCGCGACGCGTATCTCGACCTGGAAGCCGCGGGCAGCCAGGTGGAAGTGGCCGCGAAGAATGCGCAGGTAACCAAAGAAACTCTGGATCTGACGCGGCAACGCTTCGACGCCGGTGTCACCGACAACGTGGAAGTCGTGCAGGCGCAGGAATCGGTGGCCGGCGCGGAACTCGACTACATCAACAGCGTGTTCGCCCACAATCTGGCGAAACTGAGCCTGGCACGCGCCATCGGCGGTGCGGCGGAGAGCCTGCCGCAATTCCTGAAGCTCCAATGACAGGCTAACGCGGGCGCGCAGCGTTTCCGCGGGGGGGGTGTCGCCGAGAGCGTGGATTGAGCTTGTCGACACTGCCGCGCTATCGGAAGCGGCCTGCACAAACTGGCGTAGCAGGCGCGGGGACGAATGGCGACGGATCCGTTGTAAGCGATCATGCCCTGTGATAACTTCAGATTCGGACGGCAACGTCTCGAAAGCGAGGGCACGACGGATGAACCGCAACGAACGCATTTTCTGTTTTCTCGTACTTACGCTTGCCGCATTGGGCGGTTGCTCCAGTGGGCCACCAGCCAAAGAAGCCAAGAAAGCCGGGACCGCGCCGGACAGAATCCAGGGAAAGGTCCACCTTCAGGATTCGGGCGGGGCGGCCGACGCCGCGATGAATGCGGGTGGACCTTCTGTGTACCTTAAGGAAGGCGACCATCGCTACCGCCTTTTCTTGAGGACGGCGGCTGAGATAGTCGACGGGAGCGAGTATGTTGCCGAAGGCGTCTACGCGCAAAAGGCCATCGACGAGATTGGCGATCCCGACCAGGGCAAGAACGGCTATCCGCTCCAATCAAGCTGCGAGCGTGTCGTCAGAATGGCCTGGAGCAGCCTGGCCTTTGATGAATTCGATGCGGACACCTCGCTTCTGAGCGCCAGGGTGAAACGATATCCCGCCAGGCCCATATTCCTGGTTACGCGGATACGGCCCGCGACATCTTCGGACAGCAGCAGCGCTTCGGCAGAAGCGAAGAAAGACGCCGCGGCCGAGGAGGATGTCCCCGAAGTCTCTGTTGCGGCGGATAAACAACGCGCTTTTCTGATTGAGGGACCGAACGTTCAAACCGCACCCCTTTGGGAGCCCGCGGGGGGAACCGTTAGCTGCAAAGTCGTCATCGGCCCGGAAGGGAAAATCTCTGACCTCGAAACCGGCGTGCAGCTCTGCGAGGCTGTGCCGTGGTCTCAGTTTCGTTATCAGCCTCCGGTCCAGGGCGGCCACCCCGTCACAGTGAGAACCGAGGTTGAAATGCGCTTCGAACCGCGAAAGTGACAGCCTCGATGTGACCGGTGGAACGTGGCGCGGCCCGAGCGAGCGCGGCAATTCGAGCGCTTGGCAGAGGCTGGCCTTCGCTGTACGTCTGGCCTCCAGGAGGGCCTGATGTCTTGTAATCAGCCGCTTGGGTGCTGTGTTCCCCGGCTGTGCACCTTTTGTTTTATGGCGCGGAGTGCCGGAGGGCGCGGTGTCGCAGTACGTGATCGGATATGCCCCAGGTACTTTCTACGTGGAGGATTTCGATGGCGATGGGAATCCCGATATCGTATTCGCCGCGGGGCACCCGTGCCACAGCCGACCTGTTGCCGGTTACCGGGCTGTGACCAGGAACAGGGAACTGGCGCTATGCAAGACCTACGACGCCATCGGCTACGAAATCGAGAGCCAGCCCTGAGTTTCTAACCTAAGTTCGTCACGGCTAATGGCAAAGGACGCCGGGTATTTCAGAATCAGCCAGGCACGGCGTCTCCGGCGTTCATGCGACATCTGTCCCACGCGGTTTCCGAGTAGTCCGATCTTTGCGTGGCAGCCACGGAGGGGAACACTCGTCGAGACCGCGCCATCTCGCAGGTTCCAGGAGCATTACACTTTGTTCCAGTAGCATTACACTTTGCGGATAGCAGCGACGACTCATACGCTGCCCGGAGTCTATTCGGGATCAGAGAGAAAATCGGCCGATAGCGAGCAAGGCGTTCTTAATGAATGACAAGGGCCGCCTATAGCGTGCACCGCTCAACTGAATGGGAAACCGGCAATTATCTCCGCCAAGTTATTACAAAACACAATGATAGGGACATGTTTCGAGAGTCTTAGCGTGAAAGCTCCGCTAGCGGCAGACAATTAAAAACAGAGAAAACGTTTGGCCTGCCGTCACTGTAATACATCTGAGTTTTGCCCGAGTGCTTCAGCCGGAACGCCATCATGGGGCTCACAATGGCGGAAGCCTGCCGAGGTGCGTTACCTATGCACTGGTTTGCACTGACCGTCAAGCCGCGCCACGAGAAGGCCGTCACCGAGCATCTTTCGGCCAGATCACTCGAAGCGTATGCACCGGTGTATCGCGAACGCCGGCGTTGGTCGGATCGCGTCAAGACCGTGGAGTTGCCGCTTTTCCCGAGGTATGTTTTCTGCCGGTTCTCTTTCGCGGACCGGCTGAAAGTCATCGGCATGCCCAGCGTCCAATCGGTCGTTGGATTTGGCGGCGAACCCGTCCCCGTTCCGGACGAGGAGATCGATGCGGTCAGAATGCTGGTGGGCTCCGGCCTCGCGGTTGCCCCCTGGCATTATCTTCGCATCGGGCAGCGCGTTCGGATTTGCGAGGGTCCCCTGTCCGGCCTGGAAGGAATTCTGGCCCGTGAAAAATCGGGATACCGCGTAGTGATCAACGTCGAATTGTTACAGCGCGGGGTCGCGGTTGAGATCGATCGCAATTTCGTCGGGACGATCGATGGCGCCCAACTGGTTTTAGCCTGCACGTCTTGATACCCCTTCCATGCCACGATCGCGGAAAAATCGAACGGTAGTTTTCCGGCTTACCCAGGCCGAATACGACCGCGTGAGGCTCGCGTGCGACGCGGCCGGGGCTCGCACTCTCTCCGAGTACACGCGATCGGAACTGTTGGATGGCTGCGAGACCGACTCGCAAGGCTCGACCAATCTGAAAAGATTCCACGCCATCGACGAAAAGCTCGAAGAACTGAAGGGGATGGTCAAACGCATTTCCGAACGGGTGGCGCCGGACGCGCAGTGAATCGAAGGTGCTTGCTTCCAACCGGCAAAAAGATGCGTTACCTACGCTCACTTCGCTCTATGACGGTGGTGTTGTTCCCTATGGCGGTCGCCTGCGCTCAAACCGTTCCTTCGGCGCTGCCGGGAAGCGCCGGCACCCGTTCCTCCGCCGAAACCGCCGCGCCCGACTCAGGTTCGGCTTACGTCCCCATGGATAGTTGGATCTACGACGCGCTGGATCGCCTGGCCGCGTTCGGTCTCATCCCTTCGCAGATTACCGGACTCCGCCCGTGGACTCGCGCGGAATGCCGTCGTCAAACCCGCGAAGCCGAAGAGCAGTTCCAGAAATCGCTGGGCGAGTACACTCCTCATCACGTGGCTGGCGAGCTGTCCGCGATCGGGGTGGAAGCCGCCGCTCTGGTTTCCGCGCTCCATCGTGAGTTGGACTCGCCCGGCCCCGCCGCATCTTCCATCACGCTGCAGTCCGTCTACACGCGCAACGGGGTGATTGCCGGCCCGGCGCTCAACGATAGCTTCCACTTCGGCCAGACCTGGACCGGCGACAACGGCCGTCCCTTCGGACGCGGCTGGAACTCCTATACCGGCTTCAGCGCGAACGCCGAATCGGGACGCTTCATCGCTTACATGAGCGGGGAGTACCAGCACGCCCCGGGCAGTGACCCGTACTCTCTCGCGGTCCGGCAGGCCATTTCCACGATGGACAGCATGCCCCTCCAACCCGCCGTCGCGCGATCCGATACCAATCGCTTCCGCGCGATCGAGGCATACGTCGGATTCCGCTTAGGGGACCTGGAGTTCACGGCTGGGAAGCAGGCTCTCTGGTGGGGTCCCACGTACGATGCTCCGCTCTCGTTCTCCAATAATGCCGAGCCCACCGAGAATTTGCGAATTTCCACTCTGCACCCGCTTCGCTTGAGGCTTCTCGGAGAAGTCCGGGCCGAGTTCGTGATCGGAAAACTGGATGGGCAACAGTATACCTGGCGCCCCTGGTTCAACGCGCAGAAGCTGTCTTTCAAGCTCACCGACAACCTCGAGATGGGCTTTACCCGCTGGTCCATATTCTGGGGCGTGGGCCATCCGATGACGCTGGGCAGCTTCATCGATAATTTCACCACCCTCAACGCCGGTGTCCCCGGCCGCGCCAACCCCGGCGATCGCAAAGGCGGATTCGATTTCCGCTACCGCATCCCCGGCCTACGCAACTGGGTGACGCTCTATACCGATTCCTACTGCGACGACGATCCCTCACCCTTGGCTTCGCCGCACCGCTCCGCGATCGACCCAGGCATCTATCTGATGCGCGTACCTGGCATTCCGCACTTGAGTTTTCGCGTGGAAGCGCCCTCTACCACACTGATGGGGCTCGACAACGTCATCAATTACGTGAACTACGAGTACCTGAGTGGCAACACCAACTACGGCCAACTGCTGGGCAGTTGGGTGGGCCGCGATGGGCGCGCGGAAGAGGCTTGGGCCACCTACCGGTTCTCACCGCGGAACAAAATCGAGCTGGGCTTTCGCCAATTGAAAGGCAGCGCGAAACTGATCCCCGGAGGCTCCACTCAGTCGGATCTCTCACTCGAGAGTTCGTACGCCTTGGCCCTCGACTGGCACGCCGATTTCTTCGTGCAATACGAGAAATTCTACGTGCCGCTCCTGGGCCCGCGCCGCAACAATCTCAGTAGTTGGATTCAACTGACCTGGGAGCCGAACCTCCAGATTTCCGAAAAAGGAACTAGACAGAAGTGATACAACCAACCCCGATCTTGACGTGGCGCGCTCGCCGGCATATGGGACAGCTCGCTTGGGCCGCCGGGTTCTTGCCCGGCGTTGTTCCGCTTCGGCACGCCGGTCCCGCGGCTGTTCTCCTTGCTGTCGCGCTATTCGCTGCCTGCAGCCCCCCTGCCTCCGCCCAGGACACGGGCGACGCCCAGGATACGGACGCTGCGCAGGTCCTCGGCGCCACGCCCGTGCAGGCCGGCAAGTGCACGGGTCCACTCGGCTCTTTGCTGCCCGAGTGCCAGACTGGCAAGGCTGCCTCCGGCGACGTTCCCGCGCCTCCCCGTATCGCGGGAGGCTCGCGGATCGCACCCAACATCCGCACCGGCTCCGCCGGCCCCGTCGAAGCCGCTGGCGCCGAGGCCGCCACTCTGCTCCCGCCCGAGCCCCCGGCCCCCCCCACCGACTTCCAGCGCTTCGTAGCCTCATCTATCGGCGAGATCCTGCCCATCTTCGGCGCGAGCCTGTTTGAACGCGTGCCCACCACCTTCGCCCCGCTCGATCGCGTCCCCGTCACTGCCGACTATGTCGTCGGTCCCGGCGACCAGATCCTGCTCCGTGCGTGGGGCCAGGTGAATCTCGATCTTGAGCTCACCGTGGACCGCGCCGGCGCGGTGTTTGTTCCCCAGGCCGGCAACATGAATGTCGCCGGTCTCCAGTTCCAGCAACTCTCCGCTTACCTTCGCTCCCAGCTCGGGCGCGTCTTCCGTAATTTCGATCTCGATGTCAACCTGGGCCAGTTGCGCTCCATCCAGATCTTTGTCGTGGGAGAGGTCCGCCGGCCCGGTACTTACACTGTCAGTTCCCTCAGCACCCTCGTCAACGCCTTGTTCGCTTCCGGCGGCCCATCCAACCAGGGGTCCATGCGCCATATTCAGCTCAAGCGCGGCGCCGATATCGTCACCGAGTTCGACCTTTATGACCTCCTTCTGAATGGCGACAAATCCAAAGACGCGCGCCTGCTGCCCGGAGACGTCGTTTACTTTCCGCCCTCCGGTCCGCGAGCAGCCGTCGGCGGCAGCGTCCGAACCCCCGCCATCTATGAGCTGAAGGGCGGAAACAAAGTCGCCGACCTGATTCAGATGGCCGGCGGCTTGTCCGCGGTCGCCAACGTCCAGCGCGCTGCCTTGGAGCGCATTCACCAAAACGACTCCCGTGAGGTCCTCGAATTCAAGCTGGATGCAACGGGCATCGCCACCGGGATTGGCGATGGTGACCTTCTCTACGTTTCCACCATCGACCCGCGCTTCGCCAACGCCGTCACCCTGCGAGGCAACGTGGCCAATCCCGGCCGCTTCCCCTGGCACGCCGGCATGCGCCTCCGCGACGTCATCCCGGATAAGGAAGCCCTCATCACTCGCGACTACTGGAAGAAACACAACCTGCTGGGATATGTGCCGCCCGACGAAAGAGTGCCCGCCGACCCCTCCATCGAAACCCGCCGTGCGCCGGCCGGGACCGATATCACCTCAGCACACCGCACGCTGACCGGGTCCGAAATCCGCACGCAGACCGGGACCGCTATCGCCGGCTTCGTCCCCGAGATCAACTGGACCTACGCCGTCATCGAGCGCCAGAACGCGCGCGATCTCAAGACCGAACTGGTCGCCTTCAATCCCGGCAAGCTTGTCCTTGACGGCGATGAAACCCAGAACCTGGAGTTGCGCCCCGGGGACGTGGTGACCATCTTTTCCCAGGCCGATATCCGCGTCGCTATCTCGCAGCAGAATCCCAAGGTCCGCCTCGAAGGCGAATTCCACACGGCCGGCGTCTATGACGCGCGCCCTGGCGAAACCCTTGGGGCCCTCGTCCAACGCGCCGGGGGACTTACCCCGCAGGCCTACCTCTACGGCTCCGAGTTCACGCGGGAATCGACGCGTGTCGATCAGCAGCGCCGACTAGACCAGTTTACCGACGAGCTCGAGCGGGATCTCGATCAGACGGCTTCGAGGAACGTTGGCCGCGCCGCCTCGCCGGAGGATACCATCTCAGCCGCCCTCAGCATCGAAAACAGCCGCCGGATCATCGGCAGGATGCGCAATCTGAAAGCCACCGGCCGCATCGTTCTCCATCTGGAGCCTGGCTCGAACGATCTCACCAAACTCATGGACCTGCCGCTGGAAGACGGCGACAAATTCCTGGTTCCCGCGCGTCCGGCCACCGTGAACGTGTTTGGCGCCGTCTACAATCAGAACTCTTTCCTCTATGAGCCGGCCCAACGCATGGAAGATTATCTCCGCCGGTCCGGCGGCCCCACCCGGACGGCCGACAGGAGCCACATGTTCATCATTCGCGCCGACGGGTCCGTGTTGCCGAAGCAGGATGCGAGCCCCTTCAGAAAAGCCTTAGCGTTCGCGCCGATGAATCCGGGTGACTCCATAGTGATGCCGGAGCAGGTTTTCAAGCCGGGAATCATGCGCGGATTGCGCGATTGGTCTGAGATCGTCGGCCAACTGGGCCTGGGCGCCGCAGCAGTCAACACCCTCAAGTAAGTAACACGGGCCTTTACCGGCCCACAGCGACACGCTTCCATCGAGAGAGAATCAAAGTGCCAACTGACATAATCCCGAATCCGCCGCAGGATGCCATCGCCACCGAGCCGGAACCCTGGGCCGAAGCGCCGCCTGGACACGGCCTGCTGGATCTGCTGCTCGCGCTCGCCGAGCGGAAATGGTTCATTCTGTCGATGACCTTCGCCGGCGCCCTGGTCATGACGGTAGTCGCTTTCCTCCTGCCGCCCATGTACACAGCCACCGCGTCGATCATGCCTCCCCAGCAGCAGCAATCCGCCGCGTCGGCGCTGCTCGGCCAACTGGGTCCGCTCGCCTCCGCCGCCGGAGGTGGCCTCGGCTTCAAGACCCCTGCGGACATCTACGTTGCGATACTGGGCAGCCGGACGATTGCCGACGATTTGATCCAGTCGTTCAATCTGCGCCAACTCTACAGTGTGCCGACCATGTATAGCGCGAGAAAACAACTGGCTAGGCGATCCGCTTTTACCGGAGGGAAAGAACCCCTCATCAAGGTAACCGTCGAGGACCGCGACCCAAAACGCGCGGCAGCGCTTGCCAACGCCTACCTGGAGGAACTGGCCAGGCAGAACGGCCGCCTCGCACTGACCGAGTCCGCGCAACGCCGCCTCTTCTTCGAGCGCCAACTGGAAGCGCAGAAGAAGGCCCTGGCCGATGCGGAAGTCGCGCTGAAAGCGACCCAGGAGCGGACCGGTGTCTTGCAGGTCACCGCTCAGGTCGAGTCCGTCATTGGGAACATGGCGCGCCTGCGGTCTGCCATCGCAGGCCGTGAGGTCGCCCTCTCTTCATTGCAAAGCGCCGCCACGCCGCAGAACCCTGAGGTTGTGCGGCAGCAAGCGGAACTGGGTGCGCTGCGTCAACAACTGCAGAAGCTGGAGACAAGCGGCGATCCCGGTGGCCGTGGCGATACCTTTATTCCGACGTCGTTGGTTCCGAAAGTCGGCCTGGAATACGTGCGCGCCGTCCGCGACCTCAAGTACAACGAGACGCTGTTCGAGTTGCTCTTGAAACAGTATGAAGCCGCCAGAATCGATGAAGCAAAAGAGGCGCCGGTCATTCAAGTGGTTGACTCGGCCGTGCCGCCCGAACGTAGAAGCTGGCCCCCGCGGGGGGGATTCGCATTTGGCGGAGCTTTCGGCTGTGGAGTCATAGCCTGCCTGATTGCGGCAGGAACCAGCAGCCGCCTTCGGGATACTGAAAATGCAGACAAGCTCCGTCTCCTCAAGAAGAGCCTCATTGGTTAGCCTCGGACGCGACGCTGTCGCACCTTCAGCAAGAGTCAAACTGTCGAGCTACGGCCTAATGAGAAGCTTTCTTGCCATCCACATCGGAAGCTTACGCTTCAATCTTGTTTCCTCTACGCTCGGCTACATGGGCTACGGCGCAGCACAGTGGGCCATGCTAATCGTCCTAGCCCGATTGGCGACTCCCGAAGCCGTCGGGCAGTTTTCCCTGGCCTTTGCGATCACTGCTCCGGTCTTTTTGGCTTTCGATATGCAGTTGCGGCGGATCGTCGCGAGCGATGTCACCCATAGGATTTCGCCCCGGGCGGCTCTTTCGGTCCGAGTGAGCGGGTGCGCGCTGGCTACCGCTGCAATCATGGTTGTTTCCGCATACCTACATTACTCCAGCGTGCAACGCGACCTGAACTTAGCGGTAGCCCTCGCGAAGTCGTGTGAGAGCATCAGCGATCTGCTATACGGATACTTCCAACGCGTCGAGAAAATGCATTCAATAGCGTTTTCCTTATTGCTGAAGGGAGTTGGCGGTCTGGCCGGGTTATGGGCCGTGCTGTGGCAAACTGGCTCCGTGGTCCACGCGACGACGGCGGTTGCCTGTGCATGGTTCCTCCTGCTTGTGTCTTTTGATGCGCCCCGCGTGCGAAAGCTTTTGCGCCAAACAGCCCAACCTGCCGAAGTCGCGCCTGCGATAGCCTCCTGGAGGCCGCTCATTCGGATGGCCGGGCCTCTGGGGATCGCAATGGTGCTCAACTCTCTTGGCCAAAACATCCCGCGGTATGTTCTGGAGGCGGGGCGCGGACGCGCGGCTTTGGGCGTCTATGCAGCCGCAAGCTACTTCTTTCTGGTGGGCGCCCGGCTGACGATGGCCACGGCTGATGCTATCCTGCCGCGGCTAAGCAAACTGGCAAACACTGATTTGGACGCCTTCACGCGCATGCTTTGGAAGGCCGTCATCCCCATTGTGCTGCTTGGAATCGTCTTGGCGCTCCTCGCGATTCCGCTAGCACAGCCTCTGCTCGTCAGGCTCTATGGGCGGGCGTACGCCGCAGGCGCCGCGGCCTTGGTCATCGTCTTCTTGGCCTCAAGCCTGCACTGTATCGCATGCATTTTTCAGGTGGCTTTGATGGCCTTGCGGCAAATCTACGTGCAAGTGGGAATCGTCGCTGCGGGAACTCTGTCCGCGCTGCTGGTGTCCGCGGCGCTCGTGAGTTCACTCGGCGGCACGGGCGCGGCTATCGGTTTGGCGGCGGGTCTGGGGTTGCAAGCCGTACTTTCGGGGGTCTTCACCTTCGCAAAGCTCCGCAGCATAAACGAAGCCCCGGTGGCCCAACCCGCTAACACACATCTGGCATCTCTAGTCGATCTGTGATTCCGGTGCAAGCATTATCCCGCATGGCTACAATAGTCCAGCACACCGTTCCGCGTCATAACGCGCTTCAGTCGACGACCCGGCGACCAGGTGGTTTTGCTCCTTATTTCGGTGGCTCACTAACGGCTATATACCTATTAATCGGGCGCTGGTCTTTTGAGCGCTTGCAGCATGTTGCGGACCAAGACTTCTTTGACACGCCTACGTCACAGCTTCGGCACTACATACTCCTGGCCCTGATCTTCGTGACTGTTGTTGGAGTGCCTGTTAGACGACGCACAACGAGCGCCCGGTGCCTTCGCCCCCCCCAACTCGTGCCGTTATGGTTGACGTTCTTCCTCTATGTGTCTTCAACAGCACTATGGTCTCCAATCGGCGCTCAGACTTCGCTTAAGGTTCTCGATATGGGTAGTTTAGCCGTCCTGACGCTTTGCGTCGCCTCCTGGACCGCTGGCGAAGCGCGCACCTCTTATCAGAAGGCCTTCTGGCTCACATTCTGCGCGACCGTGGCCGCACTCATCGGGTTCACGGTTGCCGGCTACGGCTTCACGGACGAGCAGCGCATCGCCTTCTTAGGCGGAGGGCCTAACGTGTTCGGAAGAAACATGGCTATCGGTTTCCTTGGCTCGCTCTTTTTGATCCGGTACAGGCTTGGGCGGTATTGGATCGCGATCACTGTTCTTACCCCTTTGATGGTTTTGATGTCGGGGAGCCGTGGGGCACTGGCGGCACTTATCTGCGCAGCTTCCGCCTACTTCGTAGCGGAGCGAGTAGTGCTGCGAAGACGCCTTGCCATGGTTACGGCCATCCTCTGCGTCGGTGGAGCGGTGCTGTTCTATTCGGACTTAGGAGAACGCTCTCTCTCGACCTATCAAGAGCGGATTCTACGTTTGACGGTGCAGGAGCGCTATGACTCCGAACGGACTGACCTGGTTCAGACCGCATATGCGATGGTGCTAACGCATCCGGTCTTCGGCGCTGGACTGGCATCCTTCCCGCTGTACTCTACGGGCTTCTACGCACACAACATCTTCCTGGAGACCGTTTCGGAGACGGGCGGAGTTGGGGTATGTCTGCTCCTCCTTCCGCTCATCGCGTTTGTGGTGTTCTCGGTTCGACATTGGAGCCTGGTCGACAGGCCGACAGTCTGTGCATTTGTCGCCGCATTGGTACATGCGCAGTTCAGCGGAGACCTATTCGATTCCCGGGCCGTGTTCGTACTCCTCATCATGGCCTCCTCAATTGTCGTGGTAAAGCCCGGGACATCCCAAGGAAACCGGCACAAGACGGCCACCATGCGCTGCGTGGGAACGGAGGCCGACTTAGCGCCGGCAATGGCCGGATTAGGTGCTCATCAATGAGAGTCTGGCTGGTATGTGCGGGTGAGATGTTGCCTGTCGACAAGGGAAACCAGCGTTCCATGCGCGCGGGTATGCTGGCTAAGGCACTTCGGACCAGGGACCACGAGGTTACGTGGTGGACGTCGGCGTTTGATCACTCGTCGAAGCGCCTCCGATGCGACCGCAGTTCTACAATGCCACTGCCGGATGGCACGCGCTTGAAGTTACTGCAAGGAAGACCGTACGAACGGAACGTGTGTCTTGCCCGTTTGATTAATCACTGTCAGTTGGGGCGGGAGTTCAAACGTGAATCGGAGCGGGAGGAGCCACCGGAGCTGATCTTTTGCTGCTGGCCGACCATCGAACTCGGATTCGCCTGCGTCCAGTATGGGAAGCGGCATAACATTCCAGTCGTTCTTGATGTCCGGGACCTTTGGCCTGACATTTTCGTGGACGTCATCCCGTCTTCCATTCGAGGACTTGCTCGTGCGCTAGGACTGCCCTATTTTCAGATGACGCGGCGGGCGTTCGGGCGGTGCGCAGCCGTCGTAGGTATTTCTGAGGGGTACCTCAGTTGGGGATTGGAATATGCGGGGCGGTGTCGCAACCAGTTCGATGGCGTCTTTCCACTCGGATATGCGGAACCGGTCTTTTCCAAGGCTTCTGTCGATTCGGAGCGTCAGGCGTTGCAGGCGCTGGGTGTCGATGAGTCTCGCACGGTGTGCTGGTTCTTGGGCGCGTTTGCCCGGACCTACGACCTGGAGCCGGTCATTCACGCCGCGCGGCAGTTGCAGCGGGCCGGAACCTCTCAGTTTCAGTTTGTCTTGAGTGGCGATGGAGAGAAGCGGCAAGCTTGGCAGAACCTCGCCCGCGGCCTCAACAACGTTGTGTTTACGGGCTGGCTCGATGGAATCAGGATTGCGGCGATGATGCAACTGTCGCGGGTCGGCGTAGCGGCTTACAGGAAAGGCGCCCCGCAGGGCATGCCGAACAAGATTTTTGAGTACCTGGCGGCCGGCCTCCCGATTCTCTCTTGCCTGGGTGGTGAGTGTGAAGAGTTCCTGAAGTCCGAAGACTGCGGTACGCAGTATTTGGCGGGTGATTCTCAAAGCTTCCTGGCAGGGCTCCTCAATCTGACGTCGTCCGAGAGTCGTCGCGCCCAGGTTGCTGCGAACTGCGTTCAGGTCTTCCGCAGCCGGTACTCCGCCACCAAGGTCTATCCCGCGCTTGCCAGTCACTTGGAGCGTCTGGTGACTGCCCAAGCGTTTTCGTAGGACTCCAGCCGGCGGGTACGCGTCAGGGACGTTCCTGTATGGAACAGCCGGGCCAGATCACTGTTGAATCGACATGAAAGAATACGGCATCATCAATGCTTACTGCCTCGACCTGGATGGCAGCCCGGCTAAACTTACGAGCGCTCGGAACTCCAAATGTCACGGGCTCGAGCGTGTTGAATGGCGGCCGGGCGCGTGGCGGCTATTTCCCCTGCCGCTCAAGGCACATGTCAAGAGTGTGGTTCCATTCATTCACCTTCGCTACCTTGTCTACTGGTGGCTATGCTACCACCTGCAGCGATGGCGGAAGAAAGGATACTACCGTATTAGCCTGGCGCTTGACCAAGGGTACATCGTCCATTATGCCGTGACCAGATCGCGGGATTTCCGGTTTCCTTTCATGGCAGACTCCGACCTACAGATGGGACCGGTGTGGACCGATCCGCGCTATCGATCGTCAGGAATAAGCACAGAGACGCTACAGGCGGTGTCTGCGACTGTTAGCCGCGACTGGCGAAGACTGTGGTGGCTCTGCCGGGACGATAATGCACCCTCAAACCGTATTCCGGTCACCGCCGGGTTTAGTCGCCGCGGTCTTGCCATGCGAAGGCCCTCTGTGTTCGCGGGGCTGTTTGGCATATACACGCTATATGGACAGATGAACTATGGCACGGTCACTGAGCGCCCCGGCCAAAGGGCGACCGCCGATCAAAACTCCATGCGGCGAGCGCGCTATGAGTTGGCCGCGAAGTATGCGGGCAAAAAGGAGGTCCTGGAGATCGCCTGTGGCTCCGGGATGGGCCTCGGCTTTCTTGCAAGAACTGCAAAGAGAGTTGTTGGGGGAGATATCGATGAGGACAACTGCCGTATCGCCTCCGCCGCGTATCGCGGCGACCCGCGCGTTGACGTCATCCAATGTGATGGCCACAGTATTCCTTTCTCTGCACGCTCCTTCGATGTGGTGCTGTTGTTTGAGGCAATCTACTACCTGGGGAATGTCGGCGCGTTGATCTCCGAAGTGCGCAGGGTTCTCCGGTCGGGCGGCACGCTAGTGATATCCAGTGTGAACTGCGACTGGCAGGGCTTCAATCCCAGTCCGTTCAGCACACGCTATTACACCGCGGCGGAACTCCGCCAGGTGTTAGTGGAACAGGGCTTCCATGTCGAAGTGTTGGTGGGGTTTCCGGACGGAAATAGTAGCTACTTCGGGCAGTTCGTGCGCATCGCTCGTACCGTTGCCATCGCGCTTGACGTCATCCCAAAGACCATGAGTGGGAAGGAGTGGCTGAAACGGCTATTTTATGGCGAACTGAAGGAGATGACGCCGGAAGACATCGAAGAGCCTTGCCGGCCATGTCCCCTTTGGCCGCTTGAGCAGGTCACAGATCCGGCTGCTCATCGAATGTTGTATGTCATTGCCAGGGTGGCCGAACACGACGATGCCACGCGGCACGACAGCGAAGGCGACCGGGTTTTGACGTTTGCACGGGAAACGAGAATATAGCGATGAACGAAGCCGCTCACACAATGCCCTCTTTGGAAGTGGGCTCTGCCGAATCTGGAGCCCGCGATGAGAAGCCGCTTCGAAGCGCTGTGGAGCGGGATGTCGGAAAGAAGATCGAAAGAATCTTCCTTCGCTGTTCGGATCCCATCGAGGTCAAGCTCGAGAATTTTACGAAGTATGTCCGGCGCCAGCACCTAAAGCGGTTCCTCGCCATGTACGAAATCTTTAAGCTGGCGATGCCCGTCAAGGGCTCCATCGTCGAATGTGGAGTGTTTCGAGGTTTCGGATTGATGGGCTGGGCCAAGCTCAGTGCCATGCTCGAACCGGAAAACCTCACCCGCCGGATCTACGGGTTTGACACCTTCGAGGGCTTTCCAACAGTCGGCGCGCAAGATCGGAGCGGTTTCACCGATGCAAAGGCCGGCGATCTGTGCGCGAACTCGTACGATGAACTGACGGAACTCATACGCGAGTATGATCGCGACAGATTCTTGGGCCACATCCCCAAGGTTGAACTGATTCGCGGAGACATCACACGGACCGTTCCGGAATTCGTTGCGTCGCACCCGCACTTGCTGGCCAGCCTGCTGTTCCTGGATGCGGACATGTTCGAACCCACCAAGGTCGCACTGGAAACGTTTCTTCCGCGGATGCCCAAGGGTGCCGTCCTTGCGTTCGACGAGTTGGACAATCCCATCTGGCCTGGCGAGACCACCGCTGCGATGGACGCCGTCGGGCTCCGCAACCTGCGACTGCGCCGCCTGGACTGGGATCCCTATATCGCTTTCGCCGTTCTCGAGTAACTCCGCACCCTAAGCATCCCATCATGCGTAGCGTTCCATTCTTCAATTACCCGGCACTATTCACGTCTCAAGAGGCGGAATTCCAACGAATATTCGCCGATGTTGGCCGCCGAGGGGCCTTCATCAAGCACAGGGACCTCGAGGAGTTCGAAAAGTGCCTGGCGTCATTCCTGGGCGTCTCACATGCTCTTGGAGTCGGCAACGCGACTGACGGCCTGGAGGTGGCGTTGTTGGCCGCTGGTGTCAAAGACGGCGACGAGGTCATCCTCAGTTCGCACACAATGTTGGCTACTGCGGTCGCGGTTCACTTTGCCGGCGCCAAGCCCGTGCCCGTCGAGTGCGGTCCAGACCATCTGATCGACCCCGCTGCCGTCGAAGCCGCCGTAACTCCACGCACCCGAGCTATCATGCCGACGCAACTCAACGGCCGCACCTGCGACATGGATGCTCTTGGGCGGATCGCCAACACGCACGGCTTGCTCATCGTCGAGGACGCCGCCCAGGCTTTGGGATCGCGTTTCAAGGGACGCTGCGCGGGCAGTTTCGGCGCGTCGGCGGCCATTAGTTTCTACCCCGCCAAAGTCTTGGGTTGCATGGGTGATGGTGGAGCGGTCGTCACGAATGATAGCCGCGTCTATGAGCGCGCGTCTGAACTCTGCAATTTCGGCCGAAACTCCGCCGGCGAAGTAGTCCGGTGGGGGTTCAACTCGCGGCTGGATAACCTTCATGCCGCTATGTTGCTATTCCAATTGAACCGGTACGACGACGTAATGCGCCGGCGCCGCGAACTCGCTGCCCTTTACACCGGGCGGCTCGACAATGTCGCCGAGATCGGGCTTCCCCCGGCCCCCGACTCGGACCGCGACCACTTTGACATCTATCAGAACTACGAAATCGAGGCCGAGCACCGCAACGAGCTCAAACAGTACCTCATGGACCGCGGCATAGGCACACTGATCCAGTGGGGGGGCCAGGCCATCCACCAGTTGAAGGCCCTTGGCTTCACCCAACACCTCCCACACACCGACTGGCTCTTCACGCGGCTGGTCATGCTGCCCATGAACATGTCGCTTTCGGACGACGACGTACACTACGTCTGCGACAACATCCGCGACTTCTACGGCTACACACAGTGAGCGCTATAACGCCCAACGGCACCCACAAACTTGCCCGGGTTCGCGCGCACTCTCTCGCGTCATGGCAGGAAACGCCCCAACAGGAGCGCGGCTAAGATGAACTGGAAAACAAAGGCGCGAATTACGCGATGTTGCGCCCGGGTGCCTAAGTCCGAAAGATGCTATCGGTTCATCCAGAAGCACTTTGGGCGGCTCAGCGATGACCCGCAGTCAAGGTTGAACCCAACGGTGGCGTTGGTGGCGATGCTGAGAAAGCACCAGCGCGTTTTGGCGGGAAGGTATCTCGAGGTTGGCACGGGTCACGTGCCCGTCGTTCCAGTCGGACTCTTCCTGGCCGGAGCGAGAGAAGTATGGACGTACGACCTCAACCGGCGGCTCGATCCCGAGATGACCCTCGGCATGCTGGCATGGCTGGCTGAGCACGGGGACCACGTGACCAATCTTTTCTCGCCGTTTGCGGATAGTTCCGAGGTCAAAGCCAGGTTGGGCCGGCTGAGAGGGATCAAGGATGTGGCGGGCTTATTGGAAGTTGCCAATATTCGCTATGTGGCCCCCGCCGATGCGGCGCGGACGGGACTGCCCGACCGCAGCGTCGATTGTCACTTCTCGGTCACGACGCTGGAGCATGTCGCACCGGAGGCGCTGATCGGTGTCTTTCGGGAGGCCCGCCGCATCTTGGCGCCAGGCGGAGTAGCTATCCATCTGATCGATCCGAGCGACCATTTCCAACACACCGATGCCTCGATTACCAAGATCAATTTCCTCCGGTTCACTGAGACAGACTGGCGGTCGATAGCCGGCAACCACTTTGCATACTGCAACCGCTTGCGTGCGAGCGATTACGCACGCCTCTTCTCCGAGGCGGGGTTCAGTATAGCGGACGAGCAGCGCGTGGTCGATCAAGATGGCGTTGCGTTGCTCCAGCGGGCTTTCCCCGTTGATGTGCGATTCTCCGGCTATACGGACATGGACCTCTGCACGACTGAGTACACCGTAGCCCTAACGTAATCTTTGAACGCAACCGATTAAATCATAGAGGGACGGCCTCATAAGTGAATAGCCAAGTTTTCGCGACAGGTTTCATCGGGACTCGTGAGCTCGCTCACCGCATTCGCACCCACGCCCTTCGCATGACCAACATAGGCGGCGGAGCCCACATCGGAGCGGTTTTCTCCTGCGTGGACATCCTCGCCGTCCTCTACGGCGGCATTCTACACGTCGACCCCACCGCGCCAAAATCGCCCATAAGGGACCGCTTCGTGCTGAGCAAAGGACACGCTGGAGCCGGCCTCTATGCCGCCCTCGCCGAGCGGGGCTTCTTCCCGGTCGCGCAACTCCTGACGCACTATCAGGACGGCTCCGATCTGAGCGGTCATGTCTCCCACAAACTGCCCGGTGTTGACGTATCCACTGGTTCCCTGGGCCATGGTCTTTCCATTGCCTCCGGAATGGCTTACGCCGCCAAGCTCAAGTCAGCACCCCACCGCGTCGTCTGTCTGTTGAGTGACGGAGAATGCGACGAAGGATCCACTTGGGAGGCTGCTCTGTTCGCCGCTCACCACGGACTTTCGAGCCTGGTCGCCATTGTGGACTACAACCGGATTCAGGGCATTGCTCCCGTCGCCGACGTTTTGGAACTCGAACCCTTTACCGATAAATGGGCCGCCTTCGGCTGGGCTGTCCGCGAAGTGGACGGCCATGACCACGCAGCACTGCGCACGGCTCTTGTATCCGTGCCGTTCGCGCCCGGCAAGCCCTCATGCCTGATCGCCCACACCACGAAAGGCAAAGGTGTCAGCTTTATGGAAAACACCGTGCTCTGGCATTACCGCATACCTCGCGGCGCGGAATTCGATGCGGCGCTGGCCGAATTGGAGGCCCAGCCGTGAGAGACGCTTTCATCCGCACCCTCACGGAACTGGTCCCGCAACACCCGGAAGTTGTCCTGCTGTCCGGCGACTTGGGTTTTGCGGTCCTCAACGAGTACATCGACCGATTCCCCCGGCAGTTCCTCAATGTGGGCATCGCGGAGCAGAACATGTCTGGCCTGGCTGCCGGCCTTGCGCTCGAGGGCCACGCGGTTTTCACCTACTCGATCGGCAGTTTCCCCACCCTGCGCTGCCTGGAACAGATCCGCAACGACATTTGCTACCACGGCGCCAACGTGAAGATCGTCTGTGTTGGCGGAGGCATGAGCTACGGGCCAGTTGGTTTCTCGCATCATGCCACGGAGGATCTGGCGATGCTTCGATCGCTTCCGGGTATGCAGGTGTTCTCGCCTTGCGATCTCTGGGAAGCTGCCGAAGCCGCCCGGTATCTCGTCTCGCATCGCGGCCCCGCCTACCTCCGCCTCGACAAGTCGGCTGCGCCCGCGACTGTGCAACCCGGCGAAGCTTTTCGGGCAGGCCGCATCCGAACGGTTCGCGAGGGATCGGATGTGACATTTGTGGCTACCGGCGGAATTCTGGGAGAAGCCATCCTGGCCGCCGATATTCTCGCCGACCAGGGCATCTTTTGTCGCGTCCTCAGCGTTCACACAGTCAAGCCCCTCGATCGAGATGCGCTCACCACCGCCGCGTCCGAAACAGGCGGCATCGTCAGCATCGAAGAACACGCCGTTGACGGAGGGCTGGGCGGCGCGATCGCCGAAGTTCTCATGGAAGCCGGAGTCTTTCCGCGTTTCCTGGTACGCATGGGGCTCCGCAATACCTTCTCATCGGTAGTTGGGAGCCAGCAATACCTCCGCAAGGTTTACTCACTGGATGCCGCAGCCATAGCTCGGACCGTATCTGCCAAGCTGGGTACCGCCGTTCCCGCACTTGCATGACACTGAAACGAACTTTCGACCTCCTTGTCGCCTCGGCCGGTTTGGTGCTGTTCTCGCCACTTCTGGTTGCTGTCATGCTCTCCATCTGGCTCCAGGACCGGAAGTCGCCGTTTTACATCGCGCCTCGAGCCGCCCGCGGCGGCAGCGAATTCCGAATGCTTAAGTTCCGTTCCATGGTGGTTAACGCCGACAAGATCGGCGGCTCATCTACGGCCGCCGCCGACCGGCGTATTACACCCGTTGGCCGATTCGTGCGCGCGTACAAACTCGATGAGCTGATCCAACTGTGGAACGTCCTGGAGGGCGACATGAGCCTTGTCGGACCGCGGCCACAGGTCCTGACGGACGCTGGTCTTTATACAGAGGCAGAGAAGCGCATGCTCACCGTCCGTCCCGGCATGACCGACCCGGCCTCGATCGTCTTCTCCGATGAAGGCGATGTCCTCCACGGAAGCTCTGACTCGGACCTGCTCTACAACCAGATCATCCGTCCGTGGAAAAGCCGCCTGGCTTTGGCCTACATCGACCACCGCACGTTTGGCACTGACCTTTGGCTGATTCTGCTCACCGTCGTAGCCATCGCGTCCCGGCCTGCCGCGTTGCGTGCGCTCGGAAACTTAATTCGCCGCTGGCAAATCGATCCGCTGGTCGTCCGCATGGCCGCCAGGCAGGAAGCTCTTGTGCCATACCCTCCGCCGGGTGCCGCTGAGGTCGTGGAACACTATCTGTAATCAAGCACGCCGCCGCCATCGTCTGAGTCTCATCGCTATGTCACAGTTTGATCTCCACCGCGTCGCGCGTCATCTTACCCGCAACCTTCGCTGGGTGATTCGCATGGTCCAACTCGCTATAATCGCCATCGCTGGAGTCCTCGCGTTCCTTTTGCGATTCGACTTCAGCGTGCCCCCTCATTACTGGCCCCAGGTGCTGGCCAGCCTCTACGTCTGGATACCGGTGAAAGTCCTCGTGTTTCGATCCCTCGGATTAGACCGGGGATGGTGGCGGTATTCTTCCGTTCGCGACCTCGTGCGTGTCGCCGCAGCGAACCTCGTTGGATCCGTCCTCGCTTCGCTCACCTTAGTGTGGATCGTTCCCAAGGGTTTCCCTCGGTCGATCTATATACTGGATTTCCTCCTTTGCCTTGGAATGACCGCAGGAGTCCGCCTGGCAGTGGTGATAGCGGTCGAATTTTCCCGAATGCCGAATCTGCGTGCCAGCAAACGTGCGCTCATTTATGGCGCCGGTGACGCCGGTGTCGCCCTGCTCGGCGAGATCCAGCGCAATCCCGCACTCTCCTACGAGACCGTAGGCTTCATCGACGACGACCCGGCGAAGGCCGGTAGCTTCATCCGCCGCGTGAAAGTCTTTGGCAGCGGCGCAGATTTGGCCTCTATCGTGGCGTCTCAGACCATTGAAGCCGTCCTCATCGCCATGCCCTCCGCCACCGGCGCGCAAATGACGAACATCCTGAAGCATTGCCACGAAGCCGGCGTTGCCTACAAGACCGTACCCGGCCTCGGGGAAGTCATCGAAGGCAACGGCCTGGCCACCCATATCCGCGACGTCGACGTCGAGGACCTCCTCGGCCGCATTCCCATTTCGCTCGATGGATCCGCCATCCGTGCCACACTGCACGGCCAGGTCGTAATGGTCACCGGCGCGGCCGGCTCCATTGGTTCCGAACTCTGCCGCCAAATCGCACGCTTCCACCCAGCCGGCATCGTCGGATTCGAAATCGCCGAGTCCCCCCTATTCGAAATCGACCGCGAAATGCGCCAAACGTTTCCCGGGGTGCCGTTCTACCCCGAGATCGGCAGCGTTCAGAATCGCACTCGCGTGGACGAAGTCCTGCGCCAATACTCGCCGACGATCATCTACCACGCCGCCGCCTATAAGCACGTCCCCTTGATGGAGGCGCACGTCTTCGAGGCTATCGAGAACAACGTCTTCGGGACATACAACGTGGCCGTGGCGGCGGCTGATCACGGTGTCGAAGACTTTGTCATGATCTCTTCCGACAAAGCCGTTCGTCCCACCAATGTCATGGGCGCCACCAAACGCATTGCGGAGCTGCTGCTGCTGGCCCTGCAGAACGGCCGCACCAAGTACGTTGCCGTGCGCTTCGGCAATGTGCTCGGCTCGAACGGCAGCGTCATCCCCATCTTCAAAAAGCAGATCGCGGCCGGGGGCCCGGTGACCGTGACTCATCCGGACATGCGCCGCTTCTTCATGACCATTCCCGAAGCGTGCCAGCTTGTGCTGCAAGCCGCAATCATCGGAGAGGGCGGCCAGATCTGTGTTTTGGATATGGGCGAGCCTGTAAAGATCGTCGATCTGGCGCGGAACTTGATTCTGCTATCGGGCTTGAGACCGGACGAAGACATCAAACTCGAATTCACTGGCATGCGTCCCGGCGAAAAGCTCTACGAAGAGCTGAGCACGATGCTCGAAGACACAGCCCCCACCGCAAATGAGAAGATCCGTATCTACATAGGCAACGGCATGCCCGACGGCGATATGTTGACGTGGTTGGATTGCCTGCGAGAGATCTGCGAGTCGCGCGATGCCGGCCGTCTGATCGTAGCGCTAAAAGAGATTGTGCTCGATTACAGTCCCAGCGCGCATCTGCTGAGACGCGTCATAGAACCTCGACGCCGTTCCGCCCGCGTCGCTGTAAGCGTTGAACCTCTAGTGCTACTTGCACACGGCGGCCAGCATCCGGAAAAGCGGTTCCCAATCGAAAAGGGTGAAGCCAGCGCCGATTGAGTGACAGCATGCTACCAGAGCAGAACATATTTGAAGCGCGATCCGGTTTCCCTCTCGAGAAGCGGCATGCCCTGATCCTGCTCGTCTGGGCCGTCCAGATCTGCTGCGTTGTCATCGGCTCACTGCTTTCACCCGAATCGTCCGTGATTGGGCCCTTAGTAGTTTGCACATCAGCTTCAAGGTGCTGCATTTTTGCGCATACACGTCGTTAGCATTGACAGCGCTGATATCCGTGCGGCGCAGGCCGGCTGCCGTGCTGGCTGCTCTGGCCATGATATTGCTGGGTGTGGCTTTGGAGTTTGGTCAGAAGCTGGTGCCGGGCCGTTCGTTCGAAGTCGGCGACATGTTCATCAACGGAGCCGGAGTCCTTACCGGCATAGCGATCGGAATCCTCAGCCGGGTCGTCTCGGCGGCCAGAGCGGATTAGCCGACCCCTAGGCCTTCGACCGGCAGATCCGGTTCTATCGAAAGGACCGCTCCCTATGGTCGCGGCTCCGTTCGGAGGCGCGGCGATTAGGGAGCCGTGCTCCAGTTTAGAGCACTACATCACACGGTCGAAGACCTAGCCGACCTCTAGTTCGACCTCACCCCACCAGCTTATCCTCCCGGGCACAACGCCCCCACCCCACCCCTCACGCCGGCGTTGGCACTGTCAATCGCACCAGCGCGCCACCGCCTTCCCTGACGATGAATTCCACCTGGCCGTTGACCAGTTCGGCGCGCTCGCGCATCGAAACCAGGCCCATGCCATGCCCGTCGCGTGCGCCGAAACCGACGCCTTCGTCCTCCACTTCCAGCACCACCGAATCGGGCAGGAAGGACAGCCGCACGGCGGCGGTTTTCGATTTCGAATGGCGCGCAACATTGTTAAGCGCCTCTTGGAGCACGCGATAGAGATGGATGGCGATGCCGCGATCCAACTCGCGGCCGGCCCCGTTCTTTTCGTAGCGGATGGCGATTCCGGTCTGCCTTTCGTAGCGCGGCAGGTAGGCGTCCACGGCGCCTTCAAAGCCTGCGTCGTCCAGCACCACCGGGTGCAGCGCCTGCGACAGCGTGCGCACTTTTTCGAGCGTGTCTTGCACCGTTTCGTGGATCTCGCGCAGATCGGCGCGATCCGCGCCGGCCTCCGGCGGCGTGCGCCTTTGGGCGCGCTGCAACATGGCGCCGACGGCGGTAAGAATCTGGCCGAATTCATCGTGCAACTCGCGCGAGATCGAACGGAAAGTGTTTTCCTGCATCGAAATCAACTGCCGTGCCAGTTCGCTGCGGCGCTCGGAAAGCGTCGCCACGTGCTGGAACATCCGCCGGTTATAGACGACTAGGTAGATGCTGGTGAGCACTACCACGATCAGTACGGCCGCCAGGAAAATATAAACGTTGCGCTTCGCCCGCGCGTAAATGGCCTGCGTGCGCGCGGCGGCTTCCTGCTCGCTCTCATTATTGGATACGAGCAGGCGCGCCACCGCCGTGCTCAGCGCCTCCTGCCGCGCTTCGAGCGAAATGCGGATCAGGTCGCGCGCTTTGTCGGGCTCGGTCGCAGCCAGCGCGAACACGCGGTCCAACGCATCCCAGAACTGCGTCACGCTGCTGGCCAGGTAGGCGCGCTGGTCGGAGCTGCGGTCGAGCGGCGAGGAGCGGCTCTCCTGATCGAGCGCGTCGTCCAGGTCGGTGCGGATGCGGTGAAACGGCGCCTGCCACGCGGTCAGCGGATACGGCTCGCTTCCTTCCAGCATGTCCCGCATCGTCACCGCCAGCGTATTCAGGTTGTTCTGAATGCGCAGCAGCAACAGCGAGTCGGTGCGGTTCCGGTCGATGATGGATGCCTGCAACTGCTCCAGGCTGCGCAGTTGCACAATCGTGTACGCCGAATACACCGTCACCGCCGATAGCGTGACGGCCAGCCCGGCCAACAAACGGATTGTAGGAGATCGGCCTTGCTCCACTAGTATGTTCCCATTATGGCCGCACCGCGCCTATTATGATATTTTGACGGCACCGGTGGTGTCGCCGAGGAGGGCGTCTGCCATTTCGAACTAGTCTGACAATGCCACTACGCGGCAAGGTTTTCCTGGTAATCATAGCAATCTGTGGATTGGCGTGGCTTGCCCATACGCAGATCAATCGGGCGCGCGAGGCGCAGCTCTGGGAGCACCGCAACCTGGGCAAAGCGTTTTATGAGAACCCGACCACGCAGCCGCAGGCGGTAACGGAATTCCATACCGCACTGGAGATGGCGCCCGGCTCGGTGCGCGAGCGGCTGAATTACGGCCTGGCGCTGCTGCGCGTCGGCGAAATGGCGCGCGGTATCGCCGAACTGGAAAAAGTGCAGAAGCAGGACCCCAGGCTGCCGCACACCTGGTTCAACCTGGGCGTTGCATACAAGCGAGAGAGCGAGTTCGACAAATCGCTCGTCGAATTCGAGGGAATGGCGCGGCTGGTTCCCACCGAGCCGGTGACTCATTACCAGATCGGCACGCTGCTCAAAATGAAAGGCGAGACCGCCGCGGCCATCAAACAGTTTGAAACCGCGCGCGACCTGAACCCGCTGCTGGCCGCGCCGCATTTCCAGCTCTACGGAATGTACCGGCAGGCGAACCGGCCGGCCGATGCAGCCACCGAGCTGCGGCTATTCCAGGATGCGAAGCAGCGTCAGGATGGCGCCGCCATTCCAGAAGACATGGACTGGTGCACGTATGCGGAAATCTACGATCCCATCGATGAGCCGCAGCCCGCTCCGCTAGCCGCGCCGGTGTATCGCGATGAGAAAATAGCGGATGGATTCCCCGGCGGCGAGGCTGGCTTGGCCGTGCTCGATCTAGACGGCGGCCCGCGGCCCAGCCTGATTGCCTGGGGCGGCGGGCGCGCGCAACTCTTCCGCAATGGCAAAACGCCGGTGCCCGATTCGGGATTGGAAGCCCTGCGTGACGTGGTTTCCATCGTGCCCGGCGATTTCGATAATGACGGCTTGCCGGATCTGTGCGTCATCACGCGCGGCGGCGCGGCGCTCTATCGCAACGTCAACGGCCATTTCCAGAAGCATGCCGACCTGGCGACCGGCGTCTACCATACCGCCGTCTGGCTCGATTACGATCACGATTACGACGAAGACCTGTTCCTCATCGGCCCGCAATCGAAGCTGCTGCGCAACAATGGCGAGGCCGGCTTCAGTGATGAAACCGCTCGCTTCCCGTTTGTGAGCGGCCACGCCCGTGACGCGGTCCGCTTCGATCTGGAACCGGACACGCCCTACTTCGACCTCGTAGTGAGCTACGACGACCGCCCCGGCGTGCTCTACCGCGACCGCCTGGTGGGCCACTATGAAGCCGTCCCGCTCGATACATTTCCCCCCATTGCAGGCAACCTGGTGGCGCGCGATGTGAACCGCGACGGCCGCACCGACTTACTCACGCAAGGCCTGCTGCTGCTCAACCGCCCCAGTAAATTCGAGCCGAAGCCAGCGCTACCCGACGAGGCTTTTCCGCCGCGCGAAGTGCTCGCCGATTTCGAGGGCAATGGACGCCTCGACCGCGCGGTTCTCAGTCTGGATGGGTCGCTCACCATCCGTCATAACGTCACGCCTGACTACGGCAACTGGATCGAAGTGGCTCTCACCGGCGAAAAGAACCCCAAAGCGTCGGTCAACGCCAAGGTGGAAGTGAAGGCCGGCACCAGCTACGAGAAAGTCACGTACGCCGGCATCCCCGTTGTCTTCCGCCTGAGCGATCGCGCCAAGGTGGATACCGTCCGCATCACCTGGCCCAACGGCCTGGTGCAGAACGAAACCAATCAGCCGGTAAACAAAGTGGACGCCATCAAGGAAGCGCCTCGCCTGGCCGGCTCCTGCCCGATGATCTTCACCTGGAACGGCAGCCGCTTTCAGTTCATCACCGACGTGCTGGGCGTAGCGCCGCTCGGCGCCAGCTCAGGCGATGGCCAATTCTTCCCGGTGGATCACCAGGAATACGTTTCGATCCCGGCCGAAGCGCTCCAGCAGCGCGATGGCGCTTACGAAGTCCGCGTCACCGAAGAGTTGCGCGAGGTCTCCTATCTGGACCAGATCAAGCTGATGGCGCTCGATCACCCGGCGGCGACCGAGATCGTCACCAACGAAAAATTCAAGTCGCCGCCCTTCCCGAACTTCCGGCTGTTCGGCGTCACGCGCAAAATCTATCCCGTGGCGGCGCACGATTCGAACGGCGCCGATGTGCGCGCCGCCGTGCTCCAGCGCGACCGCGTCTATCCGGATTCCTTCCGCCGCGACCTGGCCGGCGTGGCCGAGTTGCATCATCTGGATCTCGATTTCGGCGACGCCGCCCGCTCCAACCGCGCAGCGTTGATTCTTTACGGCTGGGTGGATTGGGCCGACGGCAGCACTTTCCTTTCCGCCTCGCAGGCGCACCGCGATCTGGTCTTCCCGTATCTTCAGGTGAAGGACGCCGCGGGCAATTGGAAAACCGTGGTGGAAGACATGGGCATGCCCTCCGGCAAACCGAAGCCGATGGCGGTCGACCTGGCCGGCAAGTTTCTTTCCTCCTCGCGCGAGGTCCGCATTGTCACCAACCTGTGCGTTTACTGGGACGAAATCTACCTGGTGGATGACAACGCGCCGCCCGATGTGCGCATGACCCGGTTGCCCCTGGACGCCGCCGATCTCCATTTCCGCGGCTTCTCCAAACCGCTGATTCATCCTCAGCGCAAACAGCCGGAGCAGTTCGATTACTCGACCGTCATCTTCACTTCGATGTGGAACCCCACGCCCGGCCTGTACACGCGCTACGGCCCCGTTGAAACGCTGTTGGCCGAGCCAGACGACCGCATGGTGGTGATGGGTTCGGGCGACGAGATTCGCATGCGTTTTCGCGCCGCAGGCCTGCCGCCGGTTCCTCCCGGATGGAAGCGCGATTTCCTGCTGCTGGTGGATGGTTGGGCCAAGGACGCCGATGCCAACACAGCGTTCTCGCAATCCGTTTTGCCGCTGCCCTTCCACGCCATGAGCCGCTACCCGTACCCGGCTGGCGAACACTATCCCGACGATGCGGAGCACACCCAATACCAGCGCGAATACCTGACGCGCCCCGCGCTGCGGCTGATCAGGCCCCTGGCGCCGGAATTCGCGGAGTCGCGCCGGTGAAAAATCGGAGCCGCGACCGCCAGGGAGCGGTCGCCACTATTATCTCGGAGCCACGTTTGCTCGTCGGACAAGTTGAAGCTATTTCTGCCTTGGCCCTTCGGATCTCCCCATGACCAAGACCAACCTGATCCGCGCTGCCATCGCCGGACTGGCTCTGCTGATTGTCAACAGCGGCTACCTGATTGCATTCCCGCGCGCCAGCGTTTTCTACATGGCGAACGTGGTGCTGCACCTCGCGCTGGGCTCGGCCCTGATGGCCGTCGCGGCCTTTTTCGTAAAACGCCATCCGCAGCCGGCCGGAGGGTTCTTGCTCTCGGGCCTGCCGGCGCTCTATCTGGTGTTTTACGGCAACACGCGCGATCATCATTTTGTTTTATGGCTGCACATCGCGCTGGCACTGGTGGCGTTGCCGCTGATTTCTAGCGCGCTCACCCGCGGCCGCCAATTAGTGCGCGGAGCCTTCGCGGCGGCGTTGTTGCTGGTGCTGGTCTCGTTGGCCTGGACCCGCATCCATCCCGACCCGAACGCCCACATCGTGAATCCTGCGTCGCCTCCGCTGTCGATGAATGAGGAGGGTGCCGGCGCCAGTTCGCCCTTCGCCCCGGCATCCGCGCAGACCAACACGGGCCACATCATCCCCTCGAATTTTTTCATGGATTCGAAAGACTGCGGCCGCTGTCACAAAGATATCTACGAACAGTGGCAGAGCTCCACGCACCACTTCGCCTCGTTCAACAATCAGTTCTACCGGAAAGCCATCGAATACTTTCAGGACGTCGCAGGCACGCGTCCCAGCAAGTGGTGCGCCGGGTGTCACGATCACGCGGTTTTCTTCAACGGCCGTTTCGACCGGCCCATCAAGGAACAGATCGATACGCCGGAGGCGCAGGCCGGCCTCGGGTGCATGTCGTGCCATGCCATCGTCCACGTCGGCAGCAGCATGGGCAATAACGATTTCACCGTCGAGTACCCGCCGCTGCATGAAATCGCCTCCAGCCACAACCGATACCTTCAGGCGGTGGACACTTTCCTCACTTATCTCGCCCCGCAGCCGCACCGCCAGACCTTCCTCAAGCCGTTCATGAAGGAGGCCGAATTCTGCTCGGCGTGTCACAAGGTGCACCTGGACGTACCCGTGAATGAGTACCGCTGGTTCCGCGGCTTCGACGATTACGATAACTGGCAGGCCAGCGGCGTTTCCGGCCAGGGCGCGCGCTCGTTCTACTATCCCGACAAGTCCATGGCCTGCGCCGATTGCCACATGCCGCTGGTCGCCTCGCGCGATCCGGGCAACCTGGATGGCAAGGTGCATTCCCACCGCTTCGCCGCCGCCAACACCGCCGTCGCTTACGTCAACCAGGACGCCAGCCAGTTGGAAGCCACCAAGAAGTTTCTTCAATCGGGATTCATCACGGTTGATATATTCGCCGTGTCGCCGGTTGAGGACGCGAAGGGCCAGCCCGCAATGCTGCGCCGCGCCGATAATCCGGTGGCGGCCAATACCACTTTCGCCGTGGGCGAGGAATCCGAACAGTCCGCTCCGGCACTGATCCGCGAAGTCGGCAAAATCGCGGCGCCTATAGACGCCTCGGGCGCCGTGCTCGAGCCCGGCAAAACCGCGCGCGTGGACGTGGTGGTGCGCACCCGCAAGATCGGCCACTTCTTCCCCGCCGGCACCGTCGACGCCTTCGACGTGTGGCTGGAGTTGCAGGCGCGCGATGCCGATGGCCGCGTCATCTTCTGGAGC
The DNA here is from genome assembly GCA_003142185.1 of Bryobacterales bacterium. Classification (GTDB taxonomy): domain Bacteria; phylum Acidobacteriota; class Terriglobia; order Bryobacterales; family Bryobacteraceae; genus Bog-375. Next base: position 51,386 of record PLOR01000083.1, read on the forward strand.
GGCAACGTGGCGGATAACGGCAAGGGGCCGGTCGATCCCGGCGCTCATTTCTACCGTTCGTATCAGCTCGATGCCAATGCCAACCCCATTGACAAGCGCAACGCCTGGCAGGCGCGCAGCGTGCTCTACGTGCACCTGATTCCGCCCGGCGCGGCCGATACGGTTCACTATCGCGTCAGCGTGCCTAAGGGCGCGCGCGGTCCCATCAGTTTCACGGCGCGCCTGAATTATCGCAAGTTCTCCTGGTATTACACGCAGTTCTCTTACGCCGGCCAACCCAAGCCGGGCCAGGATCCGGCGTTGCTGGGCCTGGATCACAACGGTCTCGAATATCAGTTTCTCCAAACATCAATCCCGGCCAACGTTTCGGGCGCCATTCGCGGCCGCATCCCGGATCTGCCCATCGTCACTCTGGCTGAAGCGCACGCCACCGTGCCACTGGGCCAGCCCACTTGGACGCCGGTGGCGCGCAAGCAGGACCGCGAGCGCTGGAACGATTGGGGCATCGGCTTATTGCTGCAAGGCGACTTGAAAGGCGCCGAATACGCGTTTCAAAAAGTGACCGAAGCCGAGCCGGGATACGCCGATGGCTGGCTGAACGTGGCGCGAGCGCTGATTCAGGAAGGCGAGACCGATGCCGCCAAACCGTATGTCGAAAAAGCAATGGCGATCAACCCGCAACTTGGCCGCATCTGGTTCTTCAAAGCCGCGGCCCAACGCGCCGATGGCGATTACGATGGCACGCTCCAATCGCTCGAAGTGGTGCGCTCGAAATATCCGCGCGACCGCGTGGTGCTCAACCAGATCGCGCGCATCCAGTTCCTCAAACGGCAATATGCCGCCGCTGTCGAAACTCTGAAGCAAGTGTGCGCCGTGGATCCGGAAGACGTGCAGATGCATTACACGCTGATGCTGTGTTACCGCGGCCTGGGCGACGCTGCCGGCGCAGCGCGGGAAGAGACGCTGTTCCGCCGCTTCAAAGCGGACGAATCGTCGCAAGCCATCACCGAAAAGGCGCGCATGAGAAGCCCCGCGGACAATAACGAGCGCCAGCCGATCCACGACCACGAAAGCGCGGTCAAACCGGAGCCAATCACGAAATGACCAATCGCCGTGGCGCGGCCTGTCAAGGCTGCAGAGCCGAGAGTCATCTCGGCTTTTCTTCCGCGTAGGTACCGAGGCCTCAACCATGAAACGCTCCCTTCTCCTTCCCGCCGCTTTGAGCCTTCTCGCCCTGGCCGCGGCCTGCGTCATGGCTTCTGCCGCGGCGCCGGATCGTCCGGCCGTCATCTTCACTGACGTCACTGCGCAGGCCGGCATCCACTTCACGCACAACGCGGGCCGCTCCGGCAAGAAGTACCTGCCGGAGACGCTGGGCTCCGGCGTCGCTTTCTTCGATGCCGATGGCGACGGCTGGCCGGATATCCTGTTCGTCAACGGCAAAGACTTCACGCCGCGCGGCCGACGCACCACCGCCGCGCTCTACCGTAACAACCGCAACGGCACCTTCACCGACGTCACCGCGGGCAGTGGCCTCGACATCGAAATCTACGGCATGGGCGTGGCCATCGGCGATTACGACAATGACGGCCGCGACGACGTCTACATCACCGCGCTCGATGGCGATCACCTATTCCACAATGAGGGCAATTTCAAATTTCGCGACGTCACCAAAGCCGCCGGCATTCAAAACGCGAGTTTCGGCGCCAGCGCCGCCTGGCTGGACTATGACCGCGATGGCAAGCTCGACTTATTCGTCGCCAACTATGTGCAGTGGACCGAGAAGGGCGACCTGAAGTGTTCGCTCGATGGCTCTACTAAGTCCTATTGCACGCCGGAGTCCTACAAGGGCACGCGCTCGCGTCTCTACCATAACCTGGGCGGCGGCCGCTTCGAGGATGTGACCGAGCGCGCCGGCCTGGGCGACCCCACCAGTAAGTCGCTGGGCGTGACCATTCTCGACTATAACAACGATGGCTGGCCCGATATCTTCGTCGCTAACGACACGCAGCCCAACAAACTCTACCGCAACCTGGGCAACGGCACCTTCAAGGAAGAAGGCATGACTGCTGGCGTGGCTTACGGCGAGGATGGCGTGGCGCGCGGCGCGATGGGCGCCGACGCGGGCGATTACGATCGCTCCGGCCGCCCGCATCTGCTGGTGGGCAACTTCTCCAACCAGATGCTCGGCCTTTATCACAACGAAGGCAACGGCTTGTTCGTCGATGAAGCTCCCTCCTCCACGGTCGGCCGCGCCAGCCTGCTTTCGCTCAGCTTCGGCGTTTTCTTCTTCGACTACGATCTGGATGGCTATCCCGACATATTCGCCGCCAACGGCCACATCGAAGATGAGATTGGCCGCGTGCAGCCCAAGGTGAGTTACCGCGAGCTGCCGCTCCTGTTCCGCAATCTGGGCAACCACAAGTTCGAAAATGTAAGTGGCCAGTTAGGCCCTGGTTTCGCCCAACCGATGGTGGCGCGCGGCGCAGCGTATGCCGATTACGACCACGATGGCGATCTCGACCTGATCATTTCGACCAACAACGGCCCTGCCCACCTGCTGCGCAACGATGGCGGCAATCGCAACCATTGGCTGTCGGTGCGCCTCGCCGGCACTAAGTCCAACCGCGACGGGATCGGCGCCGTGGTGCGCCTGGAAAGCGCCGGCGGCAAGCAATGGAACATGGTGCGCAGCGGCTCCAGTTACTGCTCGCAAAGCGATCTGGCCCTCACCTTCGGCCTCGGCAAGGATTCGACAGCCAATCTCGAAATCGCCTGGCCCAGCGGCACGCACCAACGTTTCCAAAACGTCGCCGCTAACCAGCGCGTGCTGATCGACGAAAGCAAAGGCGTCACGCCAATGAAATAGGCGGATTAGGAAGCCTTTGCCGGCACGAAAGCGGCTCGATCGCTTGACACGTATCCGGCCACCCCCTACGCTAAAGAGGTATGGAAGTGCAACTCACTCCCGATCAAAAAGCGTTTGTCCGGCAAGCCATCGAGAGCGGACGCCTTCGGCGTGAGGAAGATGCGGTGAAGGAAGCATTTTCTTTGTGGGAGGAGCGTGAGCGCACGCGCGCGGAAGTCCTTGCCGTAGTCGATGAAGCGGAATCCTCTCTCGCCCACGGCGAAGGGCTGAGCATTACCCAGGACTCCATGCGTGAGCTTGCCGAAAGCGTTAAGCAGCGCGGCCGCGCACGCCTTGCTGCCGAGCAGAGCAAGCCCCGCTGATGGGACATGTCCGCACACCGCAAGCGGATTCCGACCTCGACGACATTTGGTATTACGTCGCCACTAATAGCGGCAGCGCCGAGATTGCCGACCGGTTGATCGACTCTATCACGGGCCGTTTCTTGCTGCTTGCCACCTACCCGAACATAGGGCGGCCGCGAGGCGAGGATTTGCGCCCCGGCCTACGGAGCTTTCCCGTGGGTGAGTGCGTCATCATATATCGGATTCAGGAGGGAGACGTGCTTATTTTGCGGGTATTACGCGGTGCCCGGAAGATCGAAGCGTTGTTCGGGCACTAGCCTGGCCACAACCTCCTCAGCGATTTCCCCACGCCTCCGCAACTCGGCTATAATAATACTCTTGGCGGAGGTGGGTCTTCTCGAGTAGCCGGCAAGCCGCAATCTCGAATTTAGGTCCGCGGGTATTCCGAGCAATCTCTTGCGCCTTTTTTTCCCTTTTCCTCCCCGACGATTGCCGCGTTTGCGGCCAGCCTCTGCACGAGATTTCCCGCGTTCCGGTATGCCCCGCTTGCCTCCGGGCGCCGGCCCCGCTCGACGCCGAATTCTTCTGCGTATCCTGCCGGACCCCGTTTCACAACCGGTTCCCGCTCGATGACGAAGGCCGCTGCGCGCTGTGCCGCAGCGGCCTTCGCGGTTTTGACGCCGCCTACTCCTTCGGCTTCTACGATGGCGTGCTGCGGCAGTTGATCCACCTTTATAAGTACCGCAAGGTGCGGACGCTCGCCGGTCCATTGGGAGACTTGTTGCTGCGGGCGCTGCCGCGCGGCGAAGCCTTCGATTGTGTCACGCCGGTTCCGCTGCACTGGCGGAAGCGCTGGCAGCGCGGATTCAACCAGGCGGACCTGCTGGCGCGCTGGGTCGCATCGCGTACCGGCATCCCTCGAACGCGCCTGCTGCGTCGCCTGCGCTCCACCGCCTCGCAGGCGAGTTTGAGCAATACCAGCCGCCGGCGCAACGTGGCGGCCGCATTCGCCTGCCGCCTGCCGGACCGCGCGGCGGGCCGCAAGATCCTGCTGATCGACGATGTGATGACGACTGGCGCGACCGCCGCGGCCTGCGCGCTGGCCTTGAAGCGCGCCGGCGCCGCCCGTGTGGCACTGCTGACTCTGGCGCACGCCGATCGGCGCTTTATGTTTTCGCACTTGGCAAGTCCATCGGTTGTGGAGGAGATTTTCTGAATGGCGGACCGACTGCAGAAACCGGTGCTGGTGCTCAACGCCAGCTTTGAGCCGATCAACATTTGCGCGGCGCGCCGCGCCCTGGTGCTGGTCCTCAAGGGCGTGGCTTCCGCGGAAGAGGAATCGGCGAGCGCCATTCATTCGGCGCGGGCCGCGGTGCGCCTGCCGTCGGTGATCCGGCTGCTCGAATACCGCCGGATCCCCCACCAAACGCGGGCGCTGTCGCGCAAGAACATCCTGATGCGCGACCGCTACACCTGCCAGTATTGCCATCGCACCTTGCCTTCCGGGGAGTTGACCCTGGACCACGTGGTCCCCCGGTCGCGGGCGGGCGAGTCGGCTTGGGAGAATCTGGTGGCCTGTTGTCATCACTGCAACAACCGCAAGGGCAACCGGACGCCGGAAGAGGCGGGCATGCGGCTGGCGCGTCAGCCTCGTCCGTTCAGCCTCCACACCAGCCGCCATCTCATGCGGATGCTAGGCAAAAGCGACGCACAGTGGCGTAAGTATCTGTTTTATTAGGTGCGGCTCAGTACACCATTACGCACGTAGCTAATGTACTGTCCCACATGGTCTTGTCCAAAGTTGACAGTTGTAAACCCGTTGCGGGCGTGCGCCCTTTCGCCGGAACTCGTATACTGTTTGGTGCAGGAGGAGAAGAAGACATGAAGAAGCTGATCATATTCGTTCTGGCCGCCGGCACGGCGATGGCAGGAGAGTGGACTGGGTACATCATAGACGAGGCATGCTCCGGCAAGAAGGAAATGCTGGGTAACGTGACCTGCGCGCAAAACTGCATGAAGCGCGGTTCGCCCGCGGTGCTGGTCACCGAAGACGGCACGGTCTATAAGATCGCGGATCAGGACAAAGTCAAGGAATCCGCCGGCAAGAAGGTTACCCTCACGGGCAACCTCACCGACGGCTCCATCAGAGTCGATAGCGTGAAGTAGGCTCGCCAGGGCCGCAGAATCACGAGTTCAGACGCACCGGGTCCCGCCGGCGAGTAGCCGGTGTGGATCCGCGCTGGTAGGCGCGCCCGCTCCATCTCACCCTCCACTTTCCGGTATCCGATTACTTCGCTGCAACTCCATGCACCTCGCGCACCCCCACGATAGGGCCGCTTTGGTCACGCCCCCCGCCAGGCACGTATAATCGGAGCTAAGGGCAATCTCATGCGGAAGCGGCTGATTTACGGCTCCCTCTCCATCCTGCTGGCGATTTCCGTCATCCTGGTGGTCTGGGAAGGCTCGTTCAACCCAGGCAACTTCCGTCCCGCCAATCCTAATCAGACGCTGATTTTCTGGGCCGTTTCCAGCCTCATCTTTCTCTTGATGGTGACGCTCGGCTGGATTCTGATCCGCGAGTTCGTCAAGCTGTACGTCGAGCGCCAGAGCCGCCGCGAAGGATCGCGCATCAAAACCAAGCTCGTCGTCGGCGCGCTCGCCCTCAGCTTCGTGCCAGTATTCTTCCTCGTGCTGTTCAGCTATGAGGTCATGAATCGCAACATTGCGACCTGGTTCCAGGAACCGGCGGGCAATGAGTTGAAAGCGTTCCAGGCTATCACCCGCCAGCTCGGCAAGGAGATGCAGGATGAGACCGACGCCCAGGCGGCGCTGCTGGCCGCGCAGCCCGAAGTCCGCCAGTTGCTCGAGGACGGTGCGCGCACGCCTGGCTTCCTAGCGCGCTTCGCGGCCAGCTACGAGCTCGCCTCGGCCGCGGTTTACGCTTCCCCGAACGGGCCGCCGCTCGACTCTTGGGGAGACTATCGGCAGAAGGCTAAAGTGGATCGCTTGGTGGCGGCATCGTATCCGATTCTTCAAGGGCCGCGGCGTTTGGGATTCGTCACAGTGACCGCTGAAGTGCCCGGCGATGTGGCGGAAAAGAAAGCCATCATTGGCACCTGGGCGCGCCAGTCGCGGGAGAACCACGACAACGCGCGGTCGGTGCGCCGCGTCAGCGTGATGCTGATGACTTTGATCACGCTGTTCGTGTTGTTCGTCGCCACCTGGATCGCGCTGTTCCTTTCCAAGCAGATCAGCATCCCCATCACTGCGCTGGCCGAAGCCGCCAGCCAGGTCCGCGCTGGCAACCTGTCGCATCGCGTGAACGTGCGCGCCGCCGATGAGCTGGGTTCGTTGGTGCGCGGCTTCAATCAGATGACTCAGGAGCTGGAAGCCAACAGCCGCGAGCTCGACCGGCGCCGCCGCTTCATTGAGGCCATCCTCGAAAGCATTCCCACCGGCGTCATCTCCATCAACGCCGACGGCGTCATCCGGCTCGTCAACCGCGCCCTCCACCAAATCTTTCCGGGTACCCAGGTGGAACAGGCGGTTCGCCTGGAAGACCTGTTTTCGCGCGAGGACACGGCCGAAATCAAGTACCTCATGAAACGCGCCCGCCGCACCGGCGCCGCCTCGCGCCAATTGGAGCTGCGCACGGAAAACCGCAACCGGCACCTGTCGGTTACGGTTGCGGCGCTCGAGGAAAAGGTCACTTCCGGCTTCGTAATCGTGATCGAGGACTCGAGCGAGCTGCTGCGCGCGCAAAAAGCCGCGGCCTGGCACGAAGTGGCGCGGCGCGTGGCGCACGAAATCAAGAATCCGCTCACCCCCATCGCGCTGTCCGCCGAACGCATATTGCGGCAAATCGACCGCGTGGAGATGGCTGCCGCGCCGCGGCGCATCCTCGATGAGTGCGCGCAGACCATCAGCCGCTCGGTCGAATCGGTTAAGACCCTGGTGGACGAATTCTCGCAGTTCGCGCGCTTCCCCGCCGCGCAGCTTGCACGCTCCGACCTGAACGAAGTCACGCGCGAAGCGTTGGCCATTTTTCACGGCCGCCTGGATGGCATCGACTTGCGCACCAGCTTCGCCCCCGACCTGCCGCCGGTCAACCTGGATCGCGAGCAGTTCCAGCGCGTGGTGGTGAATCTGGTGGATAACGCCGCCGAAGCCATGCAGGATTCGCTCGTCAAGAATCTCTATGTGGCGACCCAGACGGGCGCAGCCGACACCGTGGAGCTGGTGGTGGCCGATTCCGGCTGCGGCGTCAGCCCCGACGAAAAGGAGAAACTGTTCCTGCCCTATTTCTCCACCAAGGGTCGCGGCACGGGCCTGGGCCTGGCCATCGTCAGTCACATTGTGGCCGAGCACGACGCGCATATTCGCGTGGAAGACAACCTGCCGGCCGGCGCGCGCTTTACCGTCGAGATTCCAGCGGTCGTCGATGCCGAAGCGGTCGAGAACGGCGTGCCACAGGCGCAGTCCGACACCCCGGTGAAAGCATGAAGCAGCGGCGCATCCTGGTGGTGGACGACGAGCCGGAAATCCGCCGCTCGCTGGCTGGCGTGCTCGAGGACGAAGGCTATCGCGCCGAGACGGCGGAAAGCGGCGAAGCCTGTCTGGACGCTCTTCCCGGCGCCGGCTTCGAGCTGGTGCTGCTCGATATCTGGCTGCCCGGCATCGATGGTATGGAGGTGCTCGAGCGCATCCAGGCAATCCCGTTCGCCGAACGGCCCGAGGTCGTCGTGATCTCCGGCCACGGCAGCATCGAAGCTGCGGTCAAGGCCACCAAGCTGGGCGCTTTCGATTTTCTCGAAAAACCGCTTTCCATCGACAAGATCTCGGTGGTCGTCAAGAACGCACTGGCGCACCGCGCGCTCGAGCTCGAAAACAGCCAGCTCAAGCAGGACACCACCGGGCGCCACCGCATCATCGGCGAGAGCGTCCCCATGAAGGCGCTGCGCCAGCAACTTTCCCTGATGGCCGCCACCAATGGCCGCGTGCTCATCTATGGCGAAAGCGGCACTGGCAAAGAGCTGGTGGCGCACGCCATCCACGCCCTCAGCCAGCGCGCCGCCGAGCCGTTCATCGAAGTCAACTGCGCCGCCATTCCGGAAGAGCTGATCGAAAGCGAGCTGTTCGGCCACATCAAAGGCAGCTTCACCAGCGCCCACGAAGACAAGATCGGCAAGTTTCAAAAGGCCGACGGCGGCACGCTGTTTCTCGACGAAGTCGGCGATATGAGTCTGCGCACGCAGGCCAAGGTGCTGCGCTCGCTCGAAGAGCAGCGCTTCGAACCGGTCGGCGGCCCGGGCAGCGTGCAGGTGGACGTGCGCGTGGTCGCCGCCACCAACAAGAATCTCGAAGAGGAGATCGAACACGGCAATTTCCGCGAGGACCTATTCTACCGGCTCAACGTGATTCCCTTCGCCGTGCCGCCCCTGCGCGACCGCCGCGAGGATATTCCGCTGCTGGCCGACTTTTTTCTCCGCGAGTTCACCACCGCCTACGGCCGCAAGCCCAAGGAGCTGACTCCCGAGGCCTACCGCGTGCTCGGCGAATATCACTGGCCCGGCAACGTGCGCGAGCTCAAGAACCTGATCGAGCGCATCGTCATCTTGAATCCGCAAGTGCGCGTCGACGCGCGCCACATTCCGCTCGCCGGCACGCGCAAGCCGCAGGACCGCCCGCTCGACCGCTTCGGCAGCCTGCAGGAAGTCCGCGAAGCCGCCGAGCGCGACTACATCCTGAGAAAGCTAGAAGAAACCGCCGGCAACGTCACCAGAACCGCCGAACTGCTAGGCCTGGAGCGCAGCAACCTATATAGGAAAATGAAAACCCTGGGAATCGGGCCGAAGGAATAGAGGGCGTAAGTTCTTGCCGAAGTATGAACACGTGGCCTGTCAGTGGTTTTTGAGGAACGATGAATGTCAATTAAATCACAAGCCGAACTAAAGAAGCTGCAAGCCATCGGAAGGATAGTAAGAATGACTCTGGATGAAATGTCGGCAGCAGTTCATCCCGGTACCACTACTGGTGAAATTGACTCTGTTGGGGCTGCGGCGCTGGCAAAGTACGGCGCTGAATCGTCGCCGCCCAAAGTCTACGGATTTCCGGGCACTGCATGCATCAGCGTCAACGACGAAGCGATACATGGAATACCGGGGAGCCGTACAATTGCGGAGGGCGATTTAGTAAAGCTGGATCTCACGGCTGAAAAAGACGGTTTCGTTGCCGATGCAGCAGTCACAGTTAGGGTCGGAACGGTTTCCGCCACAGCGGACGCTTTGACCCGATGTGCCGAAAGCGCATTTCGGCAAGCACTCAAGGTGGCGACAGTCGGCAATCGTGTTTACGAGATCGGACGTTCTGTTGAACGAGAAGTGCGGCGCTGCGGTTTCAGCGTCATCAAAGAGTTGTGCGGGCATGGTGTGGGTCGGACGATCCATGAGGAACCGTGCGTGCCCAATCACTTTGATCCTCGCTTTCGCACGAAGCTAACAGACGGTCTGGTTATTACGATTGAGCCAATCATTTCGGCGGGGAACGGATCTGCCCATTTACAGCCCGACAAGTGGACGGTTTGCACGACCGATAACAGTCTTGCCGCTCATTACGAACACACTATCGTGATTACAAAGGGCGCACCGATGTTATTGACGGTGGCTTAGATACCCGAACACCGGAGCACCTGCGTTTTGGGAAAACCGGGGAAAACCGGGGACAGCACCAAATTACGCCGTTACCGACGAGACTGTGCAATTCGGTTGCTGTCCCCGGTTCCCCAACACTGGCAGCCGACTTGCTCTAACAATTGCGAGGTGAGTTTTAATGCGCGGATTTTCATTTGTAGTGTTAGCTGCTGTTGCTGGAATCGGCTTAACGGTTACCGCCCCTAAAGCAGAGGCTCAGGTCGGCGTCGCCATTGGGGTAGCCCCCGAATGTCCCTATGGTTACTATGACGTCGCTCCTTATAACTGTGCCCCCACTGGCTATTACGGTCCGGAGTGGTTTAACGGCGACGGCTTCATTGGCGCTGGCCCATGGTTTCACGGCCCCAGCGACTTCCAGGGCAACGTAAATAACCGTCTCCATCCGGAGCACGGCTATAAGGGTCCAACTCCAAAAGCTGGCGAGAAAGCGGAGCCGGCGAAGCGTGTCGATAGTGCGCACTTCAGTGGAAACGAAGCTCGGGATGGACGTGGCCACGTCACTGGGGGCAAGAAATAGCCGAGTCGGAGAAATCTGCGGCAGCACGATCTTGCCATCAGGGAAGCGGTTCGTGGCTTCCGGTCGCAGATTGCCTAAATTGCCCCGCACGCCAGATATTAGTGCCCTAGCGGGGAAACCGCAGCACTGATTCGATTTGAGAAGGCAAGACCAGAGCGGTAGCTCCATCATTCGCAGCTACCGCTTCGCATGGCGACCGCGTCTTGTATGCCAACACGTTGCGCCGCCAGGTCGAGCGCGCACGCAGATCGCTGCCGAGTTGGCCATAACTCCGCGTATGCAGGAATTGCTGGAAAACATGCAACTCTTGCCGTTTGACCGCTATGGTGACGTCTCAAAAACGAAGGGTCGCGGCGTGAACTTGATTTCTGCCAACACCCGGCTGGGCTTCAGAATTCCAATCTCCCCTGAAACGCGATCATGCGAGGCGAGCTGTCCCCACCGAGCCCGACGCCCAATAGGCCCGTCGGCGGCGAAGTCGGGTAGCTGAGCGCTCCGAATCCGGTCTGCGTCGACGGCTTACCCGGAATACCTGCATAACCCAATACTGGCAGACCGAAATTCGGGTGATTGAAGACGTTGAAGAATTGGCCGTCGACGCGCAGCTTCAGCCGTTCGGTCAATTGGAACCACTTCGTCAGGTACGCATCGCTCCACACGAAATCGGGACCGCGCAGCGCGTTCCGTCCTAGATTGCCGAACTGGCAGTTCTTCGGGCTGTCCCCACTGGCACACGCGCCCGTGCTCGGATCGACTGCCGAAATAAACGCATCCGGGTTCAGCCACTGGATGGTTCCCGGTTGTGTCACGCCGTGGATCGGATTGTGTTCGTACAGCGGCACGCCGGGAACCACGCTGGCGTATTGCGGACCGCTGCCCTGAACGATGCCGTTGCCGCTGGCCGAATAGGGCGCGCTCAAAACGGAAAACGGCAGGCCGCTATGCCAAAACGCGGTTCCGGATACCTGCCATCCGTTAAGGGCGCGTCCTAGCGCGCGATTGCGAATCTTGATCGGCAACTGATAAACGTACTGCGCGGTGAAGTTTTGCCGCACGTCGTAGTCGCAAGGGCCGTATTGCCGGCCCAGTTCACCCGGCAGCGGTGAAAGAACGGCCCCGGCGGCGAATGGCAGGAATCCGCCGTTTGAGACCGTGTCCATACAACGGCTCCACGTGTAGTTGGCCTGGACCTGAATGCCATGCCCCAGCCGCTTGTCCGCAGTTAGCTGCAAACCGTTGTAGTGGCTGTTCGCCCCGGTGTTCAATTGCGTGACAGGCCCGAAACGGGGATCGATGGGCTTCCCGTAAGGGAACGGCGCGAAGCAGCCTGCGCAGACGGTTTGATAACCGTTCACTTGCGTTTCGTACGGCTGGTTGACCGCGCGGGTGCCGACATACTGAGCTCGTAGATTGAGCGTGTTGTCGACCTGGTGTTCCAGGGCCAAGCTCCACTGCATGAAGTAAGGCGCATGAAGCTTGCCATCGGGGACCGCGGTGATGGCAATCGGGGGAAGACAGGCATTCGGGCTGGCGAGCGCCGAGGCGCAGGAAAGCTCACCCTGAGCGAAACCGGAATTGAACGATTGATTTGCGGCGGCAGTTGCATCAACGGCGCTGCCCGGTACGCCCGGCGCAATAGCCGTCCCCCCTACGTTGCCCAGCAGCCCTCCCAGAAATGTCTTCGAGTAGGGAGGATTCGTTCCCACGGTATCGACGACGCTGCCCGGCAAAATATCGCTGAAGAGTCCGAATCCGCTGCGCAGCACCGTATGCGGCGCGATCTGCCACGCGATGGCGGTTCTAGGCTGCAGGATTGCCGCGGGTGTGGCAGCGAAAATGGTCCGCTGCTGCGTCTGAATCACCTGGCTCAGCGGCTGATTCATATCGTGGGAAATGGAGTCGAACGACCCGGTGAGGCGCGCCACGGCGTCATGTGGATTCAGCGGATTTGAATTGTACGTATCGCGTACGCCGAAGGTCCAGGTCAACTTGCGCGTCACCTTCCAGGTGTCCTGCGCATAAAAGTCCAGGTTGAGGAAGTTGTAGGGCTGCGAATCGGCCAGCGGGAAGGTCTCCGAAGCCGTCGAAGCGACACCGTGGATGAATTGCGGCAGGGTTGTGTAGGTGACCAGCGGCACTACGCCTTCACCGAAATCATAATCATTCAGTCGCAAGATCCGGCTGTTGGTTCCAAACCGGAGTTCGTGCGCGCCGAGCGTCCAGGCGAGATTGTCGTTAATGAAGAATCGCGCGGCGCGCCGCCCCTGTACCCACGTATTGTCGAGCCCTCCGAGCGTAGTGAACGGCGCATTGGCGCCGCTGCCGTCGAGCACGATTGGAAACGCCGCCAGCGTTTTCTGTAAGTCGATTGGCCCGAACAGGCTTTCGTACCATGAGAACGCCGGGTTGAAGTAATTCACCAGATGCCCCGACCACACATGCGTCTCACCCGCTGCGAACGAATACAGAGGCTGCGGAGAAATCGCGTTGAACAGCGGATTGATCGGATCGGTATAGGCGGACTGAAGTCCGGTGTCGGCCTGAAATCGGAACCACGCGATGTTCCGATCATTGATGTTGTAATCGATCCGAGCCGTCTGCACCTGCTCGCGATCGTCGCTCGAATGCGAAACGCTCTGACGGTTTGCGCAACCATCGCCATCCGGCGGATACCCGCCCGCCGCGGTTCCACCGCTGCTCAGGGGGCAACCCAGCACCGGCAGCGGAATGCCCGCCGTGTTGCCGTAAAGCGAGAAGAGCTGCTTGTAGAACGGCACCAGTTGCGGGGCCGGTTGGTAGGTCGATCCGGATACCGAGTCGACTCCGCCAAGCGGGAGCTGCCCCAAAACGTAATTCTGAAACGCCGGCGTGGGCACCGTTGTCGCGGTCACGATCGGCAGCGCAATCCGGACCCACTCGGAATCGAAAAAAAAGAACAGCTTGTCGCGCCGGATCGGGCCTCCGAGACTGCCACCGAAGTGGTTTACCGTGGAGCGCGGCTTGTGGTTGCCCGGCGTCGAGTTCGTAAAGAAGTCGTCCGCACTGAACTTCGAGCCGTCCCACAGTTCATACAGATTTCCGTGCATCTGGTTCGTTCCCGACTTGGTGACGTAGTTGACTTGCGAGGCTCCATAGCGCCCTTGATCCACCGCATAGGAGACCGTGTTCACCGTCGCTTCCGCGATCGAATTCAAGCCCAGCACCAGGTTGGTCGAAAGGCCGCTGTTCAGGTTCGTCAGCGGGTCGTTCGTCTCCAGGCCATCCACGATGTAGCCGTTTGACAGAGACGGCAGGCCATTGAACTCCACGTTTCCATAACCGTTTGTGCCGCCGACGAAATCGTTGCCGCTGCCCGCGGTGTTGATCAGAGCGCCGGCGGCGAACTGCAGCGGATACGTCATGTCGCCGCCAGGGTTCGGCAGGTTCTCCATCGCTCGCGCAGTCAGCGTCGTTGCCGTGTTCGGATTTTCCGGGTTGAGTAACGGCGCCTGCTCCTGCACCACGATGCTCTCACTGGAGGATGCGATGTTCAGCCGGAAATCGACCGTCTGCTTTTGTCCCAGCTCGGCGATGACGGAGTTATTCTGCTGGGTTGCAAAGCGGTCCGCTTCCACTCTCACCGCATACGCGCCTGGCTTGAGTTGCGGAAAGGTGAACCGGCCGGAGTCGCCGGTTCTCACGGATCGCTTCAGACCGTTTTCAGTGCTGGCGATGGTCACCATAGCGCCCGGGATGGCGGCCCCAGTGGGATCGGTGACCGACCCGACGATCGCGCTTGTGGTTTCGCCCTGCGCACTCGCCGGTGTGGACGCCGGGAACGCCGCGAGCGCCACCGCGAGCGCAAGCCGCAACAGGCCGGCCCCGTTCCTGACGACAAATTTAGCCATGCCTAAAAGTATATAAAGTCCGGCTCGCCTGCGTCAAGCCCACGGTTCTTGCACCAGCACAGCCATGCAAGCTACTCTATGATTTAGTGCCGCCTAGAACTCACCTGCCGGTCAACACCGAATCGGTGGACGATTATTTGAAAGCGATTCTGGAGCTGAGCGGCCCGCCAGGGGAACGCGCGACCAGTAACGCCCTCGCCGGGCATCTGGGCGTCCGAGCCGCTTCGGTTACCGGGATGCTCCAGAAGCTGGCTGCCCAAAAGCCGTCGTATGTGAAGTACGAAAAGCATCATGGCGTCCGTCTGACGCCCGCCGGCAAGATGCGCGCCCTGGAAGTTCTGCGTCATCACCGCCTGCTGGAGCGTTTCCTTCACGACTGCCTGGGGTATTCCTGGGATGAAGTTCACGATGACGCGGAGCGCCTGGAGCACTTCATATCCGAGCGTCTCGAGGACCGCATTGCAGCCAAACTCGGCGATCCGCAGACAGACCCGCACGGGCATCCCATCCCGGAACGAAACGGCGCCTTGCCAGCGCGGCCGGAGGTCCTGCTATCGAAATGGGCCTGCGGCGTGAAGGCCGTTATCAGCAGCGTTTCGGATCGGGATCCCTCGGCGTTGCGCGAAATGGAACGGCTGGGCCTGAAACCCGGGGTGGCGATCACGGTTGAGGCTGGAACGCGCAATGCAACCCTGCTGGTCCGCATCGGCGAGCGCACGGAGCCGTTGCGATTGAGCCAGCGGCTGGCGGCTGGAATCTCGGTGATCGCCGCTAATCGCCGGTCGCGCCAACATCGTAAAATAGATTACTAGTGACTTCCCGCAAACTCGTTCTGGGCGCCGCCGTTCTTCTCGCCGCGCTTTCTCCGCTGGCCGCTCAGCAGCAGCCTTTCTCCGGAACTCCCGACCTGCTCGAATCGGTCGAGCGCCTGAATCAGCTCGGTAGCGTCCTAATGATCGCCGCGCACCCGGATGACGAGCGCACCGGCGTGCTGGCCTATTTCGCGCGTGGCCGCCACATGCGCACCGCCTACCTTTCCGTCACCCGCGGCGAGGGCGGGCAAAATCTGATCGGCTCCGAACAAGGCGCGGCGCTGGGCGTGATTCGCACCCAGGAACTGCTGGCGGCGCGCCAGATCGATGGCGCCGAGCAGTTCTTCACCCGCGCCATCGATTTCGGTTTCAGCAAAACCGCCGCCGAAACCATGCAGAAGTGGGGGCACGACCGCATCCTCAGCGACATCGTCTGGGTCATCCGCAGCTACCGCCCCGACGTCATCATTCTGGTTTTCACCGGCACGCCGGCGGATGGCCACGGCCATCACCAGGTCTCCGCCATCCTGGGAAAGGAAGCCTTCGCCGCCGCGGCCGATCCGGCGCGCTTTCCCGAACAACTCCAATACGTGAAGCCAGGGCAGGCGACGCGCGTCGTGCACGCGTTATGGAATTTCGGACCCCGCCCCGGCCAGATTCCGCTGCCGCCTGGCGCCGAGCGCCCGCCGCAGTCGCCGTCGTTGCCTCCCGCCGGGAAGGTGGAAACCGGCGCATTCAATCCGGTGCTCGGCTATTCGTATGAGGAACTGGCGGTGCTGAGCCGCAGCATGCACCACAGTCAGGGCACCGGCGCCATGCGGCGCCCAGGAGCCTCCACCACCCAATTTGGTTTGCTGGCCGGCCATTCGGCGCCAGCCGACCTGTTCGATGGCATCGATACGTCCTGGAGCCGCTTGCCCGGCGGCGCGCCGATCGCGCCCATTCTGGCGGAGTCCATCAAGGCGTTCGAACCGGAGCATCCGGAAAAGATCATTCCGTTGTTGGTGAAAGCCAGGCCGCTCATCGCCGCCATCGCCGATCCGCTGGCGCGCGAAAAATTGGCGGAGATCGACGAAGTCATCGCCGCCTGCGCCGGCATCTGGATCGAAGCTCAGGCGCACGAACCCGAGGCCGTGCCGGGAAGGCCGCTCGCCATCACCACCACCGTGCTGCGTCGTTCGCCCGAGCCCGTGGAACTCGCCGGTGGACGCATGGAAGGCATGTGGGACCAGGAACTTCCCGTGAAGCCGGCGCCGCTTGCCTACAATCAGCCGGTCGCCATCGAATTCAGCCGCGACGTGCCGCTCGCGCAGACCTATTCGCAACCTTACTGGTTGCGGCAGCCTCCTTCGGGCGACGTATACACGGTGGAAGATCAGCGCCTGGTGGGCTTGGCCGACACGCCGCCGGTGGCGCATGTGCGTGTGCGATTGCTGGTGGCAGGAACGCCGATCGAACTGGCTCGGCCCGTGGCGTATCGTTATGCCAGCCGCGCCGAGGGCGAACGGACGCGGCCGCTGGTGGTAGTTCCGGCCGTCGCGGTCAACCTTCCGCAGCCGGTCGCCGTGTTTCCTTCCGCCGCCCCGCGCGCCATCCACGTGGTGGTGGAGACGCGCGTGGACAAGGCCGTTGGAGAATTGCGCCTGGATGCGCCGCCGGGTTGGAAAGTGGAACCGGCCGCGCGCCATTTCGAGATCGCCGCGCGAGGCGAAGCCAGCGACCTGGCATTCACCGTGACGCCACCGGCCGGCGAGGCGACGGCTTCGCTCCGCGCCGTGGCGACCGTCGGCGGACGCGAAATCTCCAACGGCATCCAGGTCATCTCCTATCCGCACTTCCCCGCGCAGACTCTGTTTCCGCCGGCCGACATCAAGCTTGTGCGAGCCGACATCCAGGTCACCGCGCATCGCATCGGCTACATCATGGGCGCGGGCGACGAAATGCCGGAAGCTTTGCGCCAGTTGGGGCTGGAGGTTACGCTGCTGAGTCCGTCGGATCTCGAACAGGGCGACCTGGCCCGCTTCGAGACAATCGTGGCCGGCGTTCGCGCCTACAACGTGCGCGCCGATATCCGCGCCAACCAGCAGCGGCTGCTCGATTACGTCTCTGGCGGCGGCACTTACATCGTTCAGTACAATACCGGCGACCTCACGCTCACCCTCGGTCCCTATCCCATGACCGTGCCGCCCGGCTCGCGCTACCGCGTCACCGTCGAGGAAGCGCCGGTCGCCTTTCCGCACGCCGACAGCCCGCTGCTCGCCACCCCGAATCCGATCGCGGCGCGGGATTTCGAAAGCTGGGTGCAGGAGCGCGGCTTGTATTTTGCCTCCGATTGGGACAAGCGCTATCAGACGGTGCTGGCCTCCCAGGACCCCGGCGAAACCACCTTGGAAGGCGGCGAACTCTGGACCCGCTTCGGTAAAGGCGTCTACATTTTCACCGCGTACTCCTGGTTTCGCCAGTTACCCGCCGGCGTCCCCGGCGCCTACCGCCTCTTCGCCAATCTCATCAGCGCAAAGTGAGCAAGTGGGGCCGGTCCCCGACCGGCCAAAGCCGACATTGCGGGAGTGACGCAAAGCGTATGATCGGCGGCGTCGCTGTATAATCTACCAATGGCCCCGGCTTGCTATCGCGAGCATCTTCCGGCGCCGGCGCTGGCGCGCTGGGTGGAATGCTTCTGGCAAGTGCAAAGGTACGCGCCGGCGATTGACTGGGCAGTGCCGCCGGACGGCTGTCTCGACATTGTCTATAGCCGCGACCTGGGTCTGCGCGCGATTGGCACGATGACCGTCGAGCAGCGATTCCACTATGCGGGCCGCATGGAGACGGTGGGCGTGCGTTTTCATCCGGGGATGGCGGGGGCGTTGCTGAAGCTGCCTCCGGTGGTGCTGACCGACGACTCCGCGGCGCTTGAAGATGTGTGGGGATCGAGCGCGCGCCAGTTGCGGCGGCGCTTGGATGATGCGCCATCAGCGGTCGACTGCCTGCGGGTGCTGGAGCGAGCGCTGTCGTCGCCGAAACAGGCGAGCGGCCCGGTGGAGCGGGCGCTACGCTTTCTGGCCGCTGCCAACGGCATCGCCGATGTGGATTGGATGGCGCGGCAAGCCGGCTTGAGCCCGAGACAATTTCGCCGCCGCTGCATGGAAGAGGCGGGCCTCGGTCCCAAGCGCCTGGCGCGCGTGCTCCGCTTCCGCTACGCCAACCGCCTGGCCGCCGCAGCGCGCCGCCCGGACTGGAGCTTGATCGCCGCCTCGGCCGGCTACTTCGACCAGGCTCACCTGATCCGCGATTTCCGCGAATTCACGGGCCGCACGCCGGCGGCCGCTGCCGCGGGTGCGTCGTCTTTCCAGTTCCACCACTTGAGCATTTCGGCCTCCGGCGCGGCTGCGGACGCATAGTAAACCGCGCAGCGGAAGACGTAGAGCAGGCACCGGTCCACATGCTGGCCCACTTCGCGGCACATCTCCGCGTAGAGAGCTTCCGGATTGCGGCCGCGCAATTCGGCGACGTCGCGAATCCCCAGCAGATAGAGGTCGGCGGCAATCGAAGGTCCGACACCGGGAATGCGCGACAGGTTGGCGATCACGGCTTTGGGCGCGATGCTGCGCCTGGTTTGCCAAGAGGTGTCTGAGAGGAAGCGTGCAGCGGCGCGGCGTTTCGTGTCCGCGCGGTCGATGGTTCTGGCTTGTCCCATGCTTCCGAACATACCGCGAGCCGGTCCGGCGTGGTGGCCGTTTTTTCCAATCGGGCGCGGGTGCTTCCGGTTAAAATCTGTTCCATGAAGATCACAGAAGTTCTGATGGCGGAAGAGATCGAAGCCTGTTTGCCGTTCTGGGTGGACCGCATGGGTTTCGCGAAAACCGTGGAAGTGCCGGAGGGCGACCGGCTGGGTTTCGTCATCCTGGCGCGCGAGGGCGCGGAGCTGATGTTGCAATCGGTGGAAAGTGTTCGCAAGGACGTGGCGGCTTTCGCTCCCGATGGCGCGCCGCGCGGCACGGGCTTGTTCATCGAAGTGACCGATTTCGCGGATGTGGTCAAGCGGCTCGCCGGCTACCCAATCGCGATGCCGGAGCGCACCACGTTCTATGGGATGCGCGAAATCGGCGTGTTCGCGCCGGGCGGCCACGTGGTGGTTTTCGCGGCGGCATTGGCCGGTCGGGGACCTGCCCCACAGCAGGCGGAAACGGCCGGCAAGGAAAAGCTGGAAGCGGCGGAACGGGCGGCCGGCTTGGTGGAAAGCGGTATGGTGGTGGGATTGGGAAGCGGCACCACGGCGGCGCTGGCGGTGCGCGCCTTGGGGCGGCGCGTGGCCGCCGGCCTGGACATTATCGGCGTGCCGACTTCGGAGAAAACGGCGGCGCTGGCGCGCGAGCTGGGCATACGGCTCTCGGACCTGGCGGAACACGAGCGCATCGATCTCACGATTGACGGCGCCGATGAAGTCGAGCGCGGCACGCTCCACTTGGTCAAGGGCCTGGGCGGGGCGCTGCTGCGGGAAAAGATCGTGGCCAGCGCCACCACGCGGCTGGTGATCGTGGCGGACGAAAGCAAGGTGGTGGACCGGCTGCGGATCGCCAGCGGCCCGATCCCGATCGAGGTGGCGACGTTCGGCTGGCAATCCACGGCGCGGCGGCTGCGCGCGATGGGCGGGGAATTCCACCTGCGTTTGAGCGCTGACGGGCAGCCGTTTGTTTCCGATGGCGGGCACTACATCGTGGACGCGGGATTCGCCGGATTCAACTCGGCCGAAGAACTGGCGCAAGCGCTGGATGGGACGGTGGGGGTGATGGAGCACGGGCTTTTCCTGGGCATGGCGCAGCAGGCGATTATCGGCGGGCCGGCGGGCGTTGAGGTATTGGAGCGCCGGTCATGAAGGCGGCGGTTTTGCGCCGGCCGGGCGATGTGGCGGGGTCGCCCCTCGAGATGGAAGAAGTCGCGGCGCCGCAGCCGGGCGCGGGGGAAGTGCTGCTGCGCGTGCGAGCCTGCGGCGTATGCCGCACCGATCTGCACATCGTGGAAGGGGAACTGGCGCCGCGGCGGCCGTTGATGATTCCCGGACATCAGATCGTGGGTGATGTGGTGGCGCCCGCGCCGGCCGGGCTGGCGGAAAGCGCGCGCGTGGGCGTGGGCTGGCTGGGCGGCACGGATGGCGCGTGCTGGTATTGCCGCCACAGCATGGAGAACTTGTGCGATGCGCCCACTTTCACTGGCTACGATGTGAATGGCGGCTACGCCGAGTACGCCGTGGCGCGCGCGGATTTCGTGTATCCGCTGCCGGAGGGCCTGAGCGATCTGGACGCGGCGCCGCTGCTGTGCGCCGGCATCATCGGCTTCCGCAGCTTGCGCGTAGCGGGCGTCGAACCGGGCGAGCGTGTCGGGCTGTACGGATTCGGCGCATCGGCGCACCTCGCCATCGCCGTGCTGCGGGCGTGGAAATGCGAGGTCTATGTAGCAACGCGCGGAGCCGGGCATCGCGCGCTGGCGGAATCGCTGGGAGCAACCTGGGTGGGCGCGGAGCAGGACCGGCCGCCAGTGGAACTCGACCGCGCGATAACGTTCGCGCCATCGGGCGATGTGGTGGTGGCGGCGCTCAAGAGCCTGCGCAAAGGCGGCGTGGTGGCGATCAACGCGATTCATCTCGACCATATGCCGCAGTTCGATTACGACAAGCTGCTGTGGGGCGAGCGGCAGATCCGTAGCGTGGCCAACATGACGCGAGCCGATGCGCGGGATTTCCTGCGTGTGGCGTCGGAGATCGGGCTGCGGCCGCGGGTCACCGTGTTCCCGCTCGAACACGCCAACCAGGCGCTTCAGGCCGTGAAGCGGGACGCGATCGACGGTGCGGCGGTTATCGTGCCATGAAGCGCCGGTCGCGCCGCAGTTCCCATTCGGCGCGGATGGCCGAGAGCACGCGCGCAACGCCGCACGCCCAATCGGGAAACAGGTCCACGTACTGCCACTCGCGCTGGATGGAGCGGGGCACGCGGCAGGCATCCAGGCGCACCGGCACCAGGAAGATCTCCTCCAACGGGACGCGGCGCGCGCAATCGAGAGCGTAGCGGATTTCAGCTTGAAAGCCGCCGCGCTTGTCCACCGAGCGCGAGGAAAAGCAGGGCACGCAGAAATCCGAGGTCTCGATGGCGGCTTCGAGAGCGCGCGCCCAGTTCTGGCCCGGCAGCAGTTTCTTGCTATCCATCCAGGGGCTGAAGCCGGCGTGTTCGAAGGCCAGATAGAGCGCGGCTGCGGCGTGCCGGTCCTCGGTGCCGTAGGCGATGAAGATGGCGGGACGCGTATGCGGCGCGAAACGGAAGCCCGCCGGATGGGGATAGAAGGTGCCCAGCCCATCGATTTCGACTGCCTTGCCTTCGGCCAGGCCGGCGAGAACGGAGCGCGAGAATCTTTCGAGCACGGGCGAGTCAACCACGGCGGCGGGTCCCTTCGCGGTCGAACGCCAAGTTTCCATTGGGCTTGACGGTGAGTTTTCCGAGGCCGGGCAGGCTGGCGTCCCGGCCGCGGCGAAGGCCGGCGACGATTTCCTGCACCAGGCGGTCGAGGCAGTCGGCGGCCTGGCCGATGCTGGTCTTGGATTGCCGCGCCATCCGTTTTGCGATATCCGACTTCTTCATCTCGTTTCGACTCTAGCAGGCGCCGCTCGGGCCGGTCTGCATTTCGGCTGCGGCTTGCGACGCTAAGTGATTGAAATGAAAGCTTGGACTGAGGGCCGTCGCGGAGCGCCAACGGGCGTGATTTCAGACCTTAAGGTATTTTAATTACTATTTATGACGCTGTTCGTCAGATATGTGGTTATGATATGCACCAGACGGGGATTTCTCGTCCAACCCTTCAAAGGAGAATCGGAAGAATGAAGAAGTTGATGAGTCTGATGCTCGGCCTGGCCTTCATCGGTGGCACGGTTGCTCTCGCCGACGATGCCGCCACCACCCAGACCGCCGTCAAGAAGACGGTCAAAGCAAAGAAAACCGTAGTAAAAAAGACCGTAGAAAAGAAGACATCGGAAACGACGAAGACCACGTAGGAGAGATCTCTACTGGTTGCAAGAAGAGCCGCGAAGTAGCTTCCAGAAGCTGCCGCGGCTCTTCTTGTATGGCATCAAACCGCACATATGAAGGCGTTTTAATNNGCGCTTAAGGGCCGGTTCATGTAGGGGCGGCTATGATAGATCCAGGACGAGAAAACTCGTCCAACCCTTTCAAGGAGAACCGCACAAAATGAAGAGATTGATGACTCTGATGCTTGGCTTGGCGTTCCTGGGCACGACCGTTGTCGTTTTCGCCGACGACGCTTCCACCACCACCACCAAGAAGACCGCCAAGACCAAGGCCCCGAAGACGAAGAAGACCACGGCCGCCAAGACCACCGCATAATCGGCAGCCCATTCAGTTTGGAATTACCCGAAAGCCGCGAGCAGCCATAAGTTGCCGCGGCTTTCTTGTTGTTGGAGCCTGCCGGTCCCACCCCAAGAAACCGGACCAGAACCCCCCCCGAGGCAGCCTTGCCCCGTCTTTCCCGCGTGTAACCTTCAGTAAAGCAACGACGCCCCTAAATTTTGGAACCTTCCAGGTTTTGATCAAAGTCATGAAATCTCTTGGAGCCATAGTTTTAGCGACGCTGTTTTGCGTCGGCTTGGGAGCCCAGACGCCGGCCGCGCCAGTACGCGCGCGGGTGACGGGAATGGTCGTTAGCGTGGACGCCGCCGCCGCGCGGATCACGCTCAAGACGGACAAGGGCGACATGACGACCGTGACCACCACCGAGAAATCGTTCCTGCGGCGTCTGCCTCCCGGTGAGACCGACACGAAAAAGGCGACTCCGGTCAGTATGGGCGACATTGCGGCGGGCGACCGGGTGGCGGCGATTGGGCAGTTTGGGGCGGATCAAAAGTCATTCGAGGCACGCACGGTGTACGTGATGAGCAAGGCTGACGTGGCCGAAGTGCATGCGAAGGAAGAGGAAGACTGGCAGAAGCGGGGGACAACGGGAATAGTCACTGCGGTAGACCCGGCGGCGAAGACCATCGTCATTAAGGCGGGGCGCGGCCAGTACACGGTCCAAGCGGCTGCGGCCACCCAACTTCTCCGCTATGCGCCGGATTCGGCGAAGCTGGCCGACGCCAAGCCGGGAACGCTGGGCGAGATTCGCGTGGGCGACGAACTGCATGCTCTGGGTGACAAGAGCGCGGACGGGACGGCGATCACGGCGGAAAAAGTGGTTTCGGGTTCGTTCCGGCAGATCGCGGCGACCATCGATGTGGTGGATGTGGCCGGCGGTACGCTGCGGGTCAAGGATCTGGCGACCAAGAAGCCGGAAGTGCTGAAGATCACGCCGGATACGGTGATTCGCAAGCTGCCGGAACAGATGGCGGCGATGATGGCGCGGCGCTATAACGCCGCCGCGGCGGGAGCGGGCGGCGCCGCGGGGCCGCGCGGCGGAGGCGGGAATTGGCCGCAGGGCGCGGCGAGCGCGGGCCGCGGCTACGGCGGGCCGGGTGGCGGGCGTGGCGACATCAAGCAGATGCTGGACCACCTGCCGGCGGCGCAACTGGCGGATCTGAAGCACGGCGACGCCATCATGGTCTCGACCACTGAAGGGACCGACGGCACTCACCTGACCGGCATCATGATGCTGGCGGGAGTGGAGCCGCTGTTGACCGCATCGCCCAATTCGACCCGCGACATCATGGGCGGCTGGAATCTGGGCGGCGGTGGCGAGGGAGCCGAGGGCAACTAGGGCTTGGCACGAAATAAACATGCCGAATCCTGGCGACCGATGTGGCGCACGCACTCGTGCGTGCCGTGTCGAGACTCTTTTCGCCACTTGCTCGCGCATGGAAAGGCGGGCGTCGGCACCAGTGCCGACGCGGCACGCAAGGGTGCGTGCGCCACGCCGGAATGGCCCGGTAAATCCTTGACAGGCCCTATGAGCGGGGTACACCGCGGCGGCACGCAGGCAAGAGTTACGAACAGAGGAAGCATGGTCAGAACGCGACGAATTCTCTTTTTTCTTTTGGTGGCGCTGCTGGGGGCAATCGGCCTTCCGGCGCAGACGGCAACCGGCGGCGTGCGCGGCGTGTTGATGGACGATTCCGGCGCCGTGATCCCGGCCACGAATGTGACGGTGGGGGGCGCGGGCGTCACCAGGACTCCGCAGACGCAGGCCGACGGCACCTTTTCCGTGCTGGGTCTGGCGCCCGGCCAGTACACCGTTTCGGTGACGTATCCGGGCTTCGCGTCGTTCTCGAAGATGGTCAGCGTGGGCGCCGGCGCGCCGGTGCAGATGTCGATCCGGCTGGCGGTGAGCGCGGAAAAACAGGAAGTGACGGTGCAGGCCGAGGCGGGACCTTCGGTGAGCGTGGAAGCCGACAACAACGCCACCGCGATTGTCATGAAGGGAGAAGATCTGGAGGCGCTCCCGGACGATCCCGACGATTTATCGGACGCGCTGCAGGCGCTGGCAGGGCCGGGCGCCGGTCCCAACGGCGGGCAGATTTACATCGACGGCTTCAGCGGCGGCCAGCTCCCACCCAAGGAAACCATCCGCGAGATTCGCATCAACCAGAATCCTTTTTCGGCGGAATTCGACCGGCTCGGTTTCGGCCGCATCGAAATTCTCACCAAGCCGGGCACCGACAAGCTGCACGGCGCGCTATCGCTGAACGATTCCAACGCCGTCTTCGATTCGCGCAATCCGCTGGCGGCGAATAAGCCGGATTACTCGAACCGGATGATCAGCGGCAATCTGGGGGGCAGTCTCAATAAAAAGACCTCATTCTTCCTGGATTTCAACCGGCGCGACATCACCGACAATTCGATCACCCACGCCACCTATGTGGATCCTGCCACGCTCAGTCCGGTTGCGGTGGCGACGTCCATCGTCTCTCCTCTAACGTTCACCGAGCTGTCGCCGCGCATCGACTACCAGTTGAGCAAGAGCAACACGCTGACGGTGCGATTCGAGGAACGGTTCAATTCGAGGGACAACGCCGGCCTGGGCGGCACCAATCTGCCGCCGCCTTACACGAACGGCCTAGCCTACAATACCAGCGGCAATGGGCAGAATCTGATGATCACGGAGGATTCGGTGCTGAGCCCGCACGCGGTCAACGAGACTCGGTTTCAATACTATCGCAACTACAGCGCGTCGGCCGGCAACGAGATTCCGTCGCTTAACGTTACCGGTGCGTTCGTCACGGGTGGCAACGGCGTGGGGGATTCGCACGACACCACCCACCACTTCGAGCTGACGAACTTCACGTTGATCTCGCACGGCACGCACACCATCAAAGTGGGCGGGCGCGTGCGGAGCGATAGCGACCAGAGCAATTCCCCCGGTGGGTTTAACGGCTCGTTCAGTTTCCTGGGCGGTCTGACGCCGGAGCTGACAGGCTGCGGCAATCCGGGCGCCGCGAGCCTGATGACGTCCGTCGAACAGTACACCCAATTCCTGGCGCTCCAACAGCAGGATGGGTGCTCGGTGGCGCAGATTGAGGCGGAGGGCGGAGGCCCGTCGCGATATACGATTAAGACCGGCCTCGCCTACGTGAGCGAGCGCCGCTACGATGGCGCGCCATTTATCCAGGACGATTGGAAGGTGAAGCCCAACCTCACGCTGAGCCTGGGAATGCGCTATGAAGTGCAAACGCTCGAGAGCGATCATCGCGACGTAGCGCCGCGGCTCGGAATCGCTTGGGCACCCGGCTCGGCCAAGAAGGCGCCCTCGAAGACGGTGTTTCGCGGCGGTGTGGGCATGTTTTACGACCGCATCGGGTTGGGCGATTTCGAAGCTTCGTACCTCAACAACGGCGTGAACCAGCTCCAATACACGGTGTACAATCCGACGTTTTATACGAACAACGTTCCGTCCCTTTCCAGCCTGAGCGCGGGAGAGAATGCGAAGTACGTGGTGGACCCGAAGTTGCGCGCCGATTACAGCATGCAGGCCGCCATCGGCGTGGAGCGGCAATTGCCGCGCAACACCACGGCCTCGATGTTCTACACCTACAATCGCTCCGAGCACCTGGCGCAAACGGTGCCGATCAACTCGCCGGAGCCGGGGACCTTCAACCCGCTGGAGCCGCTCAGCGCGGCCAACGGCGCGTTCCCTTACGGCTACAACGCGGGCAACATTTTCGAATACGAGTCCGGCGGGTATCTGCGGCAAAAGATGTTGATGGTGAACTTCAACACGCGTTTTAGCCGGCGGGTTTCGCTGTTCGGGAATTATTCGCTGACCTATGCCAACGATCTGCCCTCGACTCCAACCGATCCATATGACTTCGCGCTGGATTACGGGCGCTCGAATCTCGACCGGCGGAACAATTTCATACTGGTGGGATCGGTGACCGGGCCGAAGGGCATTCGGGTGGCGCCGTTTGTCGCGGTGCGGTCGGGCCAGCCGTACGATGTGCTGGCCGGGACGGACCTGTACGGCACGACGATCACCAACGCGCGCGCGGCTTTTGCGGCCGGCGCGCCGTGCGCCGGTTCCGCGGGCGTGGTTCTCCTGGGCGATGTGGTCTGCTCGCCGGCGGGCAACTTCACGACTTCGTATAACGTGGCGAACCCGGCCAATCTGGTTCCGCGAAACTACCTGACGATGCCGGGCCTGGTGTCGATCAATATGCGGATATACCGCGTGTTCGGCTTCGGCGCTATACGCGGCAGCCAGGCGCAGAGCAGTCGCGGCGGCGCAGGCTACGGTGGTCCGGGCGGAGGCGGTCCTCCCGGCGGTGGGCCTCCGGGCGGTGGCGGCATGAGAGGCGGCGGTGGTGGGGGCCGCGGCATGGGCAGCATGTTCGGCGACTCCACCGAGCACCGCTTCAACCTGACGCTGGGCGTGAACTTCACCAACATCCTGAACCACTTCAATCCCGGCGGATACCAGGGCGTCATCACCTCGCCCTATTTCCTGGAAGCCACCGGCGTGAACACCGGATTCGGCGGCGGGTTCCCGGGTGGCGGCGGCATGGCCGGATCGACGGCTAACAACCGCCGCATCGATTTCCAGACGCGATTAACGTTCTAGTGTCCTGTCTCACACGTTCGCAACATGATTCCAGAGCTTTGTATCAGGGCACGGCTTCAGCCGTGCCGGCATGGGATCTACTAAACATGGCCTTTAGGCCCTGCAATAGGGCGACAGCCTCGTGGGGTTTTTGTCAACGAACTTCAGAGACGCACCACGGCTGAAGTGACAGCCCGCGCCACGGCTAAGCGCGCTAGCCGGTGTCGGCTTCGGTGGGCTCGACCAACCTGTCGACGTGAACGCTGTATATGGCGGGGTGGCCGTCGCGATCGCTCTGGAAGATCACGCGCCGGCTGTCGGGGGAAAAGACCGGCGCCACGGTCTCCGGGTTGGCGGCTTTGTGCTCGCACAGAGTGAATTCGCGGCGGGTGATGCGCAGCAGCAACAGCACCGTGGGCGAGCTCCGGTTGGCGCTGGCTCCGACGAACACGGACGCATCGCGGTTGGCGCCGAAGCAGGCGAACTGGCTGGTCTTGGCGACCAGGCGGTCGGCGGCGGCATCGGGCGAGAACTCGCGAATGGCGTTCAACTGCGCTGGGTCATCCGGCAGGTTCAAGTATTGGATGTTCTTGCCGTCCGGGCTCCACAGGACGGAGCCGATGCGGCCCGCCGCCAGCTTGAGCCGGCGGTTGTTGGCGCCGCTTGCATCCATCAGCCAGAGCGCCTCCCCGGTTTGCCGGTACAAAATCTGATCGCGGCCGGGCCGCGCCAGCGGATGCTCGATGGCAAACCGCGCTTCGATCGCGGTGCTGGAAATGCCTTGTGCCAGGGAGACGGCCCGCAAACGGGAGCCTTCGCCGCGCCGCTCGGCGAAAAGTGCGTGCGCGCCGTCCGGCGTGAGGCTCATTCCAGGACAACGTTCCCAGCCGTCCGGAATCCGGTAGATTTCACGCTGCCGCAGAGTGGCCAGGCTGACGTGGAGCAGAGATCGCCCGGCAAAGCAGCAGAATGACCGGCTGTCGGAGGAAAGCGCCAGCGACGCGACGTCCAGTTCCGCGACCTCGGTCAACTGGCGCGCCTCGCCGGTCTTCAGGTCGATGCGGAAGGCTTGCGGCTGGCCAGTGCGGTCGCTGCCATAGAGCAGGCCGGTGTTGTTGCGCGCCACGGCGCGGTTGTAATAAGCCGGCAGTGCGCTCGAATACGCGGGATCGGTGAGGCGAACGACTTCGAGCTCGGTGGTGGGGTCCTGGTAGCGCAGCCACTCCGGAGCGAGCGCAGCGCCCTTCTGGCTCTGCGCGGCCAGCCTAGGGGCGG
This sequence comes from Bryobacterales bacterium, assembly GCA_003142185.1. Taxonomy (GTDB): domain Bacteria; phylum Acidobacteriota; class Terriglobia; order Bryobacterales; family Bryobacteraceae; genus Bog-375. Next base: position 79,821 of record PLOR01000083.1, read on the forward strand.
CCAGCGCGAAAGCGAGGAACGCCCTGCGCGAGGCTCGGCTCGCGGTACCCGCCATGATTCGATGGTAGCAACAGAGGCCGCAGGAGACGGATTGGGGCGGGGAAGCGGCCAGCGGATATCTGGACATTTCAAAGACGATCGGGTACCCTTCATCTGTGCAATCGGGAAAGCGCCTCGCAGGACCCTTGCGGCGCCATTCAATGTGGACGGAGAGAGACGGCAACCGCGCGTTGGATGCAGCCAAGCCGTTGCTGCTGGCTTTGGCGCTACTCGCCGTCGCACTTGCATTGCTGAATGGCCTGCTGGCTTCCTTAGGCGAAAGTCCGCAGTTCTCATTTACGCTCGCTGGTTCCTTTGCGCTCTACCTGGCAACGCGACCTTCCCGAAATGAGGTTGGCGTTACGTTTCTGCTGGGCGTGGCGCTTCGCCTGGCTTATGGGGCAACCTATGGCGTCAAGCCGTATTTTGGTTCGGTGCCGATCGTTTTCGCCGGATTCCTGGGCGTTGCAAGCTTGCTGGTGTTGGCTTACAAGGCCTTGCGAAACAAACGCTTTTCGGCGTTTGGGACGGCGGCATTTTTTCCATTCGTCAATATCATGGTTGGCTTCATACTGCCCGTCGGCAATCGCTTATCTCCAGTTACTTTCGATACTCACCTGCTTGCCGCGGACGGCGTTCTCGGATTTCAGCCGAGTTTCGTTCTCGGCAGCATGGTCTACGGGCGCCCGCTGCTTTGGGACCTCGCCTCCACCGTGTATTTCGCGCTGCCCTTTGCGGTTGCCCTATTGTGCGCCGTCCAGCTAGAGGAGAGATTTAGCGAAGTCCGTCGTCTATTGTGGTTGTTCGGACTAATGAGTGTAGTGGGATTCTCCGTTTATGCGGTATGCCCGGCTATGGGGCCGATCTACGCATTCCGCGACTGGTTTCCGCTGAAACCTCCGCGCCTGTCAGGTCTCGCCCTGGGCGCGGCACTCTCCGTCCCGAGCGCGCCGCGCAACGCGATGCCGTCTTTGCATTTCAGCGCGGCTCTGCTGGTTTTTTGGAATACCTCGCATATGCGCAAGGCCGGCCGGATTGCAGCGGGACTGTTCCTGGCGGGAACGGCATTCGCCGTTCTGGCGTTGGGCGAGCACTACCTGATTGATATAATCGTCGCGGTTCCTTTCGCTCTGGTGTTTCAAGCAGCTCTTGGACACCCCGGCGCCGGGAATGCGCGGGCCCGGTATTTCGCGGCGCTGAGCGCCGCATTGATGTTCGCATGGCTGCTCATGCTGCGTTTCCGGATACACTCGCTGGTCGCGTGGCCGGCCCTGACGTGGACGGCCATCGTCGTCACGCTTGGATTCTCGGTCTGGGCGCGTCACGCTCTGTTGGCGAAAAGCGGCCAGCCCCGTGGAATTCGCTCCAGGACAGCCGCGGAAGGGCCGGACGACTTGTAATCATGAGGCACACGCAGTGCGCGGGCGAACCCGGCGCAACAAAAGGATGAATCTGGCACAAGGATTTACGCTCGACGAAGCGCTTTGCCGCAAGAACCCGGCTGCCGCCATTGCCGTTGGCATCTTCTGCGCTCTAGGATTGGCGCTCAACGTCTGGTTCGGGGTGCTCAATAGCAAGGGCTTCGGGCTGGACTACAAGCAATTCTATGCCGCCAGCCACCTTGCCGGCACCGGCCATGTTTACGATCCGGATGCTTTGCTGAAGGCAGGTGCCACGGGCGGGATGAGCAGCCGTCTGCCCGTTGTACTCTACGGGCACAAGCTTTTCAGCGGTCTGCCGCGTGGCGTAGCGCGCGCCATGTGGACGGCTTGCACGATTGTGGCCATGCTCGCTTTCGCCGCCTTCTGGCCCGGCACATGGCGGTGGCTCATGTGGACTGCGGTTGCTTGGTCGACGCCGGCAGCCTTGGCCATTCTGTACGGCCAGGATTCCAGCCTTTGGTTGATGTTTGCCGCCATCGGGCTGTTTTTGATGGAGCGGAAGAGGCCGTGGAGCGCCGGCGTCGCGTTCTCGCTGTGCATCTGCAAGTTCCACCTCGCGGTGGGGATTCCCATCCTGCTGGTGGCGCAGAAACGCTGGAAGACTCTGATCGCCGGGGCCATAGCTACCGCGGTGCTGCTTGCCTGCTGCTTCTCGATTGAAGGGCCTCAGTGGCCGATCGCGTACTGGAGGATGTCGCGCATGGAGGGATTCGACCAGGCGGTTGGACGCATGCCCAATTTCCACGGCATCGCTTCCTGGCTGCCGTGGGCGGCGCCAATTCAGATTGCCTTAACAGCCGCGCTGGTGCTGATCCTCTGGCTGAGACTTCGCGCCACGAACGACCTTGGCGCGGCCGGCGCGGTGGTGGCCGCAGGTGGTCTGGTCCTCTCGCCCCATGCCTATGCGTACGATCTAGTGCTCCTGATACCACTCACGGTGGTGACGATCCAGCGGCCAACCGTGCCGCGCTGGCTGAAGCGGTGGGCTTTTGCGATGCTCTCCCCACTGCCGATGCTTTTGCTCTTGACGTCGAAGCCATGGCTAGGGCAGGTATCGATTGCCGCATTTGTGGTGACCGCCATCGTCGCCGGCAGAGCGGATCCGCTCAGCCCTGCGGTGGCCCGCGGAGGCGTGGCCGCCCAAGTCGCTCATTCGTGATATCTGCCACAGCGATCCTCCGAAGGAGAGAGCGCGAGACGCGGGATCGCCACGGAGTAAAATAGAAATTACGGACTTTTCCCTCTCATCGAGAACTGCATGATTGTTGATGCCGTCCTGGCAAAGATTTTTGGCACGAAAACCGAACGCGAGATCAAGGAGATGCAGCCCACGGTGGCGGCGATCAACGATCTCGAAGCGTCGATGCGCGAACTCTCGGACATCGACTTGGCCGCGAAGACGATCGAGTTCAAGGAACGAATCGCGCAAGGCGCGCCGCTCGACGACTTACTGATCGAGTCGTTCGCCGTGGTGCGCGAGGCCGGGCGCCGGGTGCTGAACATGCGGCACTTCGACGTGCAATTGATCGGCGGCATCGTGCTGCACCGGGGCAAAATCTCGGAAATGAAGACCGGCGAAGGCAAGACGCTGGTGGCGACGCTGCCGAGCTATTTGAACTCCCTCGAAGGCAAGGGCGTACACCTGGTGACGGTGAACGATTACCTGGCCAAGCGCGACTCGGAGTGGATGGGGCGGCTCTATAAGTTCCTGGGCTTGCAGGTGGGGGTGATCGTCCACGACCTGGACGACCAGGAGCGCAAGATCGCTTACAACTCCGACATCACTTATGGCACCAACAACGAATTCGGCTTCGATTATCTGCGCGACAACATGAAGTTCCGGCTGGAAGATTGTTCGCAGCGCGGGCATCACTACGCGATCGTCGACGAGGTGGATTCGATCCTGATCGACGAAGCGCGGACGCCGCTGATCATTTCGGGCCCGAGCGAGGAATCGACCGACAAATACTACAAGGTCAACCGCATCATCCCCAAGCTGGTGCGCGGCGAGGTGATCGATGGCTCGGAGCCGGGGGAAAAGTACACCACCGGCGACTACACGATCGACGAAAAGCACAAGAGCGCGGCGCTGACCGAAGAGGGAGTGTTCAGGGTCGAGAAGCTGCTGAATATTCCGAACCTGTACGACCCGGCTTACATCGAATTCAACCACCACGTGCAGCAGGCGCTGCGCGCGCACGTGCTGTACACGCTGGACCGAGATTATGTGGTGCGCGACGGCGACGAAGGGCCGGAGGTGGTGATCGTCGACGAATTCACCGGGCGGCTGATGCCGGGCCGGCGCTGGTCGGACGGACTGCACCAGGCGGTGGAGGCGAAGGAAGCGGTCAAAATTCAGCGCGAAAACCAGACCCTGGCAACCATCACTTTCCAGAATTATTTCCGCTTGTACAAAAAGCTGGGCGGGATGACCGGCACGGCGGAAACCGAAGCGGCCGAGTTCCAGAAGACCTACAACCTGGATGTGACGGTGGTTCCGACCAACCGCGTGCTGATCCGCAAGGAAAACCAGGACGTGGTTTACCGCACCGAAGACGAGAAGTTTCGCAACGCGGCCCAGGAAATCAAGACGGTGACCGAGACCGGGCAGCCGGTGCTGGTGGGCACCATCTCAGTGGAGAAATCGGAGCGGCTTTCCGGCATCCTGAAGCGGATGGGCGTGCGGCACGAGGTGCTGAACGCGAAGAACAACGAGCGGGAAGCGTCGATTGTGGCGCAGGCCGGGCGCAAGGGCGTGGTGACGGTTTCGACCAACATGGCCGGCCGCGGCACCGACATCCTGCTGGGCGGCAACCCGGAATTTATGACCAAGGACGCCTGCCTGAAGGAAAAGCTGGCGGAGCGGCTGCCGGAAGACCAGGCGCAGTATATCGCCGACGAACATTTCTATTACTTCACGCACCACGACCAGTTCTACCGGGTGCGGCGCGACAAGTGGGACGAGTTGTTTGCGGGGTTCAAGGCGGAGACGGACGCGGAACACGACGTGGTGGTGGGTCTGGGCGGCCTGCACATCGTGGGCACCGAGCGGCACGAATCGCGGCGCATCGACAACCAGCTTCGCGGGCGCGCCGGCCGGCAGGGCGATCCCGGCAGCTCCAAGTTTTTCCTCTCTCTGCAGGACGACCTGCTGCGCATCTTCGGCGGGCAGCGGATGCAGAACCTGATGCTGCGGCTGGGCATGGAAGAGGACGTGCCGATCGAATCGAAGCTGATTACCAGGCGCATCGCCAAGGCCCAGGAAGCGGTCGAGGTGCAGAACTTCGAAGCGCGCAAACACCTGCTCGAGTACGACGACGTCAACAACAAGCAGCGGCAGGCCGTGTACGGCATGCGCCGCCAGTTGCTGGAGGGCGCGGATCAGAAAGAGCACATCCTGGACATGGCGCGGGGCATCGTGGAACAGAGCGTGGACATGCGCTGCCCCAATGACAAGCACCCCGACACCTGGGACCTGGGCACGCTGCGCAACGACGTGCTGAGCCTGTTCGGCGCCAAGATCGACCTGGCGGAACTGGGCAGCATGACCAAGGACGAGATCTCCGACGCGATTGCCGACAAGCTGAAGCAGAAATACGAGGAGAAGGAAGCGCTGGTGGGCGCCGACACCATGCGGCACGCCGAGCGCATGGTGATGCTGAACGTGATCGACAACCAGTGGAAGGACCACCTGCTGTCGATGGACGAGCTGAAGCAGGGCATCGGTAACCGCGCCTACGGGCAAAAAGATCCGCTGGTGGAGTATAAGAAGGAATCCTTCGATCTTTTCAGCGCGATGATGGACCGCATCGAAGACGAAACCGTGCGCTATCTGTACTTCCTGCAGGTGACGCAGAACGCTCCCGTGCTGCCGTTTCCGGAAGAGGGTGAAGAAGAAGGCGGCGAGGAAGAATCTTCAAACGGATCGGCCGGGCAGGCTGCGGCAGCCAGCGCCGCCGCGGCGGAGGCGCAGCGCCAGGCGGCCAAGAGCACTATGGAAGACTTCACGCGCAATATTCAGCGCAAGAAGGAAAGGGAGCTGCAGGTCCTACAATTCGGGGGCGGGGATGACAGCAGCGGTCCCAAAACGGTGAACGGCGGGCAGAAGGTGGGCCGCAACGATCCGTGCCCCTGCGGCAGCGGCAAGAAATACAAGAAGTGCCACGGGGCGTAGGTAGGGCATGCTTTAGCTTGCCCGTATTTGTGAATATGATTGTTGAAACGCAGTTTCAGAAAACCCTGCGCGAGGCCGTGTCGGTTTCGGAATCGCTGCTGGCGCTGGAATCGGCGCTGGAGACGGCCGGCGCTTGGTGCGTGGAGGCTTTGCGCGCGGGTGGCAAAGTGCTGGCCTGCGGCAACGGCGGCAGCGGAGCGGATGCTCAGCACTTCACCGCCGAGCTGATGGGCAGATACGTCAACGACCGGCCGGCGCTGGCGGCAGTGGCGCTCACTGCCGACACCACGCTGCTGACGGCGGTCGGCAACGACTACGGCTACGATCAGGTCTTTGCGCGCCAGGTGCGCGGGCTGGGGAAGGCCGGCGACATTTTGATCGTGTTCACGTCGAGCGGCAATTCGCCGAATGTTCTGCGCGCACTCGAGGCCGCGCGGGAATTGGGGCTGCGATCTATCGCTTTTCTAGGCCGCAGGGGCGGCCAGGCCAAGGACCTGGCGGATTGCGTCCTGCTGGTTCCCCATGCCGTCACTGCCCGCATTCAGGAAGCGCATCAGTTTCTGTTGCACGCGTTGATGGATAGGATCGAAGCGGCTCTGTGAAGCGGCAGTGCGGCCAGCCCGGCTCGCGACACCGCCCATGATCTACGTGACTTCGACGAACTTCGCCGCCGGTGCGCCGCAGATGGGGCATTTCTCGGGCGGAACGCCGAACTCGATGTTCCCGCAGAACGGGCACAGGTAGAAGCGCGCTTCGGCGAGGTCCTTGCCTTGCGCCACGGCATCGAGCGCCGCCTGGTACAACTTGGCGTGTACGGCTTCGGCCTTCAACGCAAAGCCGAACATCGTCCTAGCGCGATGGCCGGCCGCAACGGCGCGTTCCAGCATGGGCGGATACATCTCGGTGAACTCATAGGTCTCGCCCTCGATGGCGGCCTTGAGATTGTCAGCCGTCGAGGCGACGCCCGCCAGACTGTTCAGGTGGCCCTCGGCGTGAATCCTCTCCGCCTCAGCCGCGGTGCGAAATAGCCGCGCCACGTTGGGCTTGCCATCCTGTTCGGCTTTCTTGGCGAATGCGCGGTATTTCTGATTGGCCTGGCTTTCGCCGGCAAAGGCTTCCTTCAGGTCGTCGGTCGTGTTCATGGTGATTAGGGCTCCAATATCCTAATTATACCGGCTTGGGGGGATCGAGCCCGTGGTTCAGCAGACCCGGATCGGGCGGCTTCAGGCCGGCGGAATGCCGGGCGGCAGGGCGGCGACTAAGTCGGTCCGGTTGAAATCCTGACCTTTGAAGAGAACAGGCTCTCGCATCACTTTGGCAAGCGCGTAAGTGAAGCAGTCCCCGAAATTCAGAGAGGCTGGATGAAGGCCCTTGCCGAACCATTGGAATGCCTGGCGGGCGATGCGCGCCTGTTCGACCGTAATTGGCTCCAGGCGAATGGAGAATTCTTCCAGAAACGTATCCAGCAGCGCGCGACGCACTTCGTCGCCGTGGCGATCCACGAAGATGGCCGCCTCAAGATAGCCGGCTACGGAGAGGCGCGTCGTGCCCACAGCTTCGATGGCGGCGGCGAAGCTTGCCGCCTCCGGTTCCCGCAGGAGAATGGCGAGCAGCGCCGATGTATCCAAAATCATCGCGGCAAACCGTCGTCGCCGTAGAGGAGACTGGCGTGATCCGCCGAGCCATGTTCGGGCGACATGCCAGCCGCGAATTGATCGGCAAAAGCCAGCATCCGCGCCGCGGTAGTCGTGCGAGCCCGCTTTCTGCGCTCTTCGAGGAGCCGCGCTTCGAGCGAATGGATAACCACTCCGGTGAGGCTTTCGCCTGTCAATTCAGCGAGTTGGGAGGCAAGCTCGTAAGCTAGCGGGTTCTTGACATTGAGGCTCACTAGAATTCCACCTCTACATGGTAGAATAGCAGACTCAGCCCAATTCCGCAATCTGCCCGTACAGCGGCTTCAGTGCCGGATAGAAGGCCTGATACACGCGGTGGGCTTTTGCGTAGAAGGCGGCGTCGGCTTCGACGGGGGCGACGGATTCGGTTTCGCGAATGACGGCGCGGCAGACTTCGGGGACGCTCGCGTAGGCGCCGGTGCCGGCGAGCGCCAGCAGGGCAGCGCCGTAAGCCGAACCCTCCTGGGTTTCAAGAGTCACCACACGCTTATTGAAAATCGACGCCAGCAAGCCGCGCCAGAAGGGGCTCTGCGCGCCACCGCCGGAAGCGCGCACGCTCGCGAGCGGCACGCCGAGCGACTCGACGATTTCGAGACAGTCGCACAAGCTGTACGAGACGCCTTCGATCACGGCGCGGATCAGATCGGCGCGCTTGTGGCCGGCGGTGAGGCCGATCCAGCCGCCGCGGGCGGTGGCATCCAGATGCGGCGTCCTCTCTCCCATCAGGTAAGGCAGCCAGAACAGGCCATTGGCACCGCGTGGCGCTTGGGCAGCCTCGGCGGTAAGAGCGTCGTAAGATGTGCCTGGGGCGAGCTGGTTGCGCAGCCATTGCAGGCTTAAGCCGGCGCCCTGCGTCACGCCCATCACATGCCACTTACCCGGGACGGCATGGCAGAAGGTGTGGACGCGGCCGGCCGGGTCATACGCCACCTGCTCCATGTGGGCGAAGACCACGCCGGAGGTGCCGATGGTGCAGGAGACGATGCCGGGTTCGACGATGCCGTTGCCCACCGCGCTTGAAGCCTGGTCGCCGCCGCCGCCCACCACCGGGGTTCCGGCGGCCAGGCCGGTGAGCGCGGCCGCTTCCGCGCTGACCACGCCGGTGACTTCGTTCGATTCATAACAGCGCGGCAGAATCGCGCGGTCCAGGCCGAGCCCGTCCATCATTTCCATTGACCAACGGCGATTCACCACGTCGAACAGCGCCGTGCCGGAGGCATCGGAGACCTCGGTCGCATAATCGCCGGTGAGGCGGAAACGCACGTAGTCCTTGGGGAGCAGCACCTGGCGGACGCGCGCGAAGTTCTCCGGCTCGTGGTCGCGCACCCAAAGCAGCTTGGGCAGCGTGAAGCCCGTGAGCACCGGATTGGCGATGTAGCGGAGGATGGCTTCGCGTCCCAGTTTCGCGTTGACGGCGTCCACCTGCGGCTGCGAGCGCTGGTCGCACCAGATGAGCGACGGGCGGATCACGTTCCCGTCGCGGTCGAGGATGACCAGGCCGTGCATCTGGCCGGAAAGGCCGATGCCTTTCACCTGGCTGCCGGAGACACCGGCGGCGGCGAGCGCCTGGCGGATGGCCGAGACGGCGGCGTCCCACCAGTTCTGCGGGCGCTGTTCCGCCCACAGCGGGCGGGCCATGGTCATATCTTCGTGAGGAGCGGTGCAACCCGCGCGGACCACGCCGCGCTCATCCACCAGCAGGGCGCGCGAGCCCCCGGTGCCGATATCGATTCCGAGCCACATAGTAAGAAACTATAGTGGCACGGCGCGGGCTTCGGTGGGAGGCGGCAACACACCGCTCGTGCGAAACCGGTGGCGTATACTTGAGCTATGGCCACGTCTACCGAGCAGCGGATTACCAAGAGTCCGGATGTCTGCGGCGGGAAAGCTTGCATCGCAGGTCATCGCGTACGTGTGCTCGATGTCTTAGTGTGGCATGAGCATCAGGGCATGACCCCGGACGAGATCGTCTCGCACGTTCCCACCCTCACCCTCGCCGATGTTCACGCGGCTCTCGCCTATTATTTCGACCACCTCGACGAAATCCAGCAGGAGATGCGGGACGAGCGCTCGCGCGCGGAAGAATTCCACCGCAGCCATCCATCCCAGTTGGAAGCGAAACTGCGCCAGGAAGGCCTCGAAAGAGCATCCTGACCGGTGCCCATCCGCTTTCATCTTGATGAGCACATTTCCGCCCAAGTAGCGGCGGGCCTCCGGCGCCGGAACATCGACGTAACCACGACTGGCGACACAGGCCTGATCGGTGCGACCGATCTGGCGCACATCGAGTTCGCGGCCTCATCCGGGCGGGTATTGGTGACGCAGGATGACGATTTTCTGCGGCTGCACGCGAAGGGCGTAGCCCACTCCGGCATCGCCTTGCCAACAACAATCGATGTTGGCAGGAGAAATACTTCGCCACCTAATCTTGATCCACGACCTGTTGTCGCCTGAGGAGATGGCCGGCAAGATCGAGTTTTTGTGATCGTCTGATTCTATATGCGCGCGCCGGATTTCGGCCCCGGAAATCCAGGCGCTATACTGTTGGGCGAAAGCGTACATGCGGGTGCGGGGCCATTTCGTTCGATGCTGGCTGGCGGCGATCGTGTGCGGCGCCGCGCCAGGCGGGTGGGCGCTCGACCCGCATAGGAGCCTGACGCAGTATTCGCGCACGGTCTGGACTCAGGCCGACGGATTGCCGCAGGATACGATCAAGGCCATCGTGCAAACCGCCGATGGATACCTGTGGCTGGGAACCGACGAAGGGCTGGCGCGGTTTGACGGGTACGAGTTCACCACCTTCGACAAAAGCCACGGCGACCTGCCGTCGAATTCCATCACCGCGCTGGCGGCGACCGCGGATGGGGGATTGTGGATCGGCACGGCGAGCGGGCTGACCGAATATCGCGACAAGCGATTCCGCACGTTCACCACCAGGGATGGTCTGCCCGACGCCGCCATCACGGGCCTCTACGCCGATCACGAAGGCGCGCTGTGGGTTGTGGCGGGCGTAGGGCTCAGCCGCCTGGAAAACGGACGCTTCACCAACTACGCGCCCGGGCCGCAACTGCCGGTGACTTCGGTGCGGGCGGTGGTGGAAGACCGGAGCCAGCGGCTCTGGGTAGGCGGCTTGAGCGGCGTGGGGCGGCTCTCGGCCAAAGGCTTTACGCCGGCGATCGGTGAAGCGCAGTTGGCGCGACGGTTCGTCACCTGTATGGCGGCTGGCGCTGACGGCACCGTGTGGGTGGGCACCAGCGGCGGCGTGCTGGCGCTTTCTCCGGATGGCGTTTTGCGCAGCTACCGGACCGCCGAGGGATTGCCCGATCCGCTGGTTCGCGCCCTATGGTGCGATCGCTATGGCTACATTTGGGCGGGCACCAACCGTGGCGTGGCGCGTTTCAACGGGCACCGGTTCACGGTCGCCCTGGCGGAGACGGGTGTGGTTTCCGTTCGCTCGATTGCCGGGGACCGCGAGGGCAACCTGTGGGTGGGAGATAACTCGGGCCTGAGCCGCCTGCGCGACGAAGTGTTCACGGTTTATGGCCGCAGCGAAGGATGGCCGAGCGATGAGCCGACCACGGCTTTTCAGGATCGCGCGGGGCGGGTGTGGGTCGGGTTCCACGAGAGCGGGCTGATGCTGGTGAGTGGCGGCGAGCGGCGGGTTTTCACTAGGCGCGATGGGTTGCCGGACAACGACATTTTCTCGATTCAGGAAACCCGCTCCGGCGACCTGCTGATTGGGGCGCGCAACGGTCTGGCGGTGATGCACGGCGGCTCTTTCCGCGTCTACAGGCCGGAAGACCGGCTCAATCGGTTCAACGTCTACGACGCATTGGAGGACGGCGCGGGACGGATTTGGCTGGCGACGGCGGCAGGAATGGCGCTGTCCGACAGCGGCCGGTTCGCCATCATCCAACCCGCCGATCCGGTGCTGAACGCGTCGATGGTGACGCTGTGCCTGGACCGGGACGGAGCCGTGTGGGCCGGCACGTTCGGCCAAGGCCTGTGGCGCATCCGGGGGCAGGAGCGGCGGCGCTTCACCACGGCCGACGGGCTTTCGAGCGATGCGGTGCGCTCGATTTACCAGGACCCCGACGGCACGTTGTGGATAGGCACTTTCGGCGGCGGCCTGAATTCGTTTCGCGACGACCGGTTCTTGCATTACACGCAGAAAGACGGGCTGCTGAGCGATAACGTGGTCAAGATCATCGACGATGGCGCATCGCTTTGGCTGGCCACCACGCGGGGCATTAGCCGGCTGTGGAAGAGCCAGTTGCGGGAGTTCGCGGCAGGCCGGCGGAAGACGCTGGTCCCGTTGAACTACGGCGTGGCGGATGGCCTGCGCAGTGCGCAATGCGCGCCCGAATACCCGGCTAGCGCGGGTGGGGTCCGCCTGCGCGAGGGCGCCATCTGGTTCCCGACTGCGCGCGGCATGGCGGTCTACGATCCACGGGCCGGACCGCACGCCAGGATCGCGCCCGTGGTGCACGTGGTGGAAATTACGGCTGGCGGCGCGCCGGTGGACCTAAGCCGGCCGGCCAGACTGGCGCCGGGCGCGGACCGCTTGGAAGTGCGCTACACCGCGCTGCATCTCAGTGCGCCGGAGCGGGTTGAGTATTCGTACAAGCTGGAAGGCCTGGAGCGCGACTGGGTGCGCGCTGGCAGCCGGCGTCTGATCAATTACAACAGCCTGCCGCACGGGACTTATCGCTTCGTGGTGCGCGCCCAAGTTCTTGACGAGCCGCCGGCCGAATCCTCTTACGCTTTCGTCCTGCTGCCCCATTATTACGAAACGACGTGGTTCCGCTTGTTGGCGTTGGCGCTGCTCGGCGGGCTGGTGTGGCTGGGGTTTCTCGTGCGGGTGCGGCAGATCGGGTCGCGTTTCGCGCTGGTCCTGGAAGAGCGCGCGCGGCTGGCGCGGGAAATCCACGACACGCTGGCGCAAGGGTTCGTAGGGATTTCGTCGCAGCTCGACGCGGTCGCCATGTGCATGCCGGAGGACGATTCGCCGGCGCGCCAATATTTGCAGATGGCGCGGCGCATGGCGCGCCACAGCCTGACCGAAGCGCGCCGCTCGATGATGGACCTACGCGCCTCCGTGCTGGAGGATCGGGACCTGGCGGCGGCTCTCGAAGCCGGCGCGCGCGCGTGGACGGCCGGTCAGCCGCTAGAGGTGTCGGTGGAATCGACCGGCGACCGCCAGCCGCTGCCCCAGGAAATGGAACAGCAGTTGTTGCGCATCGCCCAGGAGGCGGTCGCCAACATCATGAAGCATGCCAACGCCAGCCGGATTGGAATTAAACTGGAACGGGGTCCTAAGAACCTGCGCCTGCGGATTGTGGACAACGGGCGGGGTTTCGAGGAGCGCGACGTGTTTGCCGCGCACGGCGGCCACTTCGGGCTGATTGGCATGCGCGAGCGCGCCGAACGGCTGGGAGGCGGGTTGCACCTGGCCAGCCGTCCGGGTGAAGGGACCGAAGTCGAAGTGAGCGTGCCATTGCCATGAGCGAACCGATTCGTATTCTGGTGGCCGAAGACCACCTGGTGGCGCGGGTGGGCGTCACCACCATCGTCAACATGCAGCCGGATATGACAGTCGTAGCCGAGGCGTCCAACGGGCAGCAGGCGGTGGAATTATACCGGCAGCACCGGCCGGATGTGACACTGCTCGATTTGCGCATGCCGGGAATGGGAGGCGTGGAAGCGGCCATCGCCATTCGCGCCGAGTTTCCCAAGGCGCGCATGATCGCCTTGACTACCTACGGCGGCGACGAGGACATCCGGCGCGCCTTAGCGGCGGGCGTGCAAGCGTACCTCACCAAGGACGTGCTGCACGATGAACTGCTCAAGGCGATTCGCGCCGTGCACGCCGGCGGGACCTATCTGCCGGCCGCGGTGGCGGCGGCGCTGGCGGCGCAGATGCCGCGCCCCGATCTGAGCGGGCGTGAGCTGGAAGTATTGGGACTAATCGTGCAAGGACTGGCCAACAAGCAGATCGCTTACAGCCTGGGGATCGCGGAGCACACCGTGAAGAACCACGTGAAGAGCATTCTCGGCAAGTTGGGTGCGCAGGACCGCACACAGGCCGCGACGGTGGCCATCCAGCGCGGGATTATCCACCTGTAAAGCATTCATTGCGAGCCACGGATAAACACAGATGAACACCGATAAGAAGCTTGATTTCCGAAAACAGGCCTTGCTTATCCGTGTTTATCTGTGTTCATCCGTGGCTATGATTCTTTCAGGCCTTACCGCCGCGCCATGGTGACCTTGGGAACCGCGAGGTATCCGGTTACTTCATCTTTCTTCACATTGTTGACGACGATTTCAAAGGGTTGACGATTGCCGGCCACGTACAGTTGCACCGGCTCGTTGACGGTCCGGTCCTTCTTCTCCACCCGCTTGTCGTCCGCCAGCACATCGAGAGTGAACCGGTTCTTCTTGGGATCGGCCTTGGCGAGCTGCAACTGAATGCCGCCGATCTTCTGCGCGGCGCTGTTTCTCTTGAGATCGAATTCCAGATAGTTGCGGTCGCCCAACTCTCGCAGTTGAGCCAGTTCCTTGCCATTGGTGGCGATCAGGCCGCTCATCACACCCATATCGCCGGTAACCCGCTTGAGCTCGGTGCCGTGCTGGTCGAGCACCGATTGGGCGTTCTTCACATCTCCCATCACGCCGCTGACGTCGCCGCTGATTTGCTCGAGCTTCGAGTTGGCCGTGCTGGTGGCCTGTTTCAGCTCATCCAGTTGGCCCGTTACCTGCTGCTGCGCCTGTTGCTGCGCCTCCTGCTGCACCTTGGTTTCCAGGGCTATTTTGGCAGCCAGGTTTGCATTGGCCCTGTGCAGATCGGCCTTGGCTTGCTCTTCCGCCGTCGTGGCGGAATCGTGCGCTTCCCGGGCGACGGATTCCAGGCGCTGGCTGCTGGCCTGATTACTCTGAGCGATCAGGTCGCTTAGCTTGTTGATCTGCGCCGCAGTCGAGTCCCTCTGCCGATCGACGCTGGTTCCTAACTGGTGAACATTGATGAAGAGAACCACGATGGCCGCCAACGCCAGCCCGGTCGCCGCATACCAGAGCGGGTTGCTTCGCGCGGGCCGGGGCGGCTTGTCCCCGGTTGGCTTACTCTCAAAACTGCCGCTTTCGATCGTCATAACTAACCTCCTGGGCGGGACCGCTTTGGCCTATCTTGCCACCCAATCACATGTAGAGCACCTCGTCTGCCATGCCGGTCAAAGAGCGGAGAACACGGGAGATGGGCTGATTCCGCGCTTTCGCGAGCCTGGCTATCGAGGCCGGGCGAGTAAATTGTTCACGAACCACCACGTAGGAAGAGCCGGTGCAGACAGCGGTTGGCAGGCGGAAGCGCCTGCCCCCGCCCGGCAAAGTGGGACAGGCGCCCCGGTTTTCGGGTCCGATGCGGATTTCGCCTGTCAACCCGTCGATTGCGGCCCATGGCCCGCCGCCGCACGCTACAATTATTTCGGAGTACAGGACCGGTTATGCCGAGGCGTCTCGCCCGGAAGCTGATGCTATCGATCACTGTAATTGTGATCATTGTGGCGGCGGTTTCCGGGCTGGTCAACATCAAGACCGAGGAGCGGCAGCTCCTCAACACCATGATCCTGGGGGCGGATCAGCTCTCCAAGGGAATCTCCAGCGCCACCTGGCACGCCATGCTGGACGACCACCGGGAGGCCGCTTACCAGGTGATGCAGACCATCGCCGAAAAGCAGGGCATCGACCGCATTCGTATGCTCAACCGGAGCGGCCAGGTGACATACTCGACGCGCGGCAACGACCCGAGCGTGGGCTCGATCAGCCCGATCGATTTCTCCTCGCACGTGAAAATCACCGGCGCCGGCATCGGCCACCGGCGGCTGGAGATGGTGACGCCGATTTACAACGAGCGTTCGTGCAGCGAATCGGCGTGCCACGCGCACCCGGCCGGCGTCAAGGTGCTCGGCGTTCTCGATGTCGCGCTCACTCTCGAAAGCGTGGATCGAGAAGTGGACGGCATGAAGCTGCGCGTGCTGGTGGTCACCGCAGTCGAGATCGGGCTCATCAGCCTGTTCATCATTCTGTTCACGCGGCGCTTCCTGAGCCGGCCGATTGAAGCGCTGGTGGAAGGAACCAAGGCGGTCAGCCAGATGGAGCTCGACCGGCCGCTCGAGATCGTCGGATCGAGCGAGGAATTGGACGAGCTGGCGCGCAGCTTCGAAGTGATGCGCGAGCGGCTGCGCACGGCGCTCGGCGAAATCAACCAGTTCACGCAGAAGCTGGAAACCAAGGTGCAGGAGCGCACCGAGCAACTCAAGGCCGCGCAGAAGAAGCTGGTGCAGAGCGACCGGCTGGCCTCGCTCGGCCAGCTTTCCGCCAGCGTGGCGCACGAGATCAACAATCCCGTTTCCGGCGTGCTGAACCTGTCGATGCTGATGCAGCGCATGCTCACCGACGATGGCGTTCCGCCCGCCCGGCTGGTGGAGTTCCGCCGCTATCTGTCGCAGGTGATCAACGAAACCTCGCGGGTGGGGCACATTGTCAGCGACCTGCTGGCTTTCTCGCGGCGCGGCAAGCCGCAGCGTGCGCCGGCGGACTTGAACCGGATTGTGCGCATGACACTATCGCTGGTGCAGCACAAGTTGAAGCTGAGCAATGTATCGGTGGAGGCCGACCTGAACGAAGGGCTGCCGCCGGTGCTCTGCGATCCATCGCAAATCCAACAGGTGGTGCTGAACCTGGTGCTCAACGCCGCGGAAGCCACCCAGAGCAAGGGCGTGGACAAGCGTCCGGGCCGCGTTTCGGTAACCACGTTCATCGCCGACGGTATGGAGATGCTGACGGTGGCGGACAACGGCGAGGGCATCCCGCCCGAGAACCTGGCCAAGATCTTCGATCCCTTCTTCACCACCAAGTCGGAAGGAAAGGGCGTGGGGCTGGGGCTGGCGGTATCCTACGGTATCATCCAGGCACACGGCGGCGATATCGAAGTCAAAAGCGCGGCGGGAGCCGGCGCCACCTTCACCGTGTCGCTGCCGCTCGAGCAGCCGGCGCCGGGCGGTGGCGAGGCCCCGGCGGCGCTGGCCGGAAAGGGATGAAGTATTTTTACGTGGGCGCCACGCCGGAAGTGGACCGGCAAGCGCTCACGGCTATCGCCGAGCGCGCTAGAGCCGAGTTCGGCGCGCCGGTTCGGGAGATCGAGTTGCCCGAACTCGATTTCGCCTTTGATGCGGCCCGCGGCCAGTACGGCTCGATTCCGATGCTGGAGATGCTGGTGCGGCTGTGTCCTGGCGACGCGTTCAAGGTGCTGGGGCTGACCGAACGGGATCTGTTTATCCCCGTGCTGACTTTCGTGTTCGGTCACGCGCAACTGGGCGGCCGCGCGGCGGTGGTTTCGCTCGCCCGCCTGCGGCAGGAATTCTACGGGCTGGAGCCGAATCGCGAGGTGTTTTTGGAGCGCGCGCAAAAAGAGATGTTGCACGAATGCGGCCACCTGTTCGGGCTGGTACATTGCGGGGACGGCAGTTGCGCCATGTCGCTGGCGACCGGCGTGCGGCAGATCGATTTCAAGCGGGCGGCGTTCTGCGCCCGTTGCGCGGCGCGGATCGAACGGAAACCGAAGGGGTGATGGCAATGAAGACCCACTGGCAAATCCTGGTAGTGGACGACGAAGAGGTGATGGCCGAATCGCTGGCCGCCTGGCTGCGCGAGGACGGATACGCGGTGGACACTGCCAACTCCGGACGCGACGCGGTCGAGAAGGCGGCGCAGCGCGACTACGCCATCTACTTCGTCGATCTCAAAATGCCCGGCGGCATGGACGGCATCGAGACCATGATGCAGGTGCGCCGGCTGCACGCCGAAGCCTCCATCATCATTATCACCGCCTACGCCACCGTCGATACCGCCATCACCGCCATGAAGGAAGGGGCGCAGGAGTACATCGTCAAGCCCTGCAACCCGGAAGAGATTTCCCTCCTGGTGAGCCGCATCATCAAAGTGAAAAACCTGCAACGCGAGAACAGCATTCTGCGCAAGAAACTGTCGCGGCAATACCACTTCGGCGACGTCATCAGCAAGAGCGCGCGGATGCAGGACATCCTCAAGCTGGCGCAGGAAGTCTCCAGCCTGCGCAGCACGGTGCTGATCCAGGGGGAAAGCGGCACCGGCAAGGAGCTGATCGCGCGCGCGATTCACAACTCGGGCGATCGCGCCGCCAAGCCGTTCGTAGCCGTGTCTTGTGCCGCGCTGGCGGAGACGCTGCTCGAAAGCGAGCTCTTCGGTCACGAAAAAGGCGCCTTCACCGGCGCCAACCAGCAAAGGCAGGGCAAGTTCGAGATGGCCGAGGGCGGCACGATTTTCCTCGATGAGATCGGCGACATCTCACCCAAGCTCCAGGTGGATCTGCTGCGCGTGCTGCAGGAGCGGCGCTTCTATCGCGTGGGCGGCTCGGAGGAAGTGAAGGTGGATGTACGGGTAATCGCCGCCACGCACGTGAATCTGCAACAGGCCGTGGCGGAGGGCAAATTCCGCGACGACCTTTATTACCGGCTGAACGTGATCGAGATCCGCATCCCGCCGCTGCGCGAGCGCCGCGAGGACATTCCGCTGCTGGCGCAGCACTTTCTGGAACGGATTTCGCATGAGCTGGGCAAGGAGGTGGGCGGCATCTCCGATAGCGGTTTGAAAGTGCTGCTGGACCACAACTGGCCGGGCAATGTGCGGGAACTGGAGAACGCCATCGAGCGGGCCATGGTGACCTGCCGCGGCCCTGAGCTCACGGAAGACGATTTCGCTTTTGTGGCGCAGAACGGCCAGGCCGGGAAAGCGGGCTGGGCTCCGCCGGCGGGCATCACCATCGAGGAGATGGAAAAACTGCTGATCGCGGCGACCTTGCAGCGAACCAGCGGCAACATCAAGGAATCGGCCGCGGTGTTGGGCATCGACCGTTCGACGCTCTACGAAAAAATCAAACGCTACGAGATCCCGCGGTAGGACAGACGATCGGTTTTTGTCGTCTGTCACGGCTCCCGAATTCCGAGGTAGAACAGACGATCGCCTTTTGTCGTCTGTTGGGATGGGCCGCCGGCCCGCGAGATTTCATAAAAGCACCGGTAGCGCCGGCGGTCTTGCCGCCAGTGATTTGCCGGGATTCCGGCCCCCCTAATCGTCGCGCCTCCGAACGGAGCCGCGACCATAGTCAGAAACGGGCTGCGCGCGTCATGGGGGCCGCGAGGCACTGGTTATTGTCTTTGCTGAAAACAAAGCGGTTCCCTCACTGCCTCGTGGAGAGGGAGCGGTCCTTTTCGACAGAACCGAATCTGCCCATCGAAGACCTAGGATCGGGTCGGCGCAACACATCCCCGGCTCTCTATAGCGGACCCGGCTCCCATTGGCTCGGCGGTCCTGCGTTGCATGCAATGACTTACCAAGCAGGCGAGCTGTGACATAGTGGGAAATGCTCCCACCGACCCTATGACCGACCGCCGCACAGCGCTTAAGACAATCGCCGGTCTGAGCGCCGCACGGTTGGCGCAGGGCCTTCCGCAGCCAGCCGCGGCGAGTGACCGCATATACTGGACCGGCCTGCTTACCAGACTGGCCGAGCCGGTGCTTGAAAACCTGGCTCGCGGCACTTTGAAGCGGAACATGCCGGTGGAGTCCGCCAGCGAGAACCAGTTTGCCCGGCGGAAGTACTCTCACCTGGAGGCTATCGCCCGGCTGCTGACCGGCATCGCGCCATGGCTCGAGGCTCCGCTCGAAGCCGGCGCCGAGCGCGACCTGCAACAGCGATACGCGGCATTGGCTCGCGCGGCAATCCGTTCGGCGGCCGATCCCCAGTCGCCGGACTTCCTCAACTTCTCCGACGGCGGTCAGCCTCTCGTCGATTGCGGTTTCCTGTCGCAGGCATTGTTGCGGGCGCCGGCCGAGCTTTGGAAGAAGCTGGACCGCACCACCCAACGGAACCTCGCCGCGGCGCTCCTGTCCTCACGCGCGATTGTGCCGAACGACAGCAATTGGCTGCTGTTCAGCGCCATTGTCGAGACTGGCCTGGCCATGATGGGTGAGTCTTGGGACGCCACGCGAATCGATTATGCTCTCCGCAAGCACGAAGAGTGGTTTGTGGGCGATGGCCTTTACGGGGATGGGCCGCACTTTCATTGGGACTACTACAACAGTTTCGTGATCCAGCCCATGTTGCTGGATACGCTGCGCAACATTCGCCCGTATAGCAGCCGGTGGCAAGCTTTGCTCCCCGATGTCCTGGCGCGCGCGGCGGTACGCGGCTATCCAGGAGCGGCTGATTGCGCCGGACGGCACCTTTCCCGCCATCGGCCGCTCCATCGCTTACCGTTGCGGCGCCTTTCATCTGTTGGCCCTGATGGCGCTCGGGCGCGAGCTACCCGATCCGTTGACCGGCCCGCAGGTCCGCTGCGCTTTGACGGCGGTGACGCGCCGGCTGATGGAAGCGCCGGGAACGTTCGATCGGGACGGCTGGCTGCGTATCGGGTTCTGCGGGCACCAGCCCAAATTGGGCGAGAGCTACATCTCGACCGGCAGTTTGTATCTTTGCTCTGCGGTGCTGCTTCCGCTGGGGCTCGGCCCGGCCGATCCGTTTTGGGCGGGGCCCGCGCAAAACTGGACTTCGCGCCGGATATGGAGCGGTGAAGACAGGCCCGCGGACCATGCGGTTTAGGTTTGCGGTGCCGATACTGCGCGGTGTAGCCGGGCGCCGCCTTTTCGCCCGGATCCAGCCCAGCGCGAAAGCGCGGCTATGCTGCTTCTCCTATGCGGTCAGACTCTGCCCCGGAGCCGGTCGATTTTACGGCGATCGCGCTTCGATGGTTTGCCTTCCCGCAAGGTTTCGAAGTGCGGCATCGACTTGCGCTCCTCCGCCAGCCTTAACCGCGATTCCCGGCTCGCCTCCGTTTCACGGTAGAGCGTTTGCGCAACTGCCGCTGGGCCGCGCATTTCGCTGAGCGCCAGCACCTCCACCTGAAAGTCGCCTGTGTCGTTCTTCACTTGCAACATGTCGCCGGTTCGGACCTCGCGCGCAGCCTTGGCTGGTTGTCCGTTCGACTCAATCCTGCCGAGTTCACATGCTCGCGCAGCGAGCGAGCGCGTCTTGAAGAATCGCGCCGCCCAGAGCCACTTGTCCATTCTCACGCCATTCATCATCCTATTCTCGTATCAGGGCGGGATCTTCAGTATGGCCATTCGCTGGAAAACGGCACAGTTGCGTTCACACACCCGCTAAGTATTTCCAACCCCCAGTCCCCACGGAGCTTACGGTCACTTCTCACCGCTCCGCACGCAGCTTCCGCCCAGCCTCCGTGTCACAATCAAACCGGTAGGGGCCGGGCAAGCCCGGCCCGCATTTGCTTCGATAAGGCGAGCGGCCCGAAAGTGGGCACGATTGGCCCACTTTTGAACACTGGTTTCGAGTCTTTTCAATAGCTTAGCGATTTTTCGTGGGCACGATCGGTCCCATTCGGGGCAGCGAATGGAGATGCGGGAGCTGTAGCGCCGGCGGTCTTGCCGCCAGTGTCTTGCCGCCACCGGAAACCGGCGCCGGCACGAGTGCCGCACCTCCCAATTGTGGGTGTTTCTTGACGGTCTCTTAGGCGAGCGCCCGTTTGTATAGAGCGGCGAGCTTGCCCCAGGCGCGCTCGGCATCGGGCTGGCTGTAGACGGGTGCGCCGTTCTGGGGTGCCATGTCCGGCACGCACCAGCCGTGCAGCGCTCCCGGATACACTTCGATTTCAGCCGGAACTCCGGCGGCCGCGAAGGCTTCCTTCAGCTTGTCCTTGGCATCCGGCTGACGCGCGTCGTCGTTCGACGCCACGCCGAAATACATATGGGCCCTGATCTTCGGCGCGAGCAGATGCGGGCTGTCGGGTTTGTCGGTCACCAGGCCACCGCCATGGAAAGACGCGCCCGCGCCAATGCGATTGGGCACCGCCGCCGCGGTCTTCACCACCAGCGCCCCGCCCATGCAATAACCCTGCGTTCCGATCTTCCTTTCCTGGTCCACCTCTTTTTGCGCGTCGAGGAAGGCAACGTATTGGGCGGCGTCCTTTTCGGCGTTGCCGGGTGCGGTCACCGACTCCATCAGCGGTTGGAGTTTGGCCCTATCGGCCGGATTCTGGAAGTTGAAGCTGGCGGGCTCCAAGTGAGGAGCTTTGGCCACGCGATAAAAGGGATTGGGCACCAGGACCGAATATCCCTCGGCGGCGAGACGCCTGGCCATTTCCCGCATCGAGGGCCGCAGGCCGAATGCGTCGGTCCAGAACAGCACGCCCGGATGGGAACCGGTCTTCGGGTGAAGGAACGCGGCGTCGCAGGTCCCGTCGGGAGTCTCGATTTCGACGCTGGTCTCGACGACGTCGCCGGGCAGCGCTTCGTTCTCCAGTTGGTCCTTCCGGTCTTCCGTCATGGCTGTCTTACAAAGAGTGTATCGCTTCTTGATTGGTGCGCGCCCCAGGCTTCCCAATGCGCGGCTTGCCATACTTGCCGAACTCGACAGGCAGAGCACCCTGAGCTCGACGAGGGCCGGGATGGCGCGGAAAGCGCAATGCATCCAGCCCGACCCGTCACAAGGAGGAACACCGGGGCCGCCCACAACAGCTCATGGTTTGTAGTACGGATTCACTTCGATATTCCTAAAGGCCGCGGCGGCGAAACCCGCACCAGCAGACATATTGAACATGCCGACAAATTTGCGGGTCTTCGGAAACTTCCAGGCTACGGCATAGCTCACCAGAGCGATGCCCCCGCTGAGCAAGCCCTTCCGCACCGTACCGGTACGATAGAATCGGCCGGCATACGTCCCGGAGGATTGCGCGAGCAGCGAGTTTCCCTCCGGCTGCTTCCAACTGGTTGCCCAGTCGGCAAAACTCCCCGCCACTTGCATCGTGACGCCGGAGGTTACCCACCACCACGAATCCGGCCGAGAGGATCGACTGGGCTGAGAGGATCGACTCGGCTGAACGAATGAACTCGGCTGGACGAATGAACTGGGCTCGACGTATGAACTCGGTTGAACCGATGAACTCAACTGAGCCTGGCAAGGAATTCCGGCGAACATTCCGACCACGAGAGCGGCCATGAAGAACTTCGTCAAAGAATACATAGTATCCCTCCTGGAAGCATTGGTATGATCGTCGGCCCGATGCTCGACGAACCACCAGATTGCTTGCTTCACTCACACTGATCGGCAATAACGCTTCGAGTTTTAGCTGTGGCGGCCAATTGAACCAATTGGCCTAAGCGAGGGCTTTGACAATCTACTGGTCCGCACTGATTCGCAAGTCGGGATGCGGCCGACCCTCCTGGAGAGCGTTGCTGGGACCAGTTTTGGAGATGGCGTGATTTCGGAGTAGAATACTGGTTCCAGGGCTTCCAGAATTTGTGCTGTGTCCCAAATGCAAGACCGATCATTTTCACCGTTCCCACCGGCGCGGTCTGTTCGAACACCTGGCGAGTGTGGCCGCGAGGTATCCGTATCGCTGCAAGGATTGTGGGTATCGCGTTTTACAGTCCCGCTATGCGGCAGAAGAGGCTGCTGCAGGTCAGGTTCCGAAGGACCGCGAGGTCAGAGCAACCCGCGGCGCCATTCAGTGGAGACGAAGGCGGCGGGAATTCCTGCTCTACGCCGGGGGATTTCTGCTGTTTGTGGCGTTCCTCTACTTCATCACGCGCGAACGCAGCGGGCCTTCCGAGGGGAATTGAGCGGCTAGTTCGCTAACTCCATATCGATCGATCGCAAGACGATAAACCCTGCAATGCGAGTTGTTCCCAGGCTTCGTTGGTAGACCAGCGAGAGGCGCACCAGGCGGCAACCGGCCGGAGTGGCAAAGGAAACCTGGTCCTGAATCTCTCCTGCCGCGGATAAGTCCCGCCCCTCGCCCAAGCTCCTGCCACTGTTCGTGTCCGCAATGCGCCAGGTGAGACCCGTGCCGGATGCGATCCCGGAAGTGCGGTACAGGAACCTCAGTCTGTACTTCCGATTCTCCTGAACCGGCACATACTGAACGAGCACTTCGCAACGCTCCGGTTGGCGCCCGGAGAATGTGAGCCGCAGCCCGCCCGGGCTCTCCTCACTCGCCGCGCTGATGCCATCCACTTCGGGCAGCCGCCAGTCCAAGCCCTGTGAAGTGGGCGCCACCGTGAACGCGCCATTCGTCAACGAGGACGGCAGGGTGGAACTCCGGGCGGCAAACGGGATTCGATGGGTCTCGGCGAGTCGGTTCCAAATGTCGAGAGCCTCGCTGGCACGGCCTCGATCGAGCAACCGATCGCACACGGCCAGCAGAAGCGGCGTGTCAGACTGCCGGTTCTCCTCGAGTACTCGGCGGCTCGGTGGGCCGACCAGATCGATGCGGTCCTGCCCGACCAGGTAGGAGAGGTAGCTGGCGCGTACGGACGGATTGCTTATGGTAAGGCGCTCGATCAGCTTTCCGTCCTCCTCCATCTGCCCGCAGAGGCGAAACAATGGTAACGGATCGCCATAGGCCATTGCCGCCGCCCGCTTGGCCCAAAACCAGAACCGCGGCGGATCGTTGCGCCGAAAATAGTAGTTCGCGAGCGTCCATCTCGGCAGGTACTGCGCGTCTTCTTCGACCGCACGAACCAGGCATTGCCCGGCCCGCGCGTTGTCGCCACCCGCCTCGTACTGCAAGCCGAGGTCGATCCAGGAATGCGCATCGGCCGGATCGAGAGCCACGGCGCGTTTGAGCGCCGCGATCGCTCGGGCCGGGTGATCCTCGGAAGTCAGCAGGGCCAGCCGGTTATAATAGGCCGCCTGGCCGGGGGTGACCGCAAGAGCCTTCTCCGTCCCCGCCACGGTCTCTTTCCGGAACCAGTAATCGGACCATCCCAGGCGTACGGACCACACGGCGGCGGCCGCGAAGCCGGCGGCCGCGATGGCGATGGCGAGAAACCGTGCGATTCGAAACCACATCACGGAGCCTGCTGCCGGATCAACACTGCCATGCCGGAACTCAAGGCCGCCCGGCGGCCGAACACCGTGGTCCACCAGGTCACGTTCATTTGATTCGAAGAACGCAGCGTCAGTTCCGCTTCACCCTGTGCTCCGTCATCCGAGGCCCAGGTCAGTTTGCACGATTTCCGAGTCGAGGATTTGCCCTGCGCGCGAAATTGCACCTCGGGGGAGATTGCTTGATCGGGAATTCTATACTTGGCCCGGTAATTGCCCACCAGGCTTCCATCCTCTTCCGCCAGGATAAACTCCACGTAGGTCGCCGGATAAAGATTGGGGTCTGCTTTGCCCGCTGTCTCCGGAGCGTAGAACCAGTTGCCCGCGAAGGAAACCTCATTGGCCTTCGGTGTAGGACGTGGGGGTTCCACCTTGGGCGCCTCAAGTATCACCCGCGCAGGTTCGGCAGGGGCAATCGGGTTCGGCGGCAGGGGTTCTTTGGCGGGAAAAGAGTGAGCAGTATCCGGTGGGGCCGGTGCGGCCGCGGCTTCGTCTCTCGTGACGGCGCGGCGAGCGCTGGGGGGCGGTACTTCGTGCGGAGCTACGTGCGGCGCTATCGAAGCGGCACGGGGCGGCGCCGGCTGGCTAACATTTGCCGCGGATTCGAGTGGCGCTTCGCCGCCTGGTCTGCCAGCGCCCGCTCCGTCGGGCACGGCCTCGTTTTGGCTCGGTACCGCCTGCGCTGCCTCAGGGTTGCGCTGCTCCATGCACCAGATGCCGACGCCAACCACTACCAACCCGATCAAAACCCAGAACCAATGCCGCAGGCCGAAGTGTAGAATTTCGTAGTACCGGTACGCAGACGGAGCCGGTGACGGCGGCGCCCATTCCAACGCGGCTTTCGGGCTCTCGCGGAGGCTCTCATCATACTGGTAGCGTTTCTGTGCATCCGTGAGGGTCGCCAGAATCTCGTTCAGCCGCTTCATCTGGCACTCGGCCATGGCCTTCAACCGCGCGTCCGGCTGCGCGTCCGGATGGAGCAGGCGCGCGAGTAGTTTGTAGGCTTGGCGGATCTCTTCGAGCGCCGCATCCTGCCGGATGCCGAGTTCCTCGTAGTAGTTCATGCCGCTACCTGTATAGAACAGGTTTTTTGCAGGTATGACGTTCGCAAGACGATATCATACACCCGGAGCCTCTTGTCTTTTAGCGTCTATAGGTATACTTTAAATGAGAAGCACAGTTTGTCGGAGGTTAAAATGTCGAAGTTCGCAATTTTTCTCACTGCGCTGATTTGCCTTCTATTCGTGGCAATGGCGGCGCCCCTTTCCATCGGATTCATCAAGTCGACTGGGGAATTTCGTGTCGATGGTTCCACGATTCGACAAAACGGAACGCTGTTCGAGGGCAACCTGATCGAAACCACGGCGGCACGCTCGGTGATCGAGCTGGCCAGCGTGGAGATTACGCTATCGCCGGATTCGCGAGCCAAAGTCTATCGCGATCACACCATCCTGGAGAAGGGTACGGGCGTGGTGAAGGAAGCCGGGAATCACGTGATCGAAGCGGACACCTTGCGCATCTCGCCCTCGGCGAAAGATAGCGTGGTGCAGGTTGAAATCACGTCACCGTCGAACATTACGGTTTCGGCTCGCAGCGGCGCCGCCGAAGTGCGCAGCGCTACCGGCGTTCTGGTGGCGAGCGTGCGTCCAGGCCTGGCTCTCGCATTTGGAGCGCAGGCAGGCGCTGCCACCGCTTTCGATATGACGGGTGTCGAGGAATTCAGGGACGGGAAGTACTTCCTGACCGATGACACCACTCACGTCACGGTCCAACTGGAAGGACCGGATCTGGCGAAGTACGTTGGCAAGTGTGTGGAAGTCACCGGCTCGATTATTCCGGGCGCCACACCCCCGTCCCCGGCTTCGCAGTTGATTCAAGTGGCCACCATCAAAACGACTTCCTGTCGTAACGCCGCCGGCGCAATCCCAGGCGGAGGCGCGGGAACAGGCGCGGCGGTTGGAACCGGACTTTCGATGGGCGCAAAGATCGCGATTATCGGCGGCGTTGCCGCGGCCGGTACGGTGGCAGGTCTGGCTGCCTCCGGCACATTCAGTTCAGGCCCGTCCGCCAGCACTCCGTAATCTGGCGCGAAGCTGCCTGACGAAACACTATACTGAGGAATGTACGTCGTCCTGGCGGCACTCTTTTTCTTCGCCATATTGACACTTTGGGTGCCCGCCTACTGGCCGGTCACCGTTTTCCAAGTTGGGATTTTCGCGCTGGCTGTTTCCGCGCTCGCAATCTTCGGAATTCGGCGCATGCGGCGCGCCGACCTCTATCCGCTGGTCCCCTTATCGTTCGCGGTTGCCTGGGGCCTGCTCCAATGGGGCACGGGGCACACCGCCTACGCCTTTGACACGAAGACCGCAGTGGTCCGCTGGGCCACGTTTCTGGCGGTTTTCCTGGCCGGTGTCTCTCTTTTCCGCGAAACCGAGGTTCGTCACTGGTTTCGTTCCGCGATGCTCTGGTTCGGCTCCGTGGTGGCGGTGGTGGCCACGGTGCAGACCTTCACTTCGCCTGGCAAGATCTTCTGGCTGTTCCCGACCGAGTACACCGATTACGTAATGGGCCCTATTCTCTACCGCAACCACTATGCGGCCTTCATCGAAGTCGTGCTGCCGATCGCGGTGTATGAAGCCCTGCGCCGGGACCGCGATTCGCTGCTGTACTCCGGAATGGCGGCCGCCATGTTCGCGTCCGTGATCGCGTCGGCCTCGCGCACCGGCACCATTCTGGTGACCGCGGAGACCGTGGTTGTGATCGCGCTGCTGTGGGCGCGCGGCCGCACCAGCGCCCGATCGGTCGGCACGGCGCTGCTTAGAATGGCCGTATTGTTCGCCGTGTTTGGCTCCGTGGTGGGATGGGAAAGCGTCTGGAACCGTTTCTGGGAGCCCGATCCCATGCAGATGCGGCGTCAGCTTGACATTTCCTCTCTCCACATGACCGCCGCTCACCCTTGGTTCGGGGTTGGGCTCGGCGCCTGGCCCACCGTGTATCCCCGCTATGCCATCGTCGACTTCGGCGTATTCGCCAACCAGGCGCACAACGACTGGCTCCAGTGGACCGCCGAAGGCGGCATCCCCTTCGGCATCGTGATAGCCACTCTGTTCTTGTGGTGCTTACGGCCGGCCTTCCGTTCGGTGTGGGGCATCGGCGTGATTGCCGTGTTTCTTCACGCACTTGTGGATTACCCATTCTCGCGGCCCGCGCTCGGCTCATGGCCTATCCTCATCATTGCCATGCTCGCCACCTGGCAAAGTGGGTGGCAAGCGAAAAGACCTGACGGATGAAGAGCGGGCAAGTGGAGAGGAAAAGCCGAGACGACTCTCGGCTCAGCAGGCTTGACAGCCCCGGATGGTGCACGGGCAAGCCGCGCCACGGCTATAATTACTGGGTACGCTTACGGTCCTTAACTTTTGGCAACGTTGAGCGCATTGGTTGACGCTTATATTATTGGAATGGTGGGATTTGGGGCGTTGGAGAATACGGACTGGTTTGGAATTCGCGTGAAATCACGCTGCGAGGTTCGAGCGCACGACGACCTTTGTTTGCGTGGCTTTGAAGCCTTCTTACCGTTATGTTCCGTAAGACGGCGTTGGTCCGACAGGGTCAAGACGCTGCGGGTTCCGATGTTTAGCGGATATTTGTTCTGCAGGTTTGCGATGCCGGACCGGCTGAGAGTTCTGGGCGCCGCCGGCGTGGCACAAATCGTCGGTATCGGAAATATCCCGGTCCCCATCAGCGAAACCGAAATCCGCTCGGTCCAAACCTTAGCGACTTCCGAAGTCGCATGCACGCCGTGGCCCTATCTTCAAGCTGGCCAACGAGTTTCCATCGAGTGCGGACCGCTGGCGGGGGTTGAAGGCGTGATTGTCAGAGCGGAAAATGGAAAGCCGCGAGTGGTGGTTTCGGTGACCATGCTCCTCCGCTCCGTGGCGGCGGAAATCGAACGGGACTGGATTGGCCGCATTCAGTAACTGCCACCGGCGGCAAGACCGCCGGCGCCACCAAGCTTTAGTACTTCCAGATCTGAAGATCTTGACATACGTAATTCGTTCGTGATACGCTCGCGTTTTCGTCTCACATCAGTAGATGCGGTAATTACGTTACAGGTGCGTCTCCAGCTCTTTTCAGGCTTTTCGAAGTCCGGTCAATGTGACCCAAAGGGCGAAGCTTAGTCCTTAAGCTATTCGTCGTACATTAATTGCTAGCTTTTTGAGCGCCCAAATCCACTAAGTCCGCAGATTAAAGCCCATGAACCCTGCCGGGGGCATTCCATGAATAAGATTCGAAGGCGTCTTGTAAATTTCCGTGTTACGGACCAGGAATTCGAGCGGATCAAGATCGCATCGGATTGTCAGGGAGCTCGCTGCATCTCCGAATTTGCCCGGGCGGTTATGCTGGGCGGACCCAAACCAGGTATCGCATCCGATTCCGTTGACCCCATCGACTTCAACGATAAGCTGCTCGCCTTCGACCGCCGCCTGGCCATGCTCGAACTCTATGTTTCGCGCCTGGCCGATGCGCTTTCGGATTTAAACCCCGCTCGCATTCGCTCTGGAGACTAAGGTGCCGTCATGCGTTTACTATTCTCAACAATAATTTTCGCGGCAGCCGCTCTGGCCCAACAACAGCAGTCCAACCGCGCCGCGACCATCCCCGAACAGGGCGCGAATCTGCCGGCCCAGGCGGTCGGACCGAACGACCTCATCGCGGTCTCCGTCTACGATGCCCCCGAGCTCAGCCGCACCATCCGCATCGGCACCGATGGCATGATCCGCCTCCCCATGCTGAAGCGGCAGATCAAGGCGGAAGGTCTCTTCCCGGCGGATCTCGAAACCGCCATCGCCCAGGCGCTTCGCGACGAACAGATTCTGGTGGACCCCTTCGTCACCGTCACCATCGCCGAATATCACAGCCGTCCCATCAGCGTCTCCGGCGCGGTCAAGATGCCGCTGGTTTTCCAGGCCGAAGGCCCCATCTCGCTGCTCGAAGCAATCGCCCGCGCGCAGGGTCTCAGCGAAAACGCCGGCCCGGAAGTTCTGGTCAGCCGCACCCAGCTTGGCCCCGATGGCGCCACCGTCATGCTCACCCGCCGCATCACCGTTCGCAACCTGATCAACGATGCCGACCCGGCAGTCAATATCAAGCTCACCGGCGGCGAAGAGATTCGCGTCCCCGAGGTCAGCAAGATTTACGTGGTCGGCAACATCAAGAAGCCCGGCGCCTACCCAGTCCAGAATGGGTCCGACACCACCGTCCTGCAAATGCTGGCGCTCAGCGAAGGACTGGAGCAGTTCGCCAGCAAGAATGCCTTCATCTACCGCCGCGAAGCCAACGGCAGCAAAAACGAAATCCCCGTGGAGCTTGATAAGATCCTGCAGCGCAAATCCCCGGACGTCCGGCTCATTGCCAACGACATTCTTTACATCCCCGACAACAGAGGCAAGCGCGCCGGCATGAGGGCCCTCGAGGCGCTCATCGCGGCCGCCACTGGCGCGGGCGCCTACGGGCTGGCGGCCGGACGCCTCTAACGCTGCTCGGCATAGACATAATCGAGACGCCAAAAGCTTAACCCCATGCCTGAAGAAAAAGAATTGCGCGCGCTCCCCGCTCCGGCCAACGGCGGCAACGGCAACGGCCACGTCCCGGCGATCCCCGACCCCATCACGGTCTACCCCCCCTACGCCTACGCCCAGCCGGAGCCTGAGGAAACAGCGGTACCGCTCTCCCACTATCTGTGGATACTCAAGCGCCACAAGTGGAAGATCCTCTCTTTCGCTCTGATCTCGGTAATCGCCACCGTGGTGGTGTCTTCGCGCCTTACGCCTATCTACGAATCCACCGCGACCATCGACGTCGACCGTCAGGCGCCCGCCGCGCTTATCGGCCAGGATGCCGCCCGCGCCGCCCCGAACGACGCCGACCAGTTCCTGGCCACCCAGGTCAAGATCATCCAGTCCGATTCGGTGCTGCGCCCCGTCGCCGAGCGCTTCCATCTCCCTAGCAGCGATATCACCACCCTGCCGGGCGAGTCCAAGTTTCCTTCCGCGCGCGCGCAGAATGCCCCGGTCACCCTCAAGAAACTCAAGGTCACGCGCCCGCCCAACACCTACCTGCTGCTCATCAGCTTCCGGTCGCCGGACCCGGAACTGGCCTCGGATGTCGCCAACGGAATCGCCGACAGCTACATCCAGCACACCTACGACATCCGCTTTCGCGCCACCGCCGGCCTCTCCGCCTACATGGAAAAGCAGATCGAAGAGTTGCGGGCCAAGATGGAGCGCTCCTCCGCCGCCCTGGCGCAATTCGAAAAAGATCTCAGCGTCATCAACCCGGAGGAGAAAACCAGCATCCTTTCCTCCCGCCTGCTCCAGCTCAACACCGAGTTCACCACCGCCCAGGGCGACCGCGTCCGCCAGCAGGCCGCCTTCAATTCCGTCAAGAGCGGTTCCATGGAGGCTGCCCAAGCCTCCACCCAGGGCGAGCAACTCCGCCGGCTCGCGGACCACCTCGACGAAGCCCGCGAAAAGTTCGCCACCACCGCTGCCCAGTATGGCGCCGGCCATCCCGAATACAAAAAGGCGCACTCTCAAGTCGCCGAGCTGGAGCGCCAGCTCGAAGACTTGAAGGCGAACATCGTGAATCGCGTCAGCCTGGAATACAAGGAAGCCGCTAATCGCGAATCCATGCTGGCCAGCGCGGTGGCCGAGACCAAGGCCGAATTCGACCGCCTCAACGCGCATTCCTTCGAGTACAAAGCCCTGAAACAGGAAGCCGACGGCGACAAAGGCCTCTACGAAGAGCTGATCCGCAAGATCAAGGAAGCCGGCATCAACTCCAGCTTCCAGAACAGTTCCATCCGCCTGGCCGATTCCGCC
Source organism: Bryobacterales bacterium (assembly GCA_003142185.1). Classification (GTDB taxonomy): domain Bacteria; phylum Acidobacteriota; class Terriglobia; order Bryobacterales; family Bryobacteraceae; genus Bog-375. Next base: position 111,026 of record PLOR01000083.1, read on the forward strand.
CGCCCGGCCATCAAGCCGGTATTTCCGGACCTGAAGCTGAACGCCCTCCTGGCGTTCCTCTTTTCCACTCTGCTCGGCGTCGGCCTGGCGGTCCTGGCGGACACCGTCGACAACACCGTGCGCGACCCCGAGGACATACAGCGCACACTGCGGACCGAGGTCCTCGGCTCGCTCCCAACCGTGAAGCATTGGCGCAGCCGGCTGCTTCGCATTCGTATGGCGAACAACGGGACCAAGGTCATCGTCAAATACAGCGGGCGCAACGCGCAGGAGGCGGCGTTTGAAGAAGCCATCCGAACGCTGCGCGATTCCATCCTGCTCTCCGATCTCGGCCGCCGCCCGCACTCCCTGCTCATCACCTCCGCCACGCCGCGCGAGGGAAAGACCACCGCCTCCGTGCGCCTGGCCATCGTACACAGCCTGCAAAACCGGAAGACGCTCTTAATTGACGCCGACCTGCGCCGCCCCGGAATTCACGACCGGCTCGGCATAGCGAACGACCGGGGACTCTCCACGGTAATCAAGGGCGAAGCCGGCTGGCGCGAGGTCCTGCAAAAGTGCGAGGAGTATCCGGACCTGGACATCCTCCCCGCCGGCCCAGCCTCCCGCAGCGCCGCCGACCGCCTCGGCGCCACGCTCGAGAAAATGTTCGCCGAAGCCAATCCGGAGTACGATCTCATCATCGTCGATTCCCCCCCGCTGCTAGGCTTTGCCGAGCCCCTCCAGATGGCCGCGGTAGTGGATGGAGTGGTGGTCATGACTCTAGCCGGCCAGACGAACCGGAACGCGGTCAGTAGTGTGATCAGCAGCCTGAAGAGAGTGAAGGCAAATGTAATTGGTGTGGCGCTGAACGAGGTCCGCAAGGACATGAGCGACCGGTATTATTACTACGGATATTACGGGAAGTACTATTCGAAGTATTACAAGCCGACCAAGGGGTAGGTTTCGACCGTGTGATAAAGTGCTCGCCACGCCTCCGAACGGAGCCGCGACCATAGGGAGCGGTACTTTCGATAGATGCGAATCTGCCGGTCGAGGAACTAGGCGCCTCACAAACGTGATGGGGAAGATGGGTGGCTGCTTGCCGGGAATATCCGACGCTGCGGCGGCGATGTCTCCGCTGCCAGCGGGGAGGCTGGCCGAGTGGCCCAGCGAACGCTTTTCTTGCGAGGGATCCGCTGAGGACGACGAGAGGAAATCAGGCCGGCTGCTGGGGATCCATGACCAGCAAACCCGCCTTCGCCGCCGCGACCTTCAACTCCCGATCGGAAGTAACGAACGCGAACTCGCTGGCGTCGATGCCGAGGTGGTCCTTGAGCGCCAAAGCGGACGCCAGATGCACACAGTCGGACCCGCGAAGAGCGTGGGCATGCGCCACTTGAAGGGCTTTCCCGAGGATCTCCGGCGTCAGCCCCACCCAAAGAAACTGGTCCCAATCCTCTTCGAGCGAAGTCTTCATCTCAGCCAGACGCGCGCCGTCGATTGCGCCCCCCGCGCACTTCCGCGCCGCGGTGGCGTTCACTTCGATGAAGCCTACGGTGCAACAACTCAGCGTCCGATCCATCCCGAACAGGTTGTTTACCCAGTCCGTCCCCGGCTCGGCGAAATGCCGCTTGACCCATGCGCTCGAGTCGAGATAATAGAGCGTCATCGACGGTCGGCAATCAGCAGTTCAGACGCGGGAATGCCGGGACAGTGGACGGGTTTCACACTGCGGAATGGCTGGGCATCTCCCGGCGGCACACGGAAACCCACTTTACCCGCCAAACGCGCCCGGATGGCATCGCGGGTCAGTTCCCCTTCCGGCGCACGCGCCGGTTGCGGCTGCCTGGCCGCCATCAGGTCCAGCACCTTGCGGGCTTCCTCTTCCGAGAGCCGGTCCACTTTTCCCCGAAGGTCTTCCTTTGCCGTTGCCATACCGATACTCCGTGGCGTGAAGATGGTGGCGCGCCCACCTATCCCTCACGATATCAGTTTCCCACAGTCCCAAGGCCAGCGGCTACGCGCAACAGCCCTCACGCCAACCGGAGTTGTGGGGCAGGCGCTTCCGCCTGCCAACCGGCCGGTCGGGATCGCCTTCGAAAACCCTCATAGCGGCACGGCCTCTGCCAGGACCCTTTCGCGGACCCGCACCCGCAGCCCCTTCTCGGTGGCAACATCGACGGGGGCGCCCAGGGCTTCTTCGAGATCCATCAGCAGACCTCCCAGATCGGAAAGCGTGCGGCCCGGATCGAGATCGACGAGAAAATCCACGTCGCTTTGCGGATCGCTCTCCCCACGCGCGACAGAGCCGAACACACGGACGTTGTGCGCGCCATGCCTGGCCGCGAGCCCGAGAACGGAGTCTCGTCTGGTTGCGCGGAGTTCCTGCAAAGTCATGCCGCCCTCATTTTCCCACATTGGCCGGCGCCCCCGCAGCGCCGCCGACCGCCTCGGCGCCACCCTGGAGAAAATGTTCGCCGAAGCCAATCCGGAGTACGATCTCATCATCGTCGACTCGCCCCCGCTGCTGGGCTTCGCCGAGCCCCTCCAGATGGCCGCGGTAGTGGATGGAGTGGTGGTCATGACTCTGGCCGGCCAAACCAACCAGAACGCGGTCAGCAGTGTGATCAGCAGTTTGAAGAGAGTGAAGGCAAACGTAATAGGTGTGGCGCTGAACGAAGTCCGCAAAGACATGAGTGACCGCTATTATTACTACGGATACTACGGGAAGTATTACTCGAAATATTACAAGCCGACGAAGGGGTAGGTCACGCAAACGGAATCAAGGGAACAGCGCCGACTGTGATTAACTTCGCCAGCATTTCTAACTCAAGGATCGTCGGCCGGGCGTTGCGCTTGCCGCTTCGTCTGATTCCGAAAGAGGCAGAAGTCCGAATCCTGCAGGGCCCGTTGCGGGGTAAGCGCTGGATCGCGGGCTCGTCCATCCACGGCTGCTGGTTGGGTTCGTATGAGGCTGCGAAGCAGAGGAAGATCGTAGAGCTTGTGCGCCCGGGGATGGTCTGCTGGGACGTGGGCGCGAACGTGGGCTTCTATACACTGTTCCTTGCCGAGTTGGTCGGCACGAGCGGCCGGGTCTTCGCATTCGAGCCGGTGCCTCGCAATGTTGAACTGTTGCGGCGGCATGTGGAGATGAACCGGTGCAGGACTGCGCAAATCTTCCCCTGTGCCCTGGGCGACCTCGACGGCGAGGTCAAGTTTAGTCCGGGGCCAAACGCCTCGATGGGCCGCATCGCAGCCGAAGGGCCGCTGACCGTGCCATGTTTTAGGGCGGACACCCTGCTAGCCACCGGTGAGGTTGAAGCTCCGGACGTGATCAAGATCGACGTCGAAGGCGCCGAGGCGGACGTTCTCCGGGGCGCACGCGGGATGTTAGAACGGCACCCGGTGATATTTCTGGCCACGCATGGGCGGACCGTGCACCGCGAGTGCGTGGGGTTGCTCTTGGCCTCCGGTTATGAGGTTCACGCACTGGACGGCGGGTCGCCTGAGGGGACAGATGAGGTCCTGGCGGTATCAGCGGGGAAGGTCGCGGCATGAGCCGGCTGGCGTCAATCAGTCGCAGGCTGTGGTTCGGAGTGAACCCGGAAGCGAGAAAATCACGTTTTCACACCGAGAAGGGGCAGTACGCTTTGGGTTCCGTGAAGATGTTGGCGGATTGCGCGGCGGCGTGTGCGACGGGCGTTGGACGGAAGGTTGCAGGAGTCCGGCCCGTGTTGCCCTGGATCACGTTTCCGGCAATGCGGTTTATCCGGCGGCGGATTACGCCGAACACCCGGGTGTTCGAGTGGAGTTGCGGTATGTCCACGCTCTGGTTTGAACGCCGGTGCGGCGAGGTTCGGGCGGTGGAGGACGATCCGGCGTGGTATGGCGCCATTGCGAAGCGGGCCACGAAAGCGAAGGTTGTTCTACTAGAGGGCAGCGCCTATGTGGAGAAGATCCTAGAGCATCCAGCAGGCTACTTCGAGGTGGTCTCGGTTGACGGCTCGCGCCGGCTCGAGTGTTTCCGGCTGGCCCTGGAGCGCGTGCACCGCGGGGGCCTGCTGATAGTCGACAACACCGACAGCGACCACGCCACCAAGGGAGAACTTTTCGTTATCGATCAGATGCTCGATGAGCTGGGGCCGGACTGGGAGGTCCACCGCTTTCCGGGCTGGGGGCCGGGCAACCTTTACGCGTGGGAGACGACGGTTTGCGTACGGAGGTAGAGGCGACCCCGGTGGGCGACGCGGCGGCAGCCGGGCATGCCCGCCGGCGGGACCTGAGGGCGCGGACGACCGGCGCGGTGGGCGTTGTTACGCAGGCGGTGAATCAGGGGATTCGCCTGGTGGTGATTCCGCTTTCCATCAGGATGCTCGGCCTGGAGCAGTACGGCTTGTGGTTAGTCGTCGGATCGCTTGTAGCGTGGGGCGGGATGGCAGATTTCGGGTTGGCACCCGGGCTGATCAACGTGGTCGCGACGGCGCAGGGCCGGGGCGACCGCCAAGGAATGCGGCGGGCTATTTCAACGGCGTTTGCGGCGTACGGGGTACTGGCAGTGGCAGTGGCGGCGCTGGCCATGGGCCTATCGCGATGGAGCGGGTTGCCAGGGCTGCTGGGTGCGCGGACCCCGGCGCTGGCGGAGAGCGGTCGCATGTTGGTGTTGGTGTGCGGGCTGATCTTCGCGGCTTCGACCCTGACGCGCGTTGTGAGTACGACGACCAGCGCGCTGCAAAAGGGTTACCTGGGATGCTTTTCATTCCTGGCAGGGAGTCTGGCGAGCCTAGGACTGCTTTTTGCTTTGTCGGCCGGCGGCCGGGGAGGATTGTTGAGCTATGTGTTGGTCGTCAGCGTCCCGCCGCTGCTGGCACAGATGGGTCTGGCGGGATACGTGTTTGGGCTGTTGCACCGCGACTTGCGGCCGGCCTGGAAGTGGTTCGACGTTGCGAGCTTGCGGACCTTGTGGGGATTCGCCGGGCCGTTAACGGTTTACCAGTTGGCCAACCTGGGAGTGCTGTATTCGGCGAATCTGCTGATCGCGAACCGGCTGGGGGCCGGGATGGTGCCGCAATACTCAGTGCCCTACGCGGCGTTCGCAGTGTTTATCACAACCGCCATGCTGATCGTGACGCCGTACACACCTGCGATAGCTGAGGCGAAAGCGAGGGGGGACTGGCACTGGATCAAGAAGCGCGCGATCCACCTCCTGCTGGCGAGCGTAGGAATGTTCATGGCTGGGGCACTGGTGTTGACGCTTGCCGGTCAGGCCTTCATCAAGTTGTGGACCCACAAGGCCGTGCAGCCTACCATTGGGCTTTTGATCGCGTTACTGATCTTCGGAGTATTTCGTGTTGCCGGGAACACGATCAACGAGGTGCTGACGGGGCTCGGGTTGGTGCGGTTCACGGCGGGCGCGTTTCTCGCCGTGTCGGTATTTTATGTGGTTGCTAGTTGGCTGGCTCTGCCTGTGTTTGGGCTGGTCGCGGTGCCTGTAGTTTGTGCCATAGCCCAGGTGGTCTATCTGGCGGTCAGCCTACCGGTGGCGTTCGGGCGGATGGAGCGGGGGATCGCGCATGTGGCCAACTGAGGCGACAGGGCCATTGCTGCCCTCGATGCTCATGCCGAAAGGCGGCCGAAAGTGAGCCACGGTATGCCTACGCGGAATCCGACCGAATTGGGCGATCATGTAATGCAGAATCCAGCGAATTGGTTCTTGAGCAGAGAACTGGCCCGCCGCCCGCCCTGGGAGGCGCAGCCCCTGCGTATTCCTGGCTGGGACTGGGCACTGGTGAGCGCCTGCCTCGCGCTGGTTGTTGCGGTCTGGTTGGGGCTTGCGGCTCCATCTAGTCTCATCGCTGCGGTGCTCTTGGCGCTCAATCTCGTGCTGCTGACGACCTGTGTATTCCGGGCGATCCGTGCCGGCGCCCCTGGGCTGGCCCTCATGGTCCTGTCCTGTATCATTTTTTTTTGGTTTGATGCATTCGTGCTTGCTAGCCAGCCCCTACCGTTCTCGCCTCCGGGAGGCATGCCGCTGGGCCAGGACCGCTTCTCGCCTGAAGAAGTCGCGAAGGGTCTTTTCTACTGTGGTGTTTTCGAGGCAATGATTTTTGTCGGGTACTCGTGGCCTGCCAGGGGCGCAACTAGGATCAAGCGGTGGGCGGCTTCGCGTGTCGACGCCAGCGGCCCCCTCGCCAAGATCATACTATGCCTGTGCGTTCCCTGCGGGTTTCTGACTCTCACAATCGCATATGGCTTTCGGCCCGACGCCATCCTAGCTGCCCTAGTCAATGGGCGGGCCGGCGTCGCCGGAGTCGGAGAGCACCAACTGTGGATGAACCTCGATGAATTCGGCCTCTTCGGTGCCGCCTATTTTTTCGTGCTCGCAACGTCTAAGGGCACAGTTAAACGTGTCGCGGGTGTGCTCATCGGAGCCTTTGCGGCGACGCCGTTTGTTCTCAGCGGTACACGTCATTTCCTGCTGTTCATTTTCCTTCCGGTTTGCGTCGCTAACCTCCGAAAACTCTCGGGCTCTTTTAACCCGGGGCGCGTGATGAAGTGGAGCGTGTTGTTCGTTGTCTTTTTCTGTGTCTCCTGCCTCCAGGTCACGCTTCGGCAGGGGGGGTGGGTGCAGATACTGTCGCCGGAAACCATAGAGATCTACCCGGACACTAGCGGGCAGTTTTCGTCTCTACTGTACGCCGAACACTTGGTTCCGGCGGGTCACGCCTTCTTCCACGAATTTGCAGAGCCGTTCTTTGTATTCCACTGGATACCGCGCCAGTTTTGGGAGGGCAAGCCGACCATGGCGGCCTGGGAGTTCTTCAATTCGTCGTACACGCGGGGCCAAAACTTCAACGTCACCCCGTCTATCATCGGCCAATACTACATGAATTGGGGCGTCGCCGGGGTTGTTCTTATCGGCTTGTGGCTGGGCTTTCTCGCACGGTTGGTCGATTCGGTGAACCTCTACGTGCAGGGCCGCAACCGAACGGCTGTAATCGTGGTGATAGGGATGGGTTACGCATTCCTGGTGGCGTCCTTTCGTCACTATCACCCTTTGTATTTTACATACGAAGCGTTCGCCATGTTCGTAATGCTCGCCGTCACGAAGAGGGTCACGCATTCGCAGGTGCGCGACCACGGAATCATTAGCCATCGATTCATGAGTCGCCTCCAAGTGATCGGGGCGAGCTCGTCAAAGTGAGGAATCGACTGAATGGTCACGCACCGGCAACGCCGGTGGTTATCATTCACAATCACCCGATCCATTACAAGCACCTCTTGTTTGAAGCGCTCACGAAGCAGGGGCTTGATTTCGAGGTGTTCTTCACCGGGGCCTCCAGCGGGCAACGTATTGAGCGGCCGTTGCCGAGCAACGGCGAGTATCGGTATCGTTTCGGCTGGGATGGGCCCTATGAGGATGCCCCGGCGATTCATACGGCTCGGTTTGTTTGGCGATCTCTGTCCGAACTGCGGCCCCGCGTCGTCATTGTTGCCGGGTACTATGACGTAGCGGCATGGGCTGCGTGGTTGTGGGCCCAACGACATAAGGCCGGGGTGATCCTGTGGGCGGAGTCGAATGAGTTCGACCATCGCAGGCGAGCCTGGAGGGAACTTCCCAAGAAGCTCTTTGTCGGGCGTTGCGACTTGGCCCATGTCTACGGCACGTCTAATCGGAACTATATCCGGCGGCTCGGCATGCCTGTGGATAGAATCTTCATCAAACGCGCGGTCGCGGACACTGATCGGTTTCTGCGGGAAGACACGCCTGCAACCTCAAAGCCCGGACACAAGGTTCTGCTCTACGTGGGGCGCTTCTCATCGGAAAAGAACCTGGCCGGCCTGCTGCGGGCCTTCAGGGGAGTTCAGCAAGATCCAGAAAACCCGCGGGTGGTGCTGAATCTGGTTGGGTACGGCCCATTAGGGGACGAACTTCGCGAGTTAGCGAAGGCGCTTGGCATTTCGCCGTTGGTGCGGTTTCGGGGGAAGTTCCCACAGGCCGAGCTGCCGGCCATTTACCGAAGCGCGGATGCATTTGTTCTGCCGAGCTTGGTTGAACCCTGGGGTCTGGTGGTGAACGAGGCGATGCTGAGCGGCCTACCGGTGTTGGTCTCGACGCAGTGCGGCTGCGCGGCCGACCTGGTCCGACCAGAGACCGGGTGGACGTTCTCTCCGTGGGACGAACCTTCTCTGACTGGTTTACTACAGAGGATCTCCGAAATGCCCCGGGAGGCCCTGGTGGAAATGGGAAGACAGGCCAGAAGTGTCTCGGCGGAGTATAGCCCGGAGCATTCTGCTGTGATCGTCGCTGAGACGGTGCGCGATCTCCTTGAATGCCGCATGCCGCTGGCACGTGCCAATTGAGGGCCTGTGGTATCCCGGCATGAGGATCGCTATTCTGACGAGTTCGGTTTCCCGGCGCGGCGCCGGAGTCTTTGATGCCGTGCTTCATCTGGCACAGGCTCTCCAGGCCATTCCGAACTGCACCGTCCGCGTGCTCGGGCTGCGAGACTCGTGCACCGAACAGGACCTGGACGCCTGGAGCGGTGTTTCGCTGACGGTGTGCGATCCGGTCGGTCCTTCCGGATTTGGCTTCGCTCCGAACCTGCTGCGGCATTTGCGGTCGGAGGATCCCGAAATTCTCCATACACACGGGCTGTGGATGTATCCATCGGCCGCCGGGACGCAATGGGCGAAGAACAAACGGCCCTACATCGTAAGCCCACATGGGATGCTGGATCCGTGGGCGGTGGGGAACTCCCGTTGGAAGAAACGCCTGGCCGGGGCACTATACGAGCACAGGCACCTGCGCGGTGCGGCGTGCCTCCATGCGCTGAACCACGCGGAAGCGGAGGCGTTCCGGGCGTACGGCCTGCGGAACCCCGTGTGCGTGATTCCGAACGGCGTGGAGGTTCCGGTGGAAAGGGCGGCGGCTCCTGCTCCGTGGAAGGACGGGCTGCCGGAGGACGCGCAGGTCTTGTTCTATATTGGCAGACTCCACCCGAAAAAGGGATTAGAGGCGCTGGTTCGAGCCTGGTCCATGGTGCGGCGTGACGCGAGTAGCTCAGGCTGGCACCTGGCGATTGCCGGTTGGGGCCAGGACGCTTACGAGCAGGAATTAAGAGCGCTTGTGAGCACACAGGGTTTGAATGAGAGCGTCCACTTCCTCGGGCCGCAGTTCGGGGAGTTGAAGGCCGCCTGTTTCCAGGCGGCGGCGGCGTTCATTCTGCCGAGTGTGAGCGAGGGTCTGCCAATGACGGTCCTGGAAGCGTGGGCACACGGGCTGCCGGTGCTGATGACTCCACAGTGCAATTTGCCGTACGGGTTCCAGGCTGGTGCGGCGCTACGGATCGAGCCTGAGGCGGCGAGCATCGCTGAGGGCCTGGGGCTCCTGTTTCAGATGAGCGACTCGGAGCGAAGCGGGATGGGCGCGCGCGGCCTCGCGCTGGTGAAGGAACGCTATCACTGGCCAACGGTGGCTGCGCAGATGGTCGCCGTGTATACGTGGGTGCTGGGTGCGGGTCCCGCACCGGACTGCCTGCTGAATTGAGCTCCCCGCCGTGAACCCTTTCCCCAGCCCACACAGCGTGCCGAACCGCCTGCTTCGGGTGGTGTGGCAATCGATCTACCTTCTCTTATTCCGGCCGACGCCGAATGTGCTGCACGGATGGCGATCGATGCTACTGCGGATATTCGGAGCGCGTGTGGGACGAGGCGCTCACCCTTATCCCAGTTGCAAAATCTGGGCGCCGTGGAATCTGGTCATGGGCGATCATGCCTGTCTAGGGCCGTACGTGGATTGTTATAACGTAGCTCGAATCGAACTGGGCGAGTATGCGACCGTTTCGCAATACTCATATTTGTGCGGGGCGACCCACGATTACACGAAGCTGACCATGCCGCTGGTTCCGAAGCCGATTCGCATTGGGGCTCGGGCATGGGTAGCGGCAGACGCGTTCGTGGGTCCGGGGATCACAGTGGAAGAGGGCGCGGTGGTAGGCGCCCGCTCCTGCGTGGTTCACGACGTGCCGGCGTGGACGGTGGTGGCCGGGAATCCGGCGCGCGTAATCAAGCGGAGGGTGCTGGAGGGCGCGGCGTCTGACTCGATTCAGGCGGGGTTACCGGTGCCGTGAAAAAGCTAACCCTTGCAGCGATTGTGCTGACGAAGAACGAGGAGCGCGATCTGCCGGCTTGCCTGGAAGGCCTGGAAGGCTTGGCAACGGAGGTCTATGTAGTTGACTCGGGGAGCACGGACCGCACGGTGGCCGTGGCAGAGGAGCATGGCGCGCGGGTGTTCTCGCATTCTTTCATAAACTATGCGACGCAGTTCAATTGGGCGGTGGACAATGTTCCCTCGGCGGCGGAGTGGGTCCTGCGGATCGATGCGGATGAGAGGATCGGCGACCGGCTGCGAGAGGCGTTAGTTTCCGCGCTGCGGGAGGCTCCTGGGGACGTGACCGGCTTCGAGTTCGCGAGGCGGGTCCGTTTTCTCGGGCGCGAATTGCGGTATGGGGACACGTATCCAGTCTGGCTCCTGCGGGTCTGGCGGCGTGGCGAGGGCCGGTGCGAAGACACGTGGATGGACGAACACATCGTGTTGCGGCAGGGGAAGGTGCGACGGGTCCAGGGGGACTTGATTCACGATATTCCAAAGGATCTGACGGAGTGGACGGCCAAGCACAACTGGTATGCGAGCCGGGAGTGCCAGGACATCACGAGCCACGAGGCAGCGGCTGCGCTGGAGGGCCAGGCGGGAACGAAGCGGTGGCTGAAGCAGAACGTATATCTTCGGTTTCCGCTGTTTTACCGGGCGATGTTTTACTGGTTCTACCGGTATTTCCTTAAGCTGGGTTTTCTAGATGGGAGGCAGGGCTTGGTTTACCACTTCCTCCAAGGATTCTGGTATCGCTTTCTGGTGGACGCCAAGCTGTATGAGGCCGGCGCTGGATCGCGTGGAAGCGTTGGGGACCGGGCGGGGAGTCCGGAACGGGTGGCGGGCCGGTGAAGGGGACGCGAGAGCAAATGGCAATTAGCCCGAATGCTGGGTGTGGGTTGACGATCGTTCAATAGACCACGGAGTCGAGTGCCTAGATGACGAGTCACTTGGTCGAGTTCTATCCAGAGGCTCAGTTCGGCGGCTTTAGCGATGTGGACGGGACGGTAGCGTTCTATTCCCGCATCAACTCATTGCTGACCCAATCAAGCGTTGTGGTTGATTTTGGATGTGGCCGCGGCGGCGGCGGCGAAGACGCGGTCCCGTTCCGGAAAAACTTGCGGAGGTTTCGCGGCAGAGTCTCGCGGGTCATTGGACTCGACGTGGACGTTGCCGGCAGTGATAACCAGTTCGTCGATGAGTTCAAACTCTTGACGCCTGGTGCCGCGTGGCCGGTTCGGGACGAGACCGTCGATCTCTTGTACAGCGATTTCGTACTGGAACATTTGCCTGAACCGGGGTGCTTCTTCACAGAGGCATATAGGGTGCTCAAGCCGTGCGGCTATCTTTGCCTGAGAACCGCCAACGCGCTTGGTTACGTGGCTCTTATTTCCGCCCTTCTGCCGGAGTCTTTGCATAAAACAATTCTGCGGCAAGCGCAGCCCGACCGCCGCGAGGAGGACATCTTCCCGACCGTTTACCGTTGCAATAGCGTGCGGGCTTTGCAGCGGGAATTGCGAACTAAAGGGTTCAAAGGCGTTGTATACGGGTACGATGCGGAGCCGTCGTACTTGAACTTTTCGTCGATTGCTTACTGGCTCGGCACTGTATATTCGAGGCTCGCCCCGCCGATGTTCCGGTCTTGTCTGTTTGCCTTCGCACAAAAGGCCGTAGCGCTGTAATGAAGCTCTTTGCAATTGCCGCAATCGCCTGGTTCATCGGCTGCGACGGGATTGCCATGGCTGAGAGCGCCGTATTCTGGGTGTCCGGTCCGGTACGTTCTGGCGAGACGGTGCTTGCGACCGGATACTTCCCGCAATCACAACAGATCTCCCTTAAGGTCGCGAACATCGAACACACCGCTGGTGACTGGCGCTCCGTCACTTCCGCAAACGGGATTCGGGTAACGCCGTTGAAAATCACCGAGACGAGCATTATGTTCGTGCTCCCCGACCTCGGGGGGGACGGTGTATACGGATTCCGCGTGGATCAACCTCACGAAGCGCCAGTCTACGCCAGGGTGAATCTTCCCGAAGTATGGTGGACGCTGGCTGAGTCTCCGAGCACGGGTCCCGAAGTCGAAGCTCGCATCGATGTGGACTCAGCTTCCGCGGGAGCGCGGCTGAGGCTCTTTGGCCGGTGCTTGACGCACGGCGGCGTAGCGGGGGACATCCGCCTTACCTCGCAATCCGGAAAGACGATCGGCCTGAAAGCTACGAACGACGGGTCGTACGAGCTCACCACCAAACTCCCAAACGACCTGGCCCCGGGGATTTACTCGCTTGAAGTTCGATCTCCAAGAGGGGGCGGCGCCGTCGCCAGTGCGCCCCGCTTGATCCAGATAGAGGCGGCGGCCGAAACGCACCTGGCAGAATTGAGCGTAGCGGATTTTGGCGCCAGGGAAGACCCGCACTTCGATAACTCGGCAGCATTCAAGGCCGCCCTCCTGAAAGCCGCGGACCTGGGCGGGGCGGTATTGAAAATCCCGGCAGGCTATTACTTCCTATCACAGCCCATCGAGATTCCCCCCAATGTATACCTCGTTGGCGAGTCCCCAGAACGGACCGCGCTCTATTTTGCGGATGTCGATCCAGCACCACCCGCTTGGGTGAGCGGCCAGCACCACTTCGGCTTGCAGAACCTGGCGATCTTCTGCGGAAACCACAATGCCATCATCTCTTCCGACATGAGCGGGAAGCCCGAATCGTCGGGCCACATCAGGTTACGCAACCTGCTCATTCGCGGAAGCTCGTTTCGGGGCCACCCGGCGCCGGAACTAGCGGCCCGCCGTCTCACGCAACTGATGAAGAGTTCGGGGATGGGCTATGAAACCATCCGATTGAGCGGCGCTGACCTCATCATCGAAGATTGTGACGTACTCGGTACAAGCCGGCCGTTGTACCTCTACTGCGCACATGGCGCGATTGTGCGGCGCAACAAATTACACAACGACATCTTCGGTTGGTACGACTGCGACGTTTCGGTGGGCGTCGTAATCGAGAACAATGTGATCCGGGGGGAAGGCCCGCTCGCTGCCGGCGGCGCATATTCAACCTACGGAGAGCCCAAGAGCTCTCGCGACATCTACACAGCGAACAACACGTACTCCGACATGATTGGTTTTGACGCCGAGGCGGTAACATCCGATGGCGGCGGTGGCGCATACTTCGGCACAGTGTCACAGCCGCAAGGCGAAACCCTGACGCTCGACGGTGTTCCCGCATGGGGCAAAGACGATTGGCATGGGGCATTGGTGGCCATTGTTGCCGGTCGCGGTGTTGGGCAGTGGAGAACCATAAAGAGCTGGTCGGGCCAGCAGGTGGGGGTATCCGACGCGTTCGGCATTGCCCCGGATGCGACCTCCAGAATTACCATCGTTCCCGCTCAAGTGCACTACATTTTTTGCCACAACCACTTCAGCACCGCCGGGGTAGCAATCCAATTCTACGGAACGGCGGTAGAGCACATTGTGGCGGGCAATGACGAATCAAACGCAGGCGGATTCCACGCTGTCGCAAAGCGATACGCCGGCGGAGTCGCGCCCCAATTGAACGTACAATTTCTGGACAATCAAGTCCGGGAAGGCCCGAATTACTACTCCGGCCACGGCGGCTCGAATCCTGCCGACCGATCGTCGATCTACGTGCTGTCCCTTCCGCCGAGCGCCGTAATCGGAATGGTGATCAGGAACAACGAACTGGACGGAGACAGTGCCATCGAGGTCCACAGCCAGTCTCCGACCGGCGTGATAGGGATGCTGGTCGACAAGAATCGGATTTCCAAGGGAAAACACAACCTGCAAGTTGACCCCTCCATCTCAGATGAGGTCCTGGTCAACCAATAGACCCGCGGCGCCGGCCTCCCAGTGAGGACGGTCCTTTTCAATCAAGCCATTTCCGAAATCCGCGTAGCGTGAAAGTGATCCTATGTATTCCCTGATTGCAGTCGGAATAGCGGCACTGCTGCTCTCTCTGCTGCTGACCCCGGTGATCCGCAATCTGTTCCGTCGCTGGGGGCTGGTCGATCGTCCGGATGCGGCTCGCAAGCTCCACGAACGGCCGGTGCCGAGCGGCGGTGGCGTGGCGGTGGCGTTGGCGTATGCACTCTCGTATGCCGTGCTGCTCTCCCTGCATCTGCGCGCAGTACCCCTGGTCAGCGAGGGCCTGCCCCTGGCATGGCGTCTGCTGCCGTCGGCCATTCTGGTGCTCGGCGTTGGCTTTGTGGATGACATCATCGGCCTCCGCCCCTGGCAGAAACTCCTGGGCCAGGTTGCGGCCGCCGGCGGCGCCTACTGGGCCGGCATTCACCTGTCGAACCTCGCCGGATATCATATCGGGATCGTCTGGAGCCTCCCCCTCACCATCGGGTGGCTCCTCTTTTGCACGAACGCGCTGAATCTGATCGATGGCGTCGACGGCCTGGCGACAGGCCTGGGGCTGTTTGCCGCGGCCACCATGCTGATCGCGGCACTGGTCGGGCACAACGTTCCGCTGGCCCTTGCCACCGCGCCGCTGGTGGGCGCGCTGCTCGGATTCCTGCGCTACAACTTCAACCCCGCCACGGTGTTTCTGGGCGATTCGGGCAGCCTTTTCCTCGGTTTTCTGCTGGGCTGCTACGGCGTCCTCTGGAGTCAGAAAGCCACCACCATCCTGAGCATGACGGCGCCTTTGCTGGCGCTCTCGGTTCCTCTGCTCGATACGGCGCTCGTGATGGGGCGGCGGTTCCTGCGCCGCCAACCGATCTTCACCGGAGACCGTGCCCACATCCATCACCGCCTGCTGGAACGCGGCTTCACACCGCGCCGGGTCACGCTCTCTCTTTACGCTGCTTGCAGCGTTGGAGCGGTTTGCTCCATCGCGGTCATGCAAGCGCACTTCTCCGGCTTCGTCATCGTTGTTTTCTGCGTCCTGGTCACGATCGGCGTCTGGAGTTTGGGCTACGCCGAATTCGGAACCGCGGTCCGCCTGTTCATCGAGGGAGCGTTCCGCCGCCAGCTCAATACGCGGATTGCGCTGCACGGTTTGGAGGAGAAGCTCACCGCGGCCGAAACGCCCGAGGACTGCTGGGCCATCCTCCAGCGCGCGGCGCCGGATTTCGGCCTCGCCTGCGTGGGGATGTCCGTTGGAGCGCACGCTTTCAGCGAGTCGAGCGAGTTCGAATTCATCCGCTATTGGACGGTGCAGATCCCGCTGTCGGAAGCCGACCACCTGGAGCTGACGCATGCCTTCGGCAGCACGCTGCAGACCGATGCCACGGCGCCCTTTGTGGACGTGCTCCGCAAATCGCTGACGCCGAAGCTGGCGGCTTTCCATGGGCTGGCGCCCAAGTACCGCACGCCCGCCGCCGATGCGGATACGCCGGCGGTGAGGGCGCAGTCCTGCCTGTTCATCAACCAGTTCTTCTGGCCCGACCCCGCCGCCACCAGCCAGCTTCTCACCGACGTGGCTGCCTGGGCGGTGGAAGACGGCCACGAGGCGCGGGTGATCGCCGGAGCCACGAAATACACCGAGTCCGAGGACCTGATTCCGCCGCCGGTTCGCGTCGATCGTTGCCCCGCGTTCCCATTCAACCGCACGATCTTCGGACGGGTCGCCTCCTATTTCTCTTTCCTGATAATTGCCGCCTTGCACGCGCTGCGGGGCCCGCGGCCCGATGCGGTGGTCACGCTCACGACGCCTCCCGCGCTCGGACTGATTGGATGGCTGGTCTGCGCGGTGCGCGGGGCGCGGCATTACATCTGGGAAATGGACGTTTATCCCGACATAGCGGTCGATGTGGGGTTCCTTTCGGCGGGCTCTTTGCTTGCGCGGTTCTTTGGCTGGGTCTTCGACTTCGCCCGCCACCGCGCCGACGGCATCATCACGCTAGGCGACGAGATGAAGGAGCGGCTGATCGCGCACGGCATCCCGGCGGAGAAGATTCACGTCTGCGAAAACTGGGCCGACAGCCGCGACATTACTCCGCTGCCGTTTCCGAAAGGTCCTCTCACGGTCTACTATTCCGGCAACCTGGGCGTCGTTCATGACGCAGACACTATCCTGGACGCCATGCAGCATTTCCGCAATGACGAGCGTTTCCGGTTCCTGTTCGCGGGAGGCGGCTCACGCCGCGCCGGGTTCGAAGCGTCCTGCCGCGAACGCGCGATCGACAACGCCTTGTTCGGACCCTATTGCGACCGCGCCGATCTCGGCACTCGACTTGCGCAGGGTCACATCGGGCTGGTGACGCAGCGTCCGGAGAGCCTTGGATCGGTTGTGCCCAGCAAGACTTACGGTATTATGGCAGCCGGCCGCCCGATCTTATTCATCGGACCAAAGCAGGCTACGCCCGCCCGCATCATCGAAAAATACCATTGCGGCTGGCAGATCGAGCCGGGCGATGTTGGAGGTCTGGTAGATTTGCTCGAGACCCTGGCCCACCGCCCCGACCTGATCCACTATGCGGGAGGCCTTGCTCGGCAGGCCTTCGAGCAATACTACGACCGCCCCATCGCGGTGGCGCGTTTCTGCGCGATCCTAGGCCTCAATAGTCCCGCCCGAACTGCGGTAGCTAGCCGCACACTTAAGGCCTCTTGAGGTTCCGTTGCGCGAAACGCGAGCCGATGGGGCTGGGTGGGCCGGAGGATCGCGATCACACGAATTTGGCGTGAATAATCACCGTTGAATCAATAGTTTCCAAGGGACGGACGGCGCCCAAGGGGAATGCGCGGTGTAACCTTGGGGCATGCTAACTGCTTACATAGAGAGAAACGTTCCGGGCCTGAAAATGCCGAGAACGGAAGGCGAGCGCGACGATGCCGGCATCCGCTTCAAGGGCGAGATCGGGAGCGGCCGAACCTCCACGCGGGACGCATTCATCATGGAGGGAAAACGCCTGTTCCAATCGGGGTACCGTCCGTGGGGAGAGCGCCGCGACGTGCCTGTGGACCCTGTTCTTCGTTTCCACCGCCGGCTGGATGAGCCGGATCCATGGACGGATCCGTGGTGGCCGCTTAGGCCGCCCAGCCGGCGTTGAGACGGCGCGTTTGGTAGGTTGGCGGGCGCGATGATGAGGCGCGAGACCGAAATTGATTCCGGTTCTGCGGGTCCGATATTCTTACTAAGACCCTATCGTGAGGCCCCACACCATCGTGCCCGTCCAAGACGCCTGCGAACGCCCGGTGTCGTCTCTCGATTCCCAGATCGCCGAGCTGAAGAGCCGCCGGCGCTCCCCGATCGAATTCGACGAATGGAAGCCCAGCCCTTTCTATTACCTCTATGCTCCGGTGGGCGCACTATTGGTCTACTTCCTTACGGGACCCCCGTGGCTGGGACTGGGCAAGCTGGCCGCCACCGGACTCTGTTTCGGGTTCCTCTGTTATCTTCCCGTCATCTACAACCGCCTTCGCTTCTGGTTGTTTTTCCGCTGGCCGAATAAACGCCTGCACCGGAGGATCGCATCGCTAGAGGCTCAACTGGGTCGCCGGAGCGGCTCCGGCGGCCAGAACGCATGACCCGTCACCGATGACGACGCAGCAGAGCAGCACAACCCAGACGGCCAGGATTGGCGCCGGCGTTAGTTGCGGAGCCTTGCTGGGTCTGCCGGTCCGCGCCTGCATCGCCATCCTCTGAACCCGCGCGATATTCCCTCCTACGCGGCCAACTCCCCTGACAATTTCACGCTGTGACCTGCGAGGCCGGAAGTGTGTGCGCCGCGGCAGAGCGCGGAAGGCACACCCGGTACGTCAGAGCATCCGCACCTGGGCCAGTACGAAATCGCGCAGATGTGACGCCGCCGCCATGGCCGCTGCGACTTCTTCCGGCCGGACGTCTTCCGCTAGGTCGTCCGGGTACCGACTCTCGATGTAGTATCGTTTGAGGAACACGGCGTCATCCACGAGCAGTTGGAACGAATCGTCGAATGCTATGCAGTCTTCGAGCAGCACATCGACGTGATGAATTCGCTTCGGCGATTGCCTGCGAAGCAGAAGATACCCCTTCAAATACTTCTCAGCCACTTGCTGGCAAAGAAAACAGATGGTGGCCGCCGGACCTCCGTGCTCAGCAAGGATAGATGCAGCGGTGAAGTCCTCTTCAGCCTTCAGTCGCCACGTCTCGAACGTCGTCACATCGTAATCCGGCGTCATGGGCGCTGATAGACAACCTGACCAGTCGCAAGGATTTCCCGGATGAAAGGACCGTTGCGACGCAGCCGTTCCTCCATTTCCTCAGGTGTCAACACTAACAAGTCATACGGCACACCAGAGCCAAACAGTTGCCGCGTCAGGCGAACCTCACGCTCTGGACGCGGAAGCGTCGAGTGACTGATCACCAGCAGATCGATGTCACTGTTTTCTGTAGCCGTGCCGCTGGCGTACGAACCGAAAAGAATGATCTTCTCCGGTCGCTCCGCCGCAACGATTCTGGCTGTCAACTGCGCGATCTGTTCGTGATACATGCTGCCCCGTGCCCCAGTATACAACGTCATTGTTTGCGCTTCGCAGGTGCGTGTGCCGATCATTGGATTCACGTCATCTTCACCGGGATGAACAGCGCCGGGTTTTCTGTTTTTCTCGCAATCCCTCAGCCTTCCCGGTCCGTGCTTGCATCGCCATCCTCTGAGCCGCGCGTAATTCTCTCCTGCGCGGGCTCATTTCCCTGACAACCTCATGCGGTGACCTGCCGGGCCGGAGGTGTGCTCCTACTACTCGACTTCTTCTCCTGACTCTGAAAACCCAGAATGCACATTGTGAACCGACGGGCCGGAGGCGTGTCCGAAGCGTCGCCTACCACCGCTGCTCGCCGGAGATGCTCTTCGAAAGTGTGCGAAAGAACTCAACTGGTGTCGCAAACCGTAGGCCTGTCCGCTGCGCAACGGCCGGCGTGAAGTGTTTGGTGTTGTGCGTGAGAAACCAATCGGGGCGACTCGCCATGGCAGACAACAGTACCGGAACGTCTGCGGCGTGACGAATCAGATGGCGTGCGGCCTTGACCTCCGCCTGGCCTGGATAGGAGACGATCTCCGGCTTCATGAGCGCAATCAGACGGGTGTAGTTCTCTACCACCCGGTTTCCCTCGCCGGATTCAAGCCCGGTCAGGCGGATCAAAAGGTTGTCTTCAACCTCGTCGCGAACCGCTTCGGCAAGAACAAGCCGGCAAATGCGGGCTGCGCACAACGAGAGAACAGCTTTGTCCAGTCCCCAGGTCGAAACTATGCCGGCAGTTAACACGTTCGAGTCGAGGAAAAGACGGATGCGCTCCTTCTGACTCAACGGCCCTTGGTCCGGCGCGTTCCACCTCGTTCTTGCCCTGCCAACTCAGAATAGCGGCGCTCAAAGACACGCTGTCGCGCCTCGGGCAACGTTTCGAGCAAATCCGTGGGAGTGAGTTGACGCCGCTCAAACACGGAGGCGATGGATTCGCAGAGAATCCGGAAGCGGTTCTGTTCCGGGATCAGCATGAGACCTTCTCCAACCCGCAGCACCGCGACGGAAGAACCAGCGCCCAAACCAAGATCATCGCGATATTGCTTGGGAATCGTGAGTTGCCCCTTCTCGCCGATCCGCGTGTTCGCTAGATATTCGACCTGTGACTGGGTAGTGGACATGGTTCAACCTCGTAGGAATATCCTACCACATTGCCCTCCTGCGCGGCTGGTTTCAATCAGAGATCTGATTCAAGCGTGCGTGGCTGGAGTAGCCCGAGAATTATCCAACCCGCCGCGTCGGCCTCTCCTTTCCGCCCTCAGCCTCGCCCACCGCCTCAGGCCACTTCTGTTTCCAACTCACGCCGGAGTTGGCTCATCTTGCGAATCGCCCGAGCCAAGCCGGCACCTGTCGATCCAAGTACATACTCCTGATCGCCGTACCGGCCCACGAAGGCGCCTGATTCCACTCGGATGAATGGTTTCTCGCTCAAGCGAGCGACGGTCGCCTGGATATCCAACTGGTGCGCCTCGGCGAACCTTCGTGGCCCCAGCCTGTGATACGAGTCGTCCCCCGTACGGTGATGTTTTCCGGTCGTTCTATAGCGACGTCCTGCTATCTCGCGCGGGGCGTCTGGGCGAATGCCAAGGCCCTGGAGGGTTGGCGGGAAGAGTTGGAGAGCATGCTAGGGGTTGGCTGCCGGTCAGCATTTCCGATCACTCTCCCGATACCGGATATCGACGGGCGCCACGTCGAAGTCAGAGAAGTCGCCTGAATGCCAGCCATTGGTCCAATCAAAGGCCCCCGAACTACCTGGTCAACT
Organism: Bryobacterales bacterium; assembly: GCA_003142185.1. Taxonomy (GTDB): domain Bacteria; phylum Acidobacteriota; class Terriglobia; order Bryobacterales; family Bryobacteraceae; genus Bog-375. Next base: position 131,384 of record PLOR01000083.1, read on the forward strand.
TCAGTCTCTTGAGATCCTCACCCGTCCAATGCGCTTGGAGCTCAATCATCGTCCGCAATGTCTTGATTTCGAATGTCTCGCCAGGCCGGTGAAATGAGACCGTGACACGCCGCCCGTCAGAATGCAGATAGAGTTGATGCGCGCCAGCTTGACGGTCCAGAACGAAGCCGTCTCGGGAGAGGGCCGAGATTAACTCACGAGCCGTTAGGCTGCGCAAGTGCGAGTAGTTAATCGCCATGTCTCAGACGACAACTGCGACTTGAGGCTCGCTGGACACGTGTACTTGATCGGCGGGTTCAGTCGGCAACGCCTCACCATGTTCCATCAGGCTCTCAACAACCATCTGAACCACTTGCTGGATGTTTTTGAGCGCTTCTTGTTGGGTGTGGCCCCAAGTGGCGCCGCCCTGCCTTACCAGCGCTGGACAATATGCGTGCCAGCGCTCGCCGTCCGGCTCTACAACGATCCTGAAGTTATAGGTCTTCATCGGCCTCGCCTCCTCCCAGTGTGCCACACTCCTGTCTGGAAAGGGCTACGCACCTCTAGAATCCGGCCGCGGCACTCGCGAATGTGGATTAGGTACAAGCGCAAGTCCTTAGCCGACATGGTGTCAGAGTCCTATCGCTTCGGCGAGGACTCGGTCGCGGATGTAAGGATGAATCGAGCGGCTTTCGACCACGTCGATGTCGGTCCCTAGCAGATCCCTGAGATCGCCCAGAAACCTCGCGAGGTCGAAGATCGTGCGTCCTGATTCCAGGTCTACCAGGAAATCCACATCGCTATCCGACCGGTTCTCGCCCGTCGCTACCGACCCGAATACACGTACATTGCGGCAGCCGCTCATCTCTGCCAGTCGGATAATCTCGGCTTTCTTTTCCCGCCGCAGCGTGTCCAGCGTAACCATAAGCTTCCCCTTCTCATTTTCCTCCAACGGCCCTTGATATTCCAGCGGGCCAATCTGTTAATTGCCTGCGGTGTTGCTGGCCGCGGCAGATCGCAGCCTCAGGCCACTTCTGTTTCCATCTCACGCCGGAGTTGGCGCATCCTCCGAATAGCCCGAGCCAAGCCGGCCTCCGTGGATCCCAACTCATACTCCTGATCGCCGAACCGGCCCACGAAGGTGCCTGATTCCACGCGGATGAATGGCTTCTCGCTGAGACGAGCGACGATTGCCCGGATATCCAACTGATGCACCTCGGCGAACCTCCGTGGCCCCAGCCTGTGATACGAGTCGTCCCTCGTACGGTGATGTTTTCCGCACAGAGGAATGGCGGACAGGTCGGATGACTTCTGGCCCAGACCGTGCGGCCCGGTGTGGGCTGCCTCGACTGCATAAGTCGTGCGGCACACCACGCAGGGCAGGCTCCGAATCCATCGCAGGTATCCCGGATTGCGGACTGGTTTCATCCTCAGCTCCTCCGCAACGAGCGACGCCCGGTGGTTAAGTTCGCCCCAGGGACGTCCGCACCGCCGTCGATCGCCGCCCTTGACACCGAGCGCTTATCTACGGAGATTTCGGGACTCTTCACCTGTCCGAGAACCGCGGCGCGCTGCTCGACGGCGAGCCCATCCAGTAACAGCTCCCACGTCACTGCCGGCAGCCTCAATGTGAGCGTCTTATGTTCCGCAGGGATGGCTAACTCGTCGGTGACCTTCACCGATGGCGGGCACGCACGCAGGCTGAAGGTGGTGGTCTTTCCTTCCAACTTGCGGTACCTGCCCTTGCTATCGGTTCCGAGGCTCTCGATGGTCCCAATCACGTAGTCCTCCAGCCGTGCCAGAGCGCGCTCGCAAGTAGCTCTGCGTTGGCGGAGCCGGTCGATCTCGAACCGGGCAAAGTCGATCTGTTGCTCCAGATGCGCCAGGAAATGGCCGACGTGGTCGCGCTTCTCGACGGCTGCGGTCAGGGCGGCTTGGAACTCCGCACGGAACTCCTGCTCCTGCTCAGGGGAAACCAGTTCGGCGGTTTCGATGAGGGCCGCCAGCTGGTCCTCGATCAGATACAGCGGCGCGGCCGTAACCGCGGGGGAAGGAACAACGGCCAGGGCAGCCATCACGCCACCTCCGGTTGCGCGGCGATGAGCGCCAGACGCTTGTAGCAAGCCAGCGCCTTGCTGGCCGATTGGAACTGACCCGGGTTCTCGACGCCGGCAAGTTGCAGTTCCTCCAGATACCGGGTCTCTCCCACCTGCTCGCGGACTTGCTCGAACGCCCTGCGCATCTCACCGAAGTTACTCCATGGCTTCCCATCGGGCTCCGCTGAAATGGCGGGGTCCGGCTGAAGTTGCTCCGGCTTGCGGTCGCGGACGTGCGGCTCCCGCGCACCAGACGGATGAACGGTTCCGACGTTGCGCGCATCGGTGTCCTCCAGGTCCTGGGTGAAGAATTCCGACGCACTCGTGGCAATCAGCGTGGCCGCCACCAGGGCGCGCTTCTGCGCCATTTTCTGGACGGTATTTACTGCATCCGCCACATCCGGATTGGGGATGCGGTAGAGCGCCGTGTCCACATCGATTTCCCAGGCGACCGACTTTCCGCGCCGGGTGAATTTCTCCACCGATCGCGCGGTCCCGGTGCGAATGGCATCGCGAAACCTCTGCCAGTGCTCGGCCGGCTTGCCATACTGTCCGGTGGTTTCGGCGCGCTCGATCGCAAAATCGAACTCGCACAAAGTGCGGCGCGCTTCGCGCTTGGGGAGGCGTGTGCGATCGATGTGTTCGGGGACCTGCTCCACCCAGCGATAGCGGTATTTGGCTTCCCAGGAATTGCAGGAACCTTCGCCCACTCCGACCACCCGTCCCTCCCGCAGGAGCCGGCAGCGGTAACGCGCATAGCAGAAGACTTCGCCGCCGTGCTGCGCGCCGGTCCAGTCGATGTCTTCCACTACGGGCGTGAACTCCGGCTCCAGGCCGAAGAAGTTGCACAGCTTCTCGGCTCCCGGCTTGAGTAGGGTGGGCTTACTGGTGCCGGGGATTTCGCCGAAGTCTTGGTCTCTGACCATGATGCGCCGGGTAAATTCGACGATGGCAGCGCGGCGCGCCAGAGCGACTTCCATGCTCATCGCCGGCAGGAACACGCTGTCCTTGGTCGAGGGCGGGGAGGCGAGCACGATTTCGGTGCGGGTGCCACCTGCGCTATCCTGTCGTTGGTGCTGGCTATTGGTGTGAAGTGCTAATTCCTGCGCCATGGGAGCAGTCGAGTTCCCGCTCGGCTGCTCCACCACGCTTGTGTCGTTGCCTTTCTCCGGTACGAGCGCAATGGTCTGGTGCCCGTCTGATGTTTCTCCCTCACTTCTCGCTGCAATTTCTGAGTCGTCTGTGGGCCCGAGTGGCCGCAGATCGAGTGTTGCGTCAGGCGCGACGGAGTCCATGGCAGACGTTCCATTTGCCGGAGCAAGCGGCGGCTGCGGAGCTCGCCGGACGCTCCACTCGGTCCTGTTCCGGCTGCCCTCCTTCACCACCTTCGTGCAGAGCAACAGGGGCTCGCCGGCTCCGATGGCCAGCTCTTGCAATCGTTGCTCGACGTATAGGGGCACGTACATGACCCGGTTATCGGCGAGTGAATACATCACCTGATCGCCGTAGCGGCCCTCAACGTGTTTGCCGTCCTCCGACTGGAGGGCTACTTCCACCGGGGTGTTGATCGAAAACTTCACGACTTCTTTCACGGTCTTTATCCTTTCTTCTTGACTCATTGCTGTTCCTGCCGCGTGGTTGTCGCCGGAGATGCAATTCCGGTCTCGACTACTACGCCACTGCCGACAGCGTTTCGCAGCACACCGGCTGCTCCAGGCCCGGATACAAGGGGTCATCTTGGGCCGTCGTTTGGGTGTTGCCACAGACCGGGCATTCGACTCGGTGGGCTTTCAGTGCGTCCACCATCTCGCCGATGGTCTGGGACGCCATCATGATCGCGTGATACCGCTGACAAGTGAACTCTATTGGCTCGGTGGATTCGTCGTCTTCGTCTTCAACCGGCTGGGGCTCATCAGGAGCGGAGAATGTCTCATACGGGTCACCATACAAGCGGCGGTAATAGTTCCCGACGAGCTCGGCTGCGGTTTGTTCTTGGAAGCGATCCATAAAGCTATTATACGTAGCTGCTTAGTATAGTCAAGAGAAACTTGCGAATACGTAGCAGATTTGTATAAACTCATAACATGGCAGCGAAGAAGAAGCGAACCTTGGTCGATGTTGCCGTGATAGGTAGCTTGGGAGGATCGGCCCGCGCAGCAAACTTATCGCCGGAGCAACGGATAGCGGCGGCCAAGACGGCTATCAACGCTCGCTGGGATGCCTATTACGCAGCTCACCCCGACAAACTGCAAGCCAAGCTGGAACGCGAAGCGCGGAAGGGGACACGAAAGCGGGGCCGGCCGCCGAACAAGAAATCGGCGAAATGAGCGTCCATGACGCATCCGCCCAAGGTTGATTGTGCGCGCGCCATCCAAACATACCGAATAAGGTGCTGGTTCCCATGTTCCTCGTCCTGAGCAGGATAATCCCCGTCTTCGTCTACCCGCTCGGGCTGAGCTTGTTGCTGTTGGGTATCGTCTCGGCGTTGCACCGCCGGCCGGGCTTGACGCGAGGCGGACGCGATCGTGGTCCTGGGCGGAGGAACCAGCCGCGGCCCGGCGGCCCCGGGCCAGACTCCCGAACTAACGGACAGCGCGGATCGACTTTTCTATGCGGCCAGGCTATTTCATTCGGGAAAGGCGCCGCTCATCCTATTTAGCGGAGGCGCTGTTCGGCTCCTGGACTCGGGGCGACTTGCTTCAGAAGCAGAGGCAGCCGCCCAATTGCTGCAGGAATGGGTGGTCCCCGCGCAGGCGATCCTCCTGGAAAACAAGGCGCGGAATACCCGCGAGAACGCCCTCTTCAGCCGCCAAATCCTGCAGAGCCGGGGGGCCTCGCATATTCTGCTGGTGACCTCGGCTTCTCACATGCCACGGGCCTCAGCAGTCTTCCGGAAACTCGGCTTCCAGGTGACTCCCGCGCCTGCGGACTTCCGGAGCTGGGATGATGAGGGCCCGTTACTGAGTTTGCTGCCTGACGCACAATCGTTAGTGAAGTCCCAATTGGCCCTGAAAGAATGGCTGGGCCTTCTCGTCTATCGCTTGCGTGGATGGGCCTGACCCGCACCCCTGATCGCCATTCTCGACTGGGTGTGTCGTCGATTTCGATCTCGTCCGCCATGACAGGATCATAAGAATCCTTAGCGGTTGTCCGGTGCAACACCGTCAACCGTGATGCGGCGGATTGCAGCCCGTAACGACATAGGTTACACTAGTGGGCGTGGCGATCAAGGGATTTCGACACAAAGGAATCGAACAGTTCTTCGCCACCGGCGCCAAGTCGGGGATTCAAGCGAAACATGCTGACCGGCTCCGACTGATACTCGGCCGTCTGAACGCATCGACGAGCGTGCGCGACATGAACTTGCCCGGCTTGGAGCTCCACCAACTCCGTGGAGCCAGAAAGGGCACGTGGGCCGTCAAGGTGAGCGGCAATAGGAGTTTCCTCAGATTTTG
>PLOR01000082.1 GCA_003142185.1 Bryobacterales bacterium
CACGAATATCCGAAACCGCTGGGCGCCACCAGCCCCTCTTGACATCCTCCCCACTTCCCGTACGCTGATAAGATGTCTGCGCCTCCTGCGCTATCTCCGGCACGCAAGCTTACGCTGCTGCCGCTGATCGCGGCGACCTATTTCATCGTTTCCGGCGGGCCGTTCGGGTTGGAAGATACGGTTGCCATGGCGGGCTACGGCGGCGCCATTTTCATCCTGCTGCTCACGCCCGCGCTGTGGAGCTTTCCCACCGCGCTGATGGTGAGCGAACTGGCCAGCGCACTGCCCGAAGACGGCGGCTATTATGTCTGGGTGAAGCGCGGCATGGGCCGCTTCTGGGGATTTCAGGAAGCCTGGCTGTCGCTGGTGGGCAGCGTCTTCGACATGGCGCTCTATCCCACGCTGTTCGTCAGCTACCTGAGCCACTTCCTGCCTGCCATGACGGCGGGCCAGCGCGCCACCTGGATCGGGGTAGGTCTGATCGCGGCGGCGGCAGTGTGGAACATGCTGGGCGCCAAAACCGTGGGTGGCAGCTCCGTGGTGATGGGCGTTCTGCTGCTGGCCCCATTCGCGGTGCTGGCTGCGGCGTCGGTGTTTCATGGCGGCATGTTCGCGGCGCATGCGGCGGCCCCACGACACGCCGACATCCTGGGCGGCGTGCTGGTGGCGATGTGGAACTACATGGGCTGGGACAACACGTCCACGGTGGCGGGCGAAGTCGAGAATCCGCAGCGCACGTATCCGCGGGCGATGGCCGGCGCGGTGGCGCTGGTCGCGTTCGGCTACGTGCTGCCCATCGGCGCGGTGGCGCTCACCGGCCTCGATGCCAACCGTTGGGAAACCGGCGGCTGGGCCGACGTGGCGCGAGCTGTGATCGGCACCGGCGTGGCGGGCGCGGTGGTGGCGCTGGGAATCACGGTGGGCGGCATGTTAGGCGCGGCGGGCTCGCTCAATGCGCTCACCATGGCGCTGTCGCGCGTGCCGGCGGCGCTGGCCGAGGACGGGTTTCTGCCCGCGATCTTCGCACGCCGCGATCCGAAGACGGGCGCGCCGCGCTGGGCCATCGCCGGCTGCGCCGCGGCCTGGGCGCTCGGCCTGATGCTGCCTTTCAGCAAACTTCTCATGCTCGATATGCTGCTCACCGGTTCCAGCATTCTGCTCGAATTCGCCGCGCTGGTGGCGCTGCGCATTCGCGAGCCCAATCTGGCGAGGCCTTACCGCGTGCCCGGCGGGATGGCCGGCGCCATCGCCGTGTGCATTCCGCCAGCCGCCCTCATGGTCCTCACGGCGGTGCGCAATCACGCCGAGCCGGTGGGGCCTATCAACGCGCTCCAATTCGGCGGCATACTGATGGCGCTGGGCGTTGTGGCCTATTTCGTGGGAGGCCTCTTCCGAAAACCATGATCGTCGCCGAAGGCCATGTAGGACAGATGATCGTCTTTCGTCGTCTGGCAAGCGGCGCGTCCCTTGCCGAGGTGCGACAGGATCGAAAAACCAGCGTAAGCCCTTGAAAACAAGTGAGGGCCAAAAACGGCCACAAAGCTTTCGACCGGGTTTTCACGGAATTTCGCGGGCCGGCGGCCCATCCCAACAGACGACAAAAACCGATCGTCTGTCCTACCTCGGCACACAAAGCAAAAGGCCGATGCACCTTTCGGATGCACCGGCCTTTTTGAGAAGTCTGGCTGTTCGAAGAACTACGAGCGGCGGCGCTTCCGCGCCAGAGCGGCGAGACCTACGAACAAACCGCCCACCATCGCCATGGTTGCGGGCTCAGGGACGAGGGTGCTGCTGACGGATCCGCCAATAGTCGTATCCCCAGTCAAAGCCCCTCCCCCTGCGCCGGAATCGGGAGCGACGATACCCGTTTGGTTATTGATAAGGAAAAAGGTCGGTCCGAAACTGCCGCTGCCTCCAGCGATTGCTCCGCTTGTGCCCGGCCCGATTTGCAGCTCCGGCGACCAGGAGATGTTAACCGTGCTTTGATCTTCGTAGACCATACCTCCCGTCGAGGTGCCTATAAATTCCCCATAGGCGTTGTCAGTCTGGTCCCAGAGGTACAGGTCAGCCGTGAAAGCGCCGAACGTCGCATCGGCTGTGCCTGCTAACGCTGTCGAGCAAGTCGCGCACTGGAGGAGGAAGTCTCCAAAATTGACGTTAGACGGTACGCCGATGTTGGTGGCGATGTTCCCACTGAATGTGATCGTCGCAGCTCCGACTCCGGCTGTCCCGCCCGTGCTGCTCAGGATCAGGGTGCCGGTGCCGAACGCCGTGGTGTAAGGGTTCGTGGGGGTCGACAGCGCCGTGGTGAAGCTGATAGTGCTCGCGCTAGCGCTCGCAGCCAGCATAAAGACCGCCGCAGCGATCAGGGCAAATTGAATAAGACGTCCGAGCTTCATGTTTTTATTATCCTCCGTTTTTCGGGAAGCCTGCTTTACCGTCCCGGTCGGCCGGTCCCTTGGCCAATTATTCTTGGGTCCTTAATGATCGTACTGGGAAGAGGCCACGAATACAACTGGGTTTTTGAAGTTTTTTTGGGGTGCCCGTACCACGAAGCCGTCTGACGTACTAGTACTATAGCTGGGAGCAGGGCCGGTCCAAAATACTGTAACCAGTAAATAATTGTGTGACTTAACGGACTTTGAGAGGTATTTTGCGAGTGCGATTCCATCCCCCCCCAAAAAAGGGGATGCGCCGCCCTATGGCGCCGCCTTGCCGTCGCCTATGCCCGGAGCGCCGGCAGCACTCTGTCGCAGCCCTTTTTCTTTCGGCACATCGGTACTCGAATGGTGCAGAAGCGTACAGGTCCGCCGATTGGCGCCGCGATCGCCATCGCCCGAGACGACTTTCGGCTCAGCCGGCTGGACAGGCGCCGCGACGCTTCTGGCGCACCAGGCGGCGATAGCCGTCAACCAGGTTGCGAGTGAGAACGTCCATTGCCCAGTTGGCTTCCACCTCGGCGCGGGCGCGGGCGGCCATCGCGGCGGCTTCCGCCGGGTCCGCGAACAGCTCGATGACGCGCGCGGCGAAGGCCTCCGGCGAATCGGCCAGTGCGCAAAGCCGGCCATCCTCGGCCGCTAATCCTTCAGCGCCCACCGCCGTGGAAACCACCGGGATACCGGCGGCGAAAGCCTCCAGCAGCTTGACTCGCACGCCGGAGCCGCTCAGCACCGGGCAGACGAAGATGGCGAAACGTTCGAGCGGTTCGCGAATGTCGGCCACCGCGCCCAGCATTTCCAGGTTGGCGGCGTAATCGGCGTAGGTGTGGGCGGGCGGCGGATCGGACCCCACGATGGCGAGGCGCGCGCGCGGCTCGCGGGCGGCAATCAGGGGTAGCACCTGGTGCACGAACCAGTCGAGCGCGGCGCGATTGGGATCGTGGCGAAAGCTGCCGACGAACAGCATGGTAAACGGCTCGCGGCCTTCGGCGCGAAAGCGGTAGCGTGAGACGTCGATGCCGGCGCGCAGGCCGGTCGCGACGCGCGGGGCCAGGCGCGGCAGGAAGCCGAGCAGGTACTCGCGATTGGCCGCCGTACACACCTGCACCTGGTCGAAGCCAGGCAGCGTGCGCAATTCGTAGCGCAACGCGCGCAAGTATTCGCCGCGCGCTTTCAGCTCGGCGGTGAGGCCGGGCATGTGGCCCAGGCCGCGGCCGATCGATTGGAAGTAAATATCGTGTTCGAACAGCGCTACCGCGATGCGGCGGAAATCACAGCCATACTGCGCCAGCACGGTGTATTCGAGCTGCACCACGTCGATCTGCCGCAAGTAAATCTGGCGGTGAATCAGCCATTCCAGTTCTTCGTTATGAAACTCGCGCACGGCGTACGGTTCCAGCGGTCCGCCGTGCTTAGTAGGGCCGCTGGGGCGCACCAGCCATTCGGCCGACGCGCAGAACTGGCGGAGTTCCAGATTGTCTTTTTCCTGCCAGGCGAAGTCGAGCAAACCGGCGACGTGTACTTCGGCCAAGCCGGCCAGCTCGCGCAGCGTCTGGTACATGAAGACGCCGCCGCCATGCACCGGCGGGCAGATGGGATAGGGCGAAACGAAGAGCACGCGCAACGGCGAGGGCGCGGCTGCGAGCGCGGCAAAACGGTCGCGGAAGTAACCGGCCAAGGGACGGCGGAAGGCTTCTGTGTCGCTGACGGCGGCGAGCGCGCGGGCCCGCCGGCGCGAGCGCACGGCTGCAGGCAGCCTCAGAAACGCGCGGCCCATGGCGGCGAAAGTGGGCCGGCCGGTCACCTCGCCGAAGATGACGCTCAGCACCGCGCCCGCCCACGTGAACGCGAAATGGCCGGCCAACCGCCGCCGCTCGTGAATATTCTTCCAGGCGAACAGTAGCGCGTTTCGCTTGACTACGCCCTGGATGAAATCCTCGCCGTACGTCTTTCCGATTGTGCCGCGGTGTTCGTGGTGGACCACGCTGCGCGCCTGGTAGAGCACTTTCCAGCCGCGCTTCCACGCCAGGTAGCCGAGGTCGGTATCTTCGAAGTAGAAGGGCGCGTATAGCTCGTCGAAGCCGCCCAGCGAAAGGAATTTGCGCCGGTCGAAAGCGCACGATCCTCCGCCGCCGTAGAAGCAGGGAAAGAGGCCAGTCACCGCCGGGTCGGCGCGGTGACGCACGCGCAACGTGCCGTCCTGCCACCAGCCCTGGGTCAGGCCGGTTTCTTCGCGAATCTTCTCGGGGTCTTTGAAAAAGATCTGGCAGGAGACGGCGAATACCGCCGCGTCGGCGAAGCCTTCGAGCAAGGGGGCAAGAAAATCGGGCTCCGCGCGCATGTCGTTGTTAAGCAGCACGACGATATCGTTCTTCGCCTCGCGGAAGCCCGCGTTCGAGCCGCCGCCGAAGCCGAGGTTCCGCTCCAGCGCCACCAGCTTGACTTGCGGGAAATGGGCCCGCACATAAGCGGCGCTGTCATCGCTGGACCCGTTATCGACGACGATGACCTCATTGGCCGGGTTGCCGGCCAGGGCGGTGACTACCGAGGGCAGATACCGGGCGAGCAGGTCGCGGCCGTTCCAGTTGGGAATAACGACGCTGGCCGCGGTAGGGGCCGGCGCCGGCTCCTGCTCCGTACCTGCCGCCGCCGGATTGCCAGGCGCCCGCCGGGCGCGCACCAGGAATGAGAGGAGGTCGGCGAACCAAAGCGCGAACAGGCTGGCGGCCACCAGCAACGGCGAGAGTATCAGCAGCGGCAGCGCACGCAACAGACGTTTGAGGAAGAGCATGTCAACTGGCGCGGGGTTCCGGGCCGAGGCCGACCTTCTTACCCAGCTTGACCCAGCGCGACGCCTGGTATAGCGTCAACTGGGCCGATACGCGGGCCAGCTCGCTGTTGAGGCGCTGCGCCCACGCGGTGCGGTCCGCCAGCTCGGCCTCGGTAGCGTGCAGCAGATCGACAGCGCGTTTCTTTTCGGCGATCTCCTTTTCGAGTGAGGCGTCTATCCTGCGCGCCCACTCGATCTTTTGGTCGAGGTCCTCTTCCAGCCGGCTAATCTGCGCCTGGGCGTTCTCCTGCGCATCGAAGAGTTCCGCTTCGAGTTGGTCGATATGAGCCTGGGCGTTCTCCTGCTCGCGGGCCAGTTCCCGATCGAGTTGGTCGATCTGGGTTCGGGCAATTCTCTGCTCGAGCGCGAGTTCCTGTTCGAGCTTGAGAATCTGCGCCTGGGCGTTCCCCTGTTCGCGGGCAAGTTCCTGTTGCAGTTCGTCCACCCGCGCGCGCCGCTCCTCGAGTTCGCGGTTTAGCGCATCGGCCCACCGATTGCTTTGCTCCAGTTCACTCAGCAGTTTCCGCTGCTGGAGCTCGAATTCGGCGAGATCCCGCTGGGCTTTTTCGAGCCACTGGTTTTTCTGGGCGAGTTCTCCATCGAGCAGGGCGATGTGGTGTTCGCGCTCGCGGAGCACGTTGGCGGTGCGCGGCACGTATACGAAGGTAGGGTTGCCGACCTGCGGGCGGTGGGCACAAACGGCGACGAAGAAGTGCGAGTCGTCGGGGAGCGGATCGCCGGCATCCACCCGCGTTTCGACCGTGTCGCCCGCCTGGTGCGGCTGGAAGGTAACGCCCTCCACGTGATTCTCGAGGAATAGCGTCACGTGCGGGAACACCGCCTCGAGCGCGCCGCGGAACTCCTCGAAATCGAATTCGTGAACGTGGAACGGGTTGGCGCCCTGGACACCGCGCGATTCGGTGTAGTAGAGCCGGTTGGGCGTGGAGACGATCAACTGGCCGCCGGGAGCGAGCACGCGGCGGGCCTCCAGCAGGAACTCGCGCCAGCCTTCGAGGTGCTCGATCACCTCGAAAGCTACCACCAGGTCGAAGCACGCGTCGGGATGCGGCAGCCGGTCGCAGGAAGCCTGCTCGAAGGCGAGATTGGTCAGCCCGTAGTGGGCGCGGGCGAAATCCACGGCTTCGGCGGCCACGTCGGCGCCGGTCACCGAATCGGCCTGGCCGGCCAGCTCGGCCGAGCCGTAGCCGGCGCCGCAACCGGCGTCGAGAACCCGCTTGCCGTGCGCCAGCCGCGCCGCGAAGGCATAACGCGCCAGGTGCTCGTTCAGGAGATCGACATCCACCTGGCCGGGAATCAGACGCTCGCCGGTGAATTCAGCCAAGGCTCTGCTCCACTTCGGGCGCCAGGCGCGCGTTGATTTCCACGCGGCAGGGCAGATGAACGTAGCCGTAGATCTGGCCCTCGGTGCGGCTCATTTGCAGCGCGATGGCGTTGTCGATCCAGTCGCACATGGCGTAGCCGGTCAGCGGACCATCGGCGATGGCCGGAGAGAAAGAGAATGATGCGGGGTAAAGCTCGGGCAATTCGAGGTGGAAATCGACCGTCACCGTATCGCCCGAATGGAGCGGCGGCAATTGGCTGCCTTCGCGCGCCGTGTTGGTGCCCGCGAAGTCCATGCCCAACTGGTTGCGCAGCATGAAACCAACCATCGGCATCGGGATCGATTGCCTGGCGCGCGCGCTGATGCGCACCACGATGCTCGAGCTGGGTTCGAGCAACTGGAGCGGCCGGCCCTGCTCATCGAGGACCGCGATGCCGAGGATTTCGGCGCGGCCATCGCCAAAGCGATGGTCGATGTTGGGGATGGTTTCGACAATCTCGGGCGCGCACACCGCGCCCTCAGTCGCGCGCGGAGTGGCGGCGGAGGAGTCGGACTGCCGGTAGCTGGAGTCCTTTTCCGTCATGGCAGCCAGATAATGAGAGACTACCGCGGCTGGGTCGCCGATTTCCGCGATGCGGCCCCGCTCGAGCCAGAGCACCCGGTCGCCGATCGCTTTCACGTCGCCGACCGCGTGCGACACGAACAGAATGGTAACTCCACGCGCCCGCAATTCGTGCACCTTGCGCATGCAGCGCTGGCGGAAATAGATGTCGCCCACGGCCAACGCCTCATCCACCAGCAGGATCTCCGGATCCACGTGGATGGCCACCGCGAAGGCCAGCCGCACCACCATGCCGCTCGAATAGGTCTTGACCGGCTGGCGAATGAACTCGCCGATTTCGGCGAACGATTCGATGTCGCGGTACCGTTGATCGATCTGCCGCGTGCTGAGGCCGAGGATAGATCCGTTCAGGTACACGTTGTCGCGCCCGCTGAACTCTGGGTTGAAGCCAGCGCCCAATTCGAGCAGCGCCGAAACGCGTCCGTGAACCTCGACACACCCGCTCGATGGTTCCAGGATGCCGGCCACGATTTGCAGCAGCGTGCTCTTGCCGGAGCCGTTCTCGCCGATGATGCAGAAGGTTTCGCCACGGCGGATCTCAAAGGTGGCGTCGTGCAGTGCCCAGAAATCGGTGTGGCGCTTGAGACGGTTGAAGGACGCGAGTTCCTTGAGCCGGTCTCCCGGCGCGCGGTACATGGCGTAGCTCTTGGAAACTGCTTGGAACTCGACGGCGTTCACGTTGGCTCAAAAGAAAGACCAGTGTAACGGAAGTGCGCGGAGGATGGTGGGGCACGCTTTTGCTTGCCGGCTTTCCTTTGGAATTGGCAGCCAAGCTCCCAGTCGCAGGCCCAGCCGCGGTGTTATGATCGCCACATTGGACACGGCGGGACGTGCCAAGCGGCAGGAGCCAATCGACAAAGTGTTAGGCGCAATTGAAGCTGGGGGCAGCAAGTTCGTCTGCGGGATCGGCGACACGCCCGAGGATCTGGTCACCACACAGATTCCGACCACCACGCCGGCGGAGACGCTAGAGGAGGTGGTCGAGTTCTTCCGGCGAGAGGCGGGCCGCGACCTGAAAGCGGTGGGGATCGCGTCCTTCGGGCCGGTCGATCCGCATCCCGGCTCGCCCACTTTCGGCTACATCACCTGTACTCCCAAGCTGGGCTGGCGCGGCACGGACGTGGCGGGCACGGTCGGCCGAGGCTTGGGCGTGCCAGTGGGTTTCGACACCGACGTGAACGGATCCGCGCTGGCGGAGGCGCGGTGGGGCGCGGCGCGAGACCTCGCCGATTTCATTTACCTCACGGTGGGCACCGGCATTGGCGGCGGCGCGCTGGTGAATGGAAAACTGCTGCACGGGCTGCTGCATCCGGAAATGGGCCACTTGCGAATTCCGCACGATCGCGCGCGCGATCCTTACGCCGGCGCCTGCCCGTTTCACGGCGATTGCCTGGAGGGCCTGGCAAGCGGGCCCGCGCTGCGCGCGCGCTGGACCATGGCGCCGCGCGAGTTGCCGCCGGAGCACCCGGCCTGGGCGCTCGAAGCGGAGTACCTGGCGCTCGGCTTGCACAACCTGGTGTGCACGCTTTCGCCGCGGCGCATCGTGATCGGCGGCGGCGTGTCGCACCAGCCATGCCTGCTGCCGATGGTGCGCGCGGAGTTGACCCGGCTGCTGAACGGCTACATCGAAGCGGCGGAGATCGTCGAGGAGATGGAGAGCTTCGTCGTGCTTCCGGAGCTGGGCGACCGCTCCGGCGTGCTGGGCGCGCTGGTGCTGGCCGAAGAGGCAGCACGGGGCTGAACGGCATCAGTTGCCTTTGCGAGGCGTCGCTTGTCCCAAACACCCAAGCCGCCGCGATTCCCTCTTCTCCTCATCGATATTTCGCAGCCAGATGTTTCCGGTACTCTGCGATGTGCGCATGCTTGAGTGTTCCACGGACGGAACGCAGAATCGGGGCAGCATCTGTAAGGGGAGAAGGCGATCCGGTAACCGCAGCCAGGTAATCTTCCACCATCTTCGATACGGAAACGCGACGCCGCTTCGCATATTGCCTGGCGCGCAAAACCACGCGGTCGTCCACGCTCAACGTGAGCTTTGCCATATACGTATGATGCCAGAGAATTAGTAAGTACAGATTCGGCGTTCGCGCGCGACACAGGAATGGCGAAACTCTCCATTGCTAATGAATTCCCGCGAATCTGAGCGTAGGGGTACGCAAGGCTTCTTTCTTTCAGGAGGCTTTGTATCAGGGCACGGCTTGAGCCGTGCCGCAGGATGGCGAGAAAGGTTTGGGCTTCAGCCCCTGCACCCGCAGGAAAGCCTCAGCGGCTTCCATGAGAAGGCCG
>PLOR01000066.1:0-17500 GCA_003142185.1 Bryobacterales bacterium
TTGCGCGATGAAACCGGCAACCGGCGCTTTTGGCCCGTCCAATGTGGCCGAATCGACCTCGCGGCGCTCCGTCTCGACAAGGACCAACTATGGGCCGAATCGGTGGCGCTCTACAAGAGCGGCGTGCCGTGGTGGGTGGATACCGCAGACCTGGCGCACCTCGCGGCCGATGAGCAATCGGCCCGTTACGAATCCGACGCGTGGGATACCGACATTGCCAATTGGATCGGCATTCGCGATACCGTCAGCGTCGCCGAAGTGCTGGCCGAATGCCTGAAGAAAGACCGGGCGCAATGGACGCAAACCGATGCGAACCGCGTAGCGCGTTCCCTTCGCTCGATGGGTTGGGAACGGTTCCGCGAGCGAACCTCAGCCGGTCTGATATGGCGCTACCGGAGGCAGGGCGAATGATGTTCCCAGTCTGTTCCCAGTTCTGTTCCCAGTTCTGTTCCTACTTTAAGTGTTTTGTTTTGTTGCGTGTTCCCACTGTTCCTAGTATGTGTGTGTCGCGCGTATATATGAAATACACAGTTATAGGAGTTTGGAAAATGGGTGGGAACACTGGGAACTGGGAACACTGGGAACACGGGCGCGCGGCGCCTCGCTCCAGTGCCGACAACCTGAAAAGCAACGGTTGTTTCAAGCGATAACAGGCGAATAACAGCCAAAAGGACTTAGAGGGTGTCAGATTTGACTACGCATCGACGCGACGCCCACCGGGTACCAGGGACGCAGCGGCGGGGGGCGCTGCTACCGACCGCGGCCCTGTCCGCCACGCTGCGGGCCCGCCCAGCGGGCGCTGGTGGCGATGTAGGCCAGTGACCGGATGAATCTGTCGGGTCGCGGGCCGCGAACGCGCCACGGGGCTGTAATCGCAAAAAACGTAGGTTGTGGAAAATGTTTCAGGCTGTCCTTCTGTTCCCATCCGCGTGAGGGTGTCTCAAAAAGCATGTGCAGGATGGCGCATCTGGCGACTGAAAACGCGGAGGTTTAATGGCTGAAATATCTGTCCCTAAATGCTCACTTTATGATACACTAGTAGCAGCTATGAAACAGCGAATTGCTACCATCAAGCGCGTTGCGCTCTATGCCCGCGTCTCGACAAAGGACGGCCGGCAAGACACGGAAAACCAGTTGATCGCACTGCGGGAGTACTGCGGAAAGCAGGGCTGGGAGATTACCGGCGAGTATGTGGACCATGAAACCGGCGGAACCTCGAAACGCCCGCACTTCCAACGCATGTTTGCCGATGCGCGGGCGCGCCAGTTTGACCTGGTGCTGTTCTGGAGCTTGGACCGGCTCAGCCGCGAGGGTGTATCGGCCACACTGAACCACCTGGAGCGCTTGACGGCGGCCGGCGTGAATTGGCGGAGCTTCACCGAAGAGTATCTCGACTCTTGCGGCATATTCCGCGATGCGGTGCTGTCCATTCTCGCGACGATTGCCAAGCAAGAGCGTGTCCGGCGCTCTGAACGCGCGGCGGCGGCCATCGCAAGGCTACGGCGCGCTGGGCACACGGAACACTTGGGGCGCCCGCGGCTGGTAGTGGACCGCGCCAAAGCCCGCCAACTCCACGAGCAAGGCTTGAGTGTGCGCAAGATTGCCGGACAGATGGGCCTGAGCATTGCGACGGCGCATCGCATCGTGAGGTAGGTTCCGAGCAATTCAGACAATCGAGAGGGGTGACGAAATGAAATTGAAGCAAGCGAAGCGGGCGGACCCGGCGCCGGTCCGTTGCCTTGTGTCAAGGGCTGCTGGAGACTGCCGGACGTGCGGTGCCTATGTGGACGGTAATCTGCACATGCCCAACTGGGCTTTCGGCTGGTATTGTGCCCAGTGCTGCCCAGCTTGCGCCGGAAAGCCCGTGCGCGCATCGGAGATTCGGCCCGTCGCGACGCGATTAGAGGCCCGCCAGCGGCCCGCGGCGCCGGAAGGCTCCACAGCATCACCCGACGCCCGCCGCGCTGGCGTGGGGTGCGCTGGCCCGCGCTGTGTGCCAATTAAACCACCGATCAGACAACCGGCCGCGCTGGTGGCAACCGGACCGGCGGCCGATCGGGAGGAAAACTGAGATGTTTCAAAAGGGTGTCTCGGGGAATCCGCGCGGCCGGCCGAAGTTGGGCACTTCGCTTACCGATCAGCTTCGCACAGTTGCTGCGCAAGAGGTGGACGGCAAAACGAGAATGGCGCTACTTGCCGCGAAAGTCTTTGAACTCGCGATTGGTGGCGACTTGCGCGCGGCGGAGCTTATCTGGAATCGGCTCGAAGGAACGGCGGTACAGCGGGCCGAAACCAGCGACTCAGTAGAAATCACGGTGAGGTACGTCAATGTCAGTCACAGCACCAGCACCGAAACGCATCGAATTGAGCTTACCGGCGCTCCATCCGGAGCAGGAGCGAATACTTCGCGAGTCATCGAGGTTCAACGTGATTCGGGCGGGGCGCCGGTTCGGCAAATCGACTCTGGGCCGGCATGTATTGATGAACGCAGCACTACAAATGGCGCCGGTGGCGTGGGTTGCGCCCACGTACAAGAGACTGACGCCCCAGTGGCGGGAGATATGCGCGACGCTTAACCCAGTTATCGCGCGCCGCTCGGAAGAGGAAAAACACATTGACCTTATCGGCCACGGTGGGGAAATAGATTTCTGGAGTTGTGACGGTGGCGGATTCCCTGGTGAAGGCAGGAAATACAAGCTTATAGTCTGCGACGAAGTAGCGATGCTGGGTTCGGACCTTGAGCGCATATGGACCCGCAGTTTACGCCCGTGTCTCACTGACTTACAAGGCGGCGCGTGGTTTCTATCGACTAGTAAGGCAGCGTCGAGTTATTTTACTCAAATGTATAGCTGGGGGCAGGGCGAGCGGCCGGAATGGAAGTCATGGCAGATGCGCACGGCTGACAACCCGTACATCTTGCCGTCTGAAATCGCCGCGGCCAAACAAGACCTACCGGCCGCGGCGTTCCTGCAAGAATTTGAAGGGGATGCAGTTTCATTCAGTGGTTCTGTGTTTACGAACCTGGAGCAAGCCATCGTAGACGCGCCGTTACCGGAACAATACGAACGCTGGGCGCAGCAGCGGTCATGGATGGCGCCCGAGACGGAGTTCTTTATCGGCTGTGACTGGGCAGGCGCCGGACGGCGCGCGGGCGGCGACTTCACCGCATTCGTGACGATGGCGAAGGACGGCACCATCTGCGCCATCGAGCGATTCAAAGCTGACTTCGCTTTGCAGCGGGTGCGCCTGGCGGGGCTAGTATCGCGTTTCCGACCGGCTGCGGTACTCGCGGAAGAAAACAGCATCGGCGCCCCGATGCTGTCGGCCTTGCGCGCAAGCGGCATCAGCGTGCAGGGGTGGACCGCGACGAATGCCACGAAACACAAAGCCGTCGAAGCGCTGGCGCTCGGCTTCGAAGAAGGGCGCGTGAAAATCTACGACGTAGAGAATCGCGCGGTGCTGTTGGCCGAACTGATGAGCTTTGAGGCAACGTCACTGCCTAACGGTATGACGCGGTTCGCGGCGCCATCCGGGGGCCATGACGACTTAGTTGTGGCTTGTTTCTTGGCCTATCTTGCCAGTCACCGGCCGCGCGTTGGCGAGTGTGCCTGGTCGCCCATCTAGTGCGGCGGCGCGCTGCTCGTCGGTGAGCGTCTCCCACCACTGCCGCATTGCTCGTTCGAGCGCGGCGGCCTGCTCGCCGGTCCAATGAAGGGCGGCGCTGGCCGCGGTTTTCGTTTGTGGCACGTATTTCTCCTGTTGCCTCAACTCTAATTCCGAGCGCTCAGCATGTCAAGAGGGTATTGCTTTTTTTTTACTGAGCGCTCAGAATGGTATTGATGGCAAAGCGAAAAAATCCGGCGGCCGTCGCTCTCGGGAAGCGCGGCGCGAGGATCAGACTAAAAACACAGACACCCGAGAAGCGCGCCGAAGTAGCCCGAATCGCCGCGGCGGCGCGGTGGGCGAAGGCGAAGGAGGAGTGATGACCCTGCCCGCTGGCGCACCGCTCTGGCCAGATCCGGACGCCCCACCTTCACTTGCGCCGCGTCTTCACTTGGCGCACGAGATAATCAACAGCCTTGAGGGCAGTGTCGCCCTCCCGACCAAAGAGGCTAGACGATTTCGAAAGATCGCAGTTAGCCTGAAAACTATTGCCCGCTTGACGGACTCCGATCTTGGCTGGCTGCTTCGGGTCCGCGACGAATATTTCGAAAGCGCGCGCTATGACGGCGTGTGGCCCCATCGTGAGGATATGGTCGAATTGGCGCGCCTCGCCGCGGGCTATTGGCGAGACCTGGAGCAGCGGGAGAGCCAGGATTCACTACTCGCGGAGTTCGACCAGGCCGGGTGGTTCGAACAGATTCCATGGCAACTTCCTGAGCGGCTGCGATGGTTTCTGTTGTATCAATTCTTTGGGTGCCAGCGGCAGGAAATTCAGGCGGAATATCCCGCAGCAGCCAAACTCTCCGACGTTGCCCTAAAGAAGGCGATCGAGGCGGAGGCTGATCTCTGCGGCATTCCGATTCGCAGCGGCGAACGAGGTCCACGACAACCCCGGAAAAATACTTAACCACTTTTCAAAAACGGGTTAAGTTGTTTCTCTTGTAAATCCCGCCCTCACACTTTATATTCCAACCATGAGGCTGTGTGATGGCCGCTAGGCCGACTCACTCTCAAGAGGCTCGCGAGGGCAACCTCGGAGCAAGCCCGAGATGGGCGCGAATCGTCAACCAATCTCGCAACCGATCACCTCTCGTGCGCCACAAGGATGGAGAGAGACTCGTCCGCCTGGGGCGCGCCGAGTGGGTCGCCGCGGACCAACTCCGCTTGACCGCTAACGCCGCAAACAGGACCGCGGCAACCGAGGCGGCCATCGGGTACGACAACGCTGCGGCACAGATGGTGCGCTCAGAAAAAGAACTCCGCCACGTGCCCATGGTTGGGCCGCTCGTCCGAAAAATAGCCTCCGAATTGTGCCTGATCTGAAAGGAAAATTGAAAATGAGTTCATTACTGACGGAAGTCGAATTGTCGGCCCTCAGCAACATCGCCGACGGGCCGCCAAGGGCCTGGGCCCTGGCCTGGGCCATCGCCGGCAAACTGGATCCGGAATCGCATCGGATGGATGCGGAGGCCCGCGGCGTGAATGCCGGCCATAAACACGCGTTCATGGAACGCTCACTGAAACCGGTTTACCTGATGAGCCTTGCGACGGCCGACGGCGGCCGGGCCGGCCAGATGTGCGTCTGCAAGCCCTGGGACGCGGCGAAAACCCTGGCCGGAATTCACACCCGCGGCATTCCCACTCACCGGCTGGCCACGAAAGAAGAGGCTGAGGCATGGGAGGCCGAACAGGCGCGCCAGCGCTCCGAACTCAAAGCTGCCTCCAACTCTCAGCAGACCGCGGCGGAAGTCCTCGCGGCTGCACTGCTCGCGCGATAGGAGGTGCCAATTGCCAGCGACCAAGACCATAAAAGAACCCAGCGAGGTAGACGAGCTCCGCGAGGCGATCGCCGCGGCGAAGGGCCATCCCGACGCTGGCGTGCAAGCTCTCGGCGTGAAAATGCTGACAGCTTCGGAGCTCCTCACCGAATCAGAGCGCGAAGTCGCGGCCCGAACCGCGACCATCGGGGCCCTGCAACAAACCTTCGAGCGCATCGGAGACGAGATCCTGGCCGGCCGGGAAGAATTGGACGGCATCCGAGCACAACAGGTGGAAGCTATCCTCGCCAGCGATCCGCCGCGCGATTTCGTTGAGGCGGGCTCACTCCCCGAGCTTCAGACCGCGCGGGGTGTTGCCCAAGGGCAGACGGCGCAACGCCTGGCCGACGAACGGCGCATGCTCAACGTCGCCAAATGCGAGAACCTCCGGTACAAAGCCGAGTGGTTCTCAAGGTATGCCGATCTTGCGACCTGGACGGCAATGGTAGCTGCGAGAGGAGCGGTGACGTGGACCGGAGCGTTCACCATTACGCCGTCGCCCGACAGTCGCGCCGGCAACGCCCGCAAGCAGGCGGAGCGATACTTCAACGAGTATCAGGCTGCGAAATCTGATCTGAGGTTGCCATGACAAAAAAACAACGGAAGAAACTCCAAAAAGAAATCCTCTCGGATGTCGATCGCGGCGCGATCAAAGACGCCCGACAACGCACGAGTGCTCATCAGACAGAGCAGATGCGCGTCGCCGCGGTCTTAGCGAAGCAGCCCGAGCAAATGACCGCGGACGAGCAGGACGTACTGCGTCGCGCGTGCCTCGTCGCGCTAACGGAATAAGTCGACGCTTTACCGTAACTCGATCTTGTCTTTGTGCCATGGGCCCAGTGCTGGGCCTCTCCTGGGGGCGCCGTTGGTTGCGGCGCCCCTTCTTTTGAGATATGAAAAAACACACGGGTGACAACTGGGTGCGCCTGGCCGGCGCTGCGCTCGATGCGCGCGACGGGTTGCGCCGTCTCATTCCCCGACTCGATGCGGCAATCGAGACGGCGGACACGAGCGCGCTTATCGAAGCGCGGGCCGTGGCTATCTCGCTCTGCAATCGGCTCCGTCTCAGTTTGAAGCATCCCAGGTAACAACAACATGAGATCCGACACACTGCCGGCCGCTACATTCCAGAGCGCTGAAAAGGTCGGCGCTCTGCTGAACGCGGAGCAAGCGGCGGAACGCCTGGGGGTATCGCGAGCGTGGATACTCGCTCATGCCAACGGCCAACGGCGCCCAAAACTGCCATCGGCGAAACTGGGAAAGCTGGTCCGGTTCCGTCCTGAGGATCTGGAGCGATTCATTGAGGAATGCAGCCGATGAAAGAACTGGCGTATACTCTGAAGTCGAAAGGACGGCACATGCCACGCCAACGGTTTCAGAGGCCCGAAGTTCGCAAGATGGGCGCCGGTCGCAAGCAGCAGTGGGGATGCGACTACTTCCTCTACCAGCAGCAGGACGGCAAAGAGAAGCGCATCCACAAAGTCGGACGATTCGGTCTATGCGCTCGCGTGAGCAAGGCGAAGGCGCAACAGGACTGCGACGCCTTCATGGGCAAGGTGAACTCCGGCGCCGTCGTGGCCGATGCGTCCATGACGCTGGCGCAATGGTGGGAGCAGTTCAAGCTGGTGCGTGGCAGCCGATGGAGCAGGAATACCAGCGACGCCTACGACTCCACATGGACCGTGCATATTGCGCCCGCCGTCGGCTCCGTCCGGCTCGAAGACTTCAACAAGCTCACCATTGACCGGCTCTTGCTCAAGCTGGCCGGCGCGGGATGCGGCGAGCAGTTGGTACAGCGCGTCCTAGTGTTGCTCCACGCGATGTTTGAAGAGGCTCTCGACAATGACGTGCTGCCAAAGAATCCATGCCGCAAGGTGGCGCGGCCCAGATGCAAGCCGGCGGAAGAAACCCGCCCGCTCACCGTTGACGAAGTGCACCGGCTCTGGGGATGTTTGGAAGGGCAGGATTACCTGATATTCCGCACCATGATTTTGTGCGGCTTGCGGCCCAACGAGTGCTTTGCGCTGAAGCGCGACGATCTGACCGGCGCTTTCATTCGAATCGACCAATCGGTTGACCGTGACGGATTCGGCCCGCCCAAAAACGGCCGGACGCGCTACGCACCCGTCCCGGAATCGCTCCAAGCCGAACTTGGGGCATGGCTCAAGACACGGCCACCACAGCCCGACGCGCTACTGTTCGCCGCGCCGCGGGGCGGCGTTATCGCGGACCGGCTCTATGGGCGAGATATTCTGGAGCGCTCACGGGAAGCATCGAAGATTGCCGATTTGACCTTTCGCCAGTGCCGGACCACATACGGGACGTTGTTCCCTGGCGACGTGAAAGACCTTCAGACCGTCATGGGGCACCACAGCGCGGCGTTCACTTTGAACACGTACCGCAAGGCACTACCGGACCGCACAGCGGCAGCTACGGAAGACCTGGACGCGCGGCTTTCCAACGTCGTCCCGATCAGAAAAGGCGCTTGAAGTTCCGCGAATTGTTCGTAACTGTTCGCAAAACGTGGCTTAAGTTATTGAAAATAAGGGCTAGCAGACATAACATTACATTATGCCTCTCATCGATCAGGTGCAAAAGGACATGGTGGCGGCCATGAAGGCCAGGCAGGAGGCGCGGTTGAGCGCCCTCCGCATGATCAAGGCCGCGCTCATGAAGCTGAAGGTGGATTCGCCCAAGCCGCTCGACGAGGCGGCCGAAATGCAGGTGCTCAAGTCGCTCATCAAACAACGCATCGACGCCGCCGACGCGTTTCGCAAGGCCGGCCGCACCGAGCAGGCGGATAAAGAGGAAGCCGAGCGCGCGCTGATCGAGAGCTACCTCCCGGCCGCTGCCACCGCGGCCGAGCTGGACGAGGCCGTTGCCGCCGCGCTGGCGGAAACCGGAGCCACCTCCCTCAAGCAGATGAGCGTCGTAATGAAAGCGGCGCAGGCCCGATTGGCCGGCAAGACCGTGGATGGCAAAGCTCTCAGCGAGAAAGTGAGGACGCACCTCCAATGATGCCCGCGAAACACCGGCCGTTCGTGCCGGAAAACGTGAAGATGCGCGAGTTGACCTGGCGCGCGCTGCTGCTGGGGTTGATGATGACGGTGGTGCTGGGGGCGGCCAACGCCTACCTGGGCCTGCGCGCCGGCCAGACCATCGCGGCCACTTACCCGGCGGCGGTGATCGGCATGGCCGTTCTCCGCCTGGGCCGGGGAAGCATTCTCGAAGAGAATATCGCGCGCACCGCGGGCACTATCGGCGAATCGGTGGCGGCGGGCGCTGTGTTCACTTTGCCGGCGTTTTATCTGGCGCACGTGTGGGCGCCGCCGGTGATTCCGAAGCACCTGGGATTCTGGGCCAGCATGTGGGCGCTGGCCGCAGATCCGGCCTATCTCAAAGCCACCTCGCTGATGCTGGTAGGCTCCGTGCTCGGCGTGCTTTTCGTTTCCCTCATCCGCCGCGTGATGGTGGAAGACCCGGAGCTGCCGTTTCCCGAATCGGTGGCGGCAGCCGAGATTCACAAGGCCGGGCAGGCCGGCGCCAAGGCCGCCAAGTATCTCTTTTACAACATGGGCTTCGGCGCGCTGGTTTACCTGGGTGGCGTGATCAACATTTTCGCGCCGGACCGCGATTTCTTTTTTCCGGTGGGAAAGCTGGGATCGAGCACACTGCGGTTGGGCCCGCTGGGCAGCAAGCAGGTGCTCGGCGCGGGCGGAGTCTCCACTTTCGCCGCGCCCACCGTCAGCCCGGCCTATATCGGCGTGGGATACATCATCGGGCCGGAACTGGCCGCGCTCAATTTTTCCGGCAGCGTGGTGGCGTGGGGCTTGCTCATCCCGCTGCTCATCTTCTTCCTGGGTCCGCAACTGCAAACCTATCTGCCTGCCGGCGCCACGGACGAAAGCTGGCTGGGGCTGGCCAACGCCATCTGGCGTTTCATCGTGCGGCCGATTGCCGTGGGCAGCATGATGGTGGGCACCTGCTACACGCTGTTCCGCATGCGCAAGAACCTGCTGGCGGGGTTGGGGCGCGCCTTTTCCGAACTGCGCGGCGGCGCTCCCGCGGCCGAATCCGTGGTCCGCACCGAGCGCTACATGAGCTCCCGAACCGTGTTCGCGCTAATCGGTTGCACTTTCCTGCTGATGTGCGTGCTGTACGTCTACCTTTCCGGACTAATCGCCGGCGGCATCGCGGCCGCGCTGGTGATGCTCATCATTGGCTTCTTTTTTGCCACCGTATCGGGCTACCTGGTCGGCGTCATCGGCTCCTCCAACAATCCCATTTCGGGGCTGACGCTTTCGACGCTGGTGATCGCGGCGCTGCTGATGGTTTCGATGGGCGTTTCCGGCACCGGCGGCGTCATCGCGGTGCTGGGCGTGGCCGCGGTGGTGTGCGTCTCCTCGGCCGTGGCGGGCGAGCTATTGCAGGATTTCAAGGTCGGCTACATCCTGGGCGGCACGCCGCGCAGCATCCAGATCACCGAACTGATAGCCGTGGTGGTGGCGAGCCTGGTGATGTACTTCCCGTTGATGATCCTCTACCAGGGCAACATCAATAAAGGCGGCACGGGCTTCGGCGACAAGGCGCTTTCCGCGCCGCAGGCCGGGCTGATGGCTTCGCTGGCGCAAGGCATCGTGGGAGGAGATATGGCCTGGCCGCTGGTGATTACCGGCATTCTGCTTGGTATCGCCATGATTATGTTCAAAGTGAAAAGCCCCATGCTGGTAGCCATCGGAATGTATCTGCCCATCGCCACCACGTCGGGAATCTTCGTCGGCGGTATGCTTCGCTGGTTCACCGATTCGATGGCCAAACGCGGCCGGTTGAATGAAGCGCAGCGGGCACGCGTCGAAAACGTGGGCATTCTTTCGGCCTCGGGCCTGATCGCCGGCGAGGCGCTGGCCGGCCTGGTCAAAGCCATGTACGATTTTCAGGATAAGAACCTGCCGGTGATTTTCTCGAATCCATCTTACTTGGTGGGAGTGGTGGTGATCGGTTTGATCGCCTTCGCGCTGATCAAAGTGCCGCTCCGCGCCGCCGGCGACCCGAACGAGCCTGCGCCGCCGGTCGCGATGATGTAATGGTAGGGCATGCTTTAGCTTGCCAATTTTGGTGGGGCAGGTCCCCGACCTGCCAACGCCCGTATCCGAACGATTTAGGAGCCTTCATGACCTACTTTCAAGAACACCAAGCCGAGTTTCTCGAAGGGTTGAAGACATTTCTGCGGATTCCAAGCATCAGCGCGCTTTCCGAGCACAAACCGGATATCCGGCGCGCGGCCGAGTTCGCCAGGAACGAACTGCTCGGCGCCGGGATGACTTCGGCCGAGTTGATCGAAGACGCGAACGGCGGCAATCCGCTGGTCTATGGCGAATGGCTGGGCGCGCCGGGCAAGCCGACGGTGCTGTTCTATGGTCATTACGACGTGCAGCCGCCGGATCCGCTGGATGAGTGGAAGTCGCCGCCGTTCGAGCCCACCATCCGCGGCAACGACATTTTCTGCCGCGGCGCCTGCGACGACAAGGGGCAAGTCTACATCCAGATCAAAGCCGTCGAAAGTCTCATGAAGACTCACGGCAAGCTCCCCGTGAACGTGAAGTTCCTGCTCGAGGGTGAAGAGGAAACCGGCGGCGAGCACATCGAGGCGTACGTGAAGAGCAAGCCGCCGCGTCTGAAGGCCGACGCGGCCATCGTGTGCGACACCGAGATGTTCGCGCCCGAGATGCCCACCATCTGCATCGGACTGCGCGGGTTGGTGTACTACGAACTGGCCGTACAGGGCGCCGATCATGACCTGCATTCGGGCGTCTATGGCGGCGCGGCGCCGAACCCGATCATGGCCATCGCGGAGATTCTATGCGCGCTCAAGGACCGCGGCGGCCATATCCGAATCCCGGGGTTCTACGATCGAGTAGTGCCGCCGGCGGCCAAGGAGCGCGCGGCATGGGCGCGGCTCCCCTTCGATGAGAAGGAATATACCGAGAAGGAAATGGGCGCCAAGGAACTGGTGGGCGAGCCCGGGGTTCCGTTGTTCGAGCGGGTGTGGGCGCGGCCCACGCTGGAGGTGCACGGCATCAAGGGCGGCTTTGTAGGCGAAGGCGCGAAGACCGTGATCCCGGCGCGCGCCGTGGCCAAGATCAGCACGCGCCTGGTGGGAGACCAGCGGGTGGACGAAGCGATAGCGCAGTTTCAGGCGGCGGTGAAAGCGGCGTGTCCGAAGGGCGTGACGGCCGAAGTGAAACTGCTGAGCGCTGGGGCTCCGTCGCTGACCGACCCCGACAATCCGTACATCCAGGCCGCGGCCGAAGCGATGAAACAAATCTTCGGCAAGGACACGGTGTACATCCGGTCGGGCGGGTCGATTCCGATCGTCGGCGTGTTCGACAAGTATCTCGGCGTGCCTAGCGTCATGATGGGCTTCGGCTTGCCCGACGACAATCTGCACGCCCCCAACGAGAAGTTCCATCTGCCGAATTTCTACCGCGGCATCGAGGCGGTAGCGCGCTACCTCGAAGTTCTCGCGCAATAGGCTAGGGCATGCTTTAGCTTGCCAGCGCCTGGTGGGGCAGGTCCCCGACTGTCGGGACCCTGCCCCACTTTCACTCAGACGCGCAGATCGTAGCCTAGCGCGCGCATGCCTTCGATGATGCGGGCGCGGATGGCGGTGGTCTCATCGTTCGAAAGCGTGCGTTCGGGCGAGCCAGCGGTCAGGCGGAAGGAGACGCTCTTTTGCCCGGCTTCGAGCGGCGGCCCGGAGTACTGGCGCAGGAACTCGACCGATTCCACCAGCGGCCCGGCGAAGGAGCGCACTTTGCTCTGCAGCTCTCCCGCGGGGTCGCGCAAGCCGGCAATCACCGACAGATCGAAAGCCGAGGAGGGATAGCGGCGGATGGGCGTGTAGCGCAGCTCGGCGGCGCCGGCGAGCGCGCGCACGCGGTCCAAATCGAGATCGAGCACCGCCGCGCGGCCGGTCTCGATCAGCGACGGGTGCAGCTCGAAGACGCGGCCCACGCGCTCGCCCTTCCAGAAAAGGTCGGCGGCGCGTGCGGGATGCTCGCACGGAGCGGCGGCGGCCGGTTGCGCCTGCGCTCCCGGCATCAGGCATTCAGCCGCGTGGCGAATCTCGTCCAGGCCCGCCGCGCCATCGCCCTGCCGCGCGAACAACGCCGCCGCGAGGTGCGGCACTTCCTCGGGCAAGCCCTGCTCGCGTTTATGAATCTCCAGGCCGATTTCGAAAATGCGGAACAGCTCGCGGTGCTTGGCGTTTTCCTGGATGTTGTGCCAGAGGCCCGGCAACAGGGATGCGCGCATGAGGGCCTGGTCGCTGGCGATGGGGTTACTCACGCGCAGGTGCGCCTCGGGCGCGAAGCCGAACGCGCGCACGGCCTCTTCGCTGACGAACGAGTAATTGTAGACCTCGGTGAAGCCCAGATCCACCAGCACATCGCGCACTTCGTGCTGGAACTTACGCTCCGGATTGGCGGGCGGCACGGCAGCGGCCACCAGCGGCGCCACCGGAGCGATGGAATCGTAGCCGATCATGCGGCCGACCTCTTCCACCAGGTCGTCGGCCATCGAAACATCCTTGGTGGCGCGCCAGGAAGGCACGGAAACCAAAAACACGCCGGGCTTCGATTCGGCGACGCCGAACTCGAGGCGCTCCAGAATACGGCGGACTTCGGCCGGCTCGAGCGCGCGGCCCAGCTTGCGCCTCAGCCATTCGAGCCGCAACTCGATGGGCGGCGGCGCGGGCATTTCTTTCATTTGGTCCGCCACGCCGCCCACGATGCGAATGCCCGGCGAGATTTCGCGCAGCAGCTCGACGGCGCGGGCAAGGGCGCGCACCGTGTTGGCTGGGTCCTGCGCTTTTTCGAAGCGGATGGAAGCGTCGGTGCGCAGCTTCACCGCCGACGAGGTCTTGCGGACGGAGGCGGCCTGGAAGTTGGCGCTTTCGAGCACCACCCGCGTGGTCTTGTCACTGATGGCGGTGGACGCGCCGCCGATCACGCCGGCCAGCGCGATGGCCCCGGAGGCGTCGGCGATCACCAGGTTGCTTGCATCCAGCGTGTAGTCCTCATCGTTCAAGCCGCGGAACCGCTCGCCCGGATGCGCGGGCCGGATGAAGATGGTATCGCCGGAGAGCTTGTCGGCGTCAAACGCGTGCGTCGGCTGAGGCAGCTCCGCCATCAGCAGGTTCGTCATATCGACGATGTTGCTGATGGGGTTCAACCCGAGCGCGCTCAACCGGTATTGGAGCCAGACCGGCGACGGCTGCACCTTTACGTTGTCAAACTCGAGCGCGCTGTAACGCGGGCACAGGTCCAGATCTTCGATCGCAATCCGTACGCGGCTGGCGGTGCGGGGCAGCAGGTCCGGTTTGACGGGATCGACCAGCTTGTGACCCAGAATTGCCGCGACTTCGCGCGCCATTCCAACGTGGCCCCACAGATCCGGCCGGTGGGTGAGGCTCTTGTTGTCAATTTCGATGATGCTGTCGGGTGCGCAGCCGGGCACCGGATCGCCGGGCGCGCCCTCGATTTCGATGATGCCGGAGTGGTCCTTATTTATTCCGAGTTCCGCGCCGCTGGCCAGCATGCCATCGCTTTCGACGCCGTCGATTATTTTCCTGCCGACTGGCGCCCACACGGTGGTCAAGCCGGGCCGGCAATTGGGGGCGCCACAGACCACCGTCTTGCGGCCCAGCGGGCCAAGGTTCACGATGGCCGTCACATTGTGGCCGGCGGCGGGCTCGGCCGTTTCCACGTGCGCGATGACGGCGCCCGCCAGCAATGCGCCGGCCGGTTCGATGCCTTCGCACTCGGCGGTCTTCATGGTGATGAGCCGCTCGAGCGGCGCCGGCGCGCAATCGAGGTCCGCCACCAACTCGCGGATCCAATTGTAAGAGAATTTCAAGATCGTCCCACCGTCAAAACTGTTCCAAGAAACGCAAATCGCCGCCCTGCAAATGGCGGATGTCGTCAATCCCGTAGCGCATCATCGCCAGGCGCGTCAGGCCGAGGCCGAAGGCGAAGCCGTTCCACTCGCCCGGGTCGATGCCGCTCATCCGCAGCACATTGGGATTCACCAAGCCGCAGGGCAGCAGTTCCACCCAGCCGCTCTGCTTGCACACAGGGCAGCCCGGGCCGCCGCAAATCAGGCATTGAATGTCCAGCTCGAAACCCGGCTCGACGAACGGGAAATATCCCGGCCGCAGCCGCACGGTTACTTCGCGGTGGAAGATGGCGGCCAGCAGGGTCTTCATGAAATAGAGCAGGTGGGCGACGGAAACGTCGCGATCGATCATCATGCCTTCTAGTTGATAGAAGGTGTGCTCGTGCGACGCGTCCACGCTTTCGTTGCGGAAGACCCGGCCGGGCGCGATCATGCGCAGCGGCGGGCCCAGCCGCTCCATGCCGCGCACCTGCACCGGCGAAGTGTGGGTGCGGAGCAGGTTGCCGCCCTCCAGCCAGAACGTGTCCTGCATGTCGCGCGCCGGATGAGTGGCCGGAATGTTGAGAGCGTCGAAGTTGTAGTATTCGGTTTCCACCTCCGGCCCATCGAGCACCGCGAAGCCGAGCGAGCGGAACAGTTCTTCGAGCTCGCGCTGGATGCGGGTGATGGGATGCAGATGGCCGCGGCGCGGGCCGGGAGCGGGCAGCGTGAGGTCGAGCCATTCGCCATCCAGGCGCCGGGAGAGCGCTCCTTCGTCCAGGCTCCGCTTGCGGGCTTCGTAGGATTGTTCGAGCGTCTGCTTGGCGCCGTTGAGCAGCTTGCCGAAGGCGGCGCGCGCATCGGGCGGCAGCTTGCCCATTTCCTTGCCGGCGATGGCGAGCGCGCCCTTGCGGCCCAGCACCTCGACGCGCGCCGCTTCCAGTTCCTCGAGGGTGCGCGCGGCGCGAATCCGCTCGAGAGAACCGGCGACCAGTTCCCGTATGGAATCTTCAGACATGCGTGTTGAACTTTCGATTGTAGCAAGCGCGCGTGGCGCGGGCCGGCGGGCGAGGCTTCCCGCGAAGAAAAGTCGAGACGACTCTCGACTCAGCAGGCTTGACAGTCCGCGCCACGATTGCTCAGCAGGCTGGGCAGGAGGCTCAGCGCATGGACACGATCATCATGGTGGCGTCGTCGTGGAAATTGCCGTTCGAGAATTTGGTTACGGCGGCCATGATGCGCTGGCGGCTCTCTTCGGCGCGGCCGGCCGGCTGGTCGAGCGCACCGATGAGGCGCTCCTCGCCGAATTCCTCGTCGGCGGCGTTGAAGGCCTCGCTGATGCCATCGGTGTAGAGCACCAGGCAATCGCCGGAGCGCAGTTCGGCGGCGCCGGCCGCGTAAGTCGCGCCGGGCAGAACGCCGAGCACCGGGCCGCCTTCGCCGAGCCGTTCGATGGCGCCATCGCGGCGGCGCAGGATGGGCGGATTGTGGCCGGCGTTGCAGTAATCGAGAGTCATGCGCGCGGTGTCGACGATGGCGTAGAAGAACGTAATGTACTTGCCGGGCGCGACATTTCCTGCGATGAGCTGGTTGGCCTTGGCGCACAACTCATGGGGCGCCAGGCCGCCGGGAGCGAAGGCGCGCACGATGGCCTGCAGGTTGGACATTAGCAGCGCGGCCGCCATGCCCTTGCCGGAGACGTCGCCGATGGCAATCGCTGCGCGGGCGCCGCCGAGGCGGATGGCATCGAAGTAGTCGCCGCCCACCATGCGCGCGGGCTGGCATCCGGCCGCCAGATCGCATCCGTCAATTTGCGGCAACGTAATGGGCATGAGCGCCTGCTGGATTTCACGGGCACGCTCGAAATCCTCCTGATGAACCTGGAGCGCGCGGCTCTCGGTTTCCACTCTCTCTTCGAGCTGGCGGTTGCGAGACTCGAGACGGCTCCGGGTGCTCGCGTACAGTTCTATACCGCAGGCAAACAACACCATGACGACAACTACAACCCGGTCTGCGGTATACAACCCGCTCCAGGTCTTCGCGAGCCGCGTCAGCAGCATGAGGAGATTTCCAACCGCCGCGGCCGCCAGGGCGATCGTGAGTTTGAACGCGACGAAAATGACCCAGTACATCGGAGGCCGGGCCGGAGCCATCCAGCGGCGCATCGGACGTTCCAACACGGCCTGCAGCGCCAGGATGGGCAACAGATATAGCAGCCCAGCGGCAATTGACTCCCCAACCCCGCCAAATGAGCCGGTGATCACGTACCAGGTGAGCGCGGAGAGCCCCACCGCCATCCCAACGGTCATCGCCACGACACGCGTGACACGCATAGCCTTAATGTTGTCGCTCACATTAGTGAGCTTAGTACAAAACGGCCCGCTTGCAAGCACAGGCTCGATCGCCGAGTACCCGTTGGCTTACCACGCCACCCGGACTGACAGTTGCAGTTGCCGCGCGGGGGTGACGGTGTGACTGATGACGCCGGAAGATTCGACGCCGAGGTAACGGTTGGGCAGCGCGAAGTTAGCGCGATTCAAAAGATTCGTAGCGGCAAGCCGCGTCTCCAGGTGCAGGCTGTCACGGAGACGGAAGCTTCGGCTTAATGCGGCATCCAGGTTAGCCAGTCCCGGTCCGCGCAATATGTCGAAACCGGAGTCACCGTAGTGATAGAGCGCGGGAACTTGGAACGCGCTGTTTGCCGCACCCAGGCTCGAGTTGAACCAATCGAGATAGGAACGCTGACCCGCCGGCAGAGCGCCGTTGCCTGTGCGGTTGGGGAGCTGGAAGCCGCCGTTGTTCAGACTGTTGACCGCCAGCTCCGGCGTGAAGGGAAAACCTGTTTGCAAAGTAATCATAGCGCTGGCGCGCCAGTCACGGGTGATCGGCGCAAGCCAGCCGCGGCCTGCCCGGTGCGGCAGATCGTATTGCGCGGTCAAGACAGCGCGCTGAGCGATGTCAAAGGGAGACAGCCCGCGGTTGCCGCGCGCGTTGTAAGTATCCTGCGGCGCGGCGGGCCGGCTTAGTGGATCGCTAAATGGCGCCACCGAATCGTCCACCGACTTGGACTGCGAGTAACTCAGCAG
>PLOR01000066.1:17524-47264 GCA_003142185.1 Bryobacterales bacterium
AGGTGAATGCCCATCGACCCCACGCCGCCGATCTCCAGCACCAGGCGCAATCCCAGCCGGTGTTCGAGAAACAGGTCCCACTGGTCCGCATAGGGAGTGTAATTCTCCGGTTGAATGGCGTTGATGCTGCCCTGAGCCGCGTTGAGAGCCTGCGCGTTGAGAAGCGAGACCGCCGCTGGGGCGGGCAATCCGGCGGTGAGATTGGCCCCAAGCTGAAAGGTGCCATTGATCATATCCAGCAGCGACGCATACGGCGGATTCCGCGCCAGGATGCCTTCCGCGAGATAGGTTCCGGAATCGTAGTCCGTGCTGAATCCGCCGCGCAGCGCGGTAGAGCCGCTCGGAGAAAGATTGAAAACGAAACCCACCCGCGGTGCCAGCGCGCGCTTGTTGAAACCCAGGCCGGCATATTGGTTCACGCCGCCTTGACCGGCGAATTGATCGAGCGCCGGAGCGGTCCTCGAATAATTGAAGTTTACCATCCGGTCCGCGGTCTCGGTGAGCGGCAGATAGAGGGAATAACGCAGGCCCGCGTTGATGGTCAGCCGGCCCAGGCGAATCTGGTCGCCAGCGAAACCGGATAGCTCCCAGGCGCGCAGGTGGTACGGAGAGAACTGAACGTCGCGCTCGACTTCGGAAGGAAACCCAAGCAACAGCGATGCGATGGAATCGCCGGTGGGCGCGGCGGAGCCTTCCTGGCTGGTGTAATCGGGAGTGAAGAGAAAGGTGCCGCGGCTGGAGACATTGCCCGCGTCGCCATCGGCAAAGCGGCGGATCGCCTGAACGCCGAACTGCCAGACGTGGTGCGCGGTAGTCCAACGCACCGTGTCTTCGAGCTGGTAATTCGACATGCGGAGCTGGAACGGCGCGGCGCCGGCGGCTCCCAGGGAAGTGAATCCGGTCGGGCTGACGGTGGGAAGGCCGGCGCCGCTCAAGCCCGGAATATCGAGAGCGGTCGACCAATTCATCCCTTGGTCAAGTGGCTGCGCCTGGAGATCGAGCGACACCGCGCCGGCGCGGAATTCATTGACGAGCGAAGCGCTTAGCGCCGCAGTCTCGGCGACTACAGCATCCCAGGCGTTGGAGGTCATGTTGGCATCGTCCGCATTTTGAGCGATGTCGCTGCCCAGACTGCTCTGCGCAAGCGGCAGCCCGGCGGGCGCGGGCAGCGCACCGGGCGATTGCTCGCGCTCGTGTTCGTATCCGGCGGCCACGGACAAGAAGTTGTTCCCGGACAGGATCTTGCCTGCGCGGCCATGAAACCAACCGGCGTTGTGAGGAGCCGATGGAGAGTAACGGTAGTTATCGGCGCCGCCCGGCAAATTCGGATCGGGATACAAAGCTAGTAACTTCTCGCCCGCCGGTGAAAACAAGCTCTGCGGAATCTGGTTATTCGGGAACGGCTGCCGCTCGAAGATGCCGGAGGACGTGGGAGCGATGGTGAAGGGATTGTAAATCGGCGCGAATGCATAATCGCCGAGCTTTTGCGCGGCGGTGGGCACGGTGGAGATTACGGTCAGGCCCTGGCGCGAGCGCAGGCCTTCCACGTCGGCGAAGAAGTTCCAGCCGCCCTTGCGGACGGGACCGCCCAGGTTGCCGCCGAACTGATTCGCCGTCGTCGCGGGCTTGCGGGCGCCATCGAAGAAATTGCGCGAATCGAGAACGGAATTGCCGAACTCCTCGTGCGCGGCTCCATGCAGTTCGCGCGATCCGGAGCGGGTGTACACGCTGACGCTGGCGCCGGTCGCGTGACCCGACGCAGCGGGAATGTAACCATCCAACAGACTCACTCCGGCGATCGCCTCGGCCGGTGGATTGAGCAGGGCGCCGCCGGTCCAGTTGTCGTTGTTATCCACATCATCCAGCAGGAAGCGGTTGTTCTGGCCGCGTTGCCCGTTGGCGTTGAAACTCATATTGGCGCGGAAGGCATACGGGCCGGCGCCTTCGGTGGTACTGCCCTGCTGGCCGGGCGCGATTTCCGCATGGTCGTGAATCAAGTCCAGGTAGGCGCGGGGGGCAGCCTCGTCGCCGGGCGGGGTTGGGTTGTTGAGGACTATCTCGTGATCGGTGCTTTTGCCGTCTTCGACCATTACAGTTGAGACAGAGATGCCGTAGACCGGCGATATCAGGACGAGGGTGTACGGACCTGGAGCGAGATTGGCGACGCGAAACTTCCCGCTCGAATCGGCAGCCAGCGACCGGCTGAAATCGGTGTGATCGCCGCGTAGCGTGATTTCGACGAAGGGAACGGGAGCGCCCGCGACATCGCGCACCGTTCCGGAGATGGCTCCGTGATTTTGTGCGGCTAGCGCATGGGTACAAAGCGACAGGACAAGAATGAATAGGCACGGACTACGAGCGAGTGTCGGCACGAGTGCCGACACGGCACGCACGAGTGCGTGCGCCACGGTCGGCGCGGGTGATTTGAAAGTGATAGGCACGGAGGTCCTTGTACGGGCAAGCTAAAGCGTGCCCTACCCTGGCTGCGACGCCAGGCCGAAGACCCATACTAAACCGAATACGGTCATGCGCGAGAAGAGTCGAGAAGACTCTCGACTCAGCAGGCTGGACAGCCCGCGCCACGGCGGCTAGCCCGCGCCACGATCTGCCGGGCATGCCGGCGCCTACTCCAGCGGAACGGCGCGATCGAAGACTACGTCGACGGTGGTGCCCTGGCGCAGTTCTACTTCTTTGCCTCGGGTGAGGAGCACGACAGCCAGGCCGACGCCCGCACCGGCTGCGCCACCGATTCCGGCGGCGGACCAGGACCGCTCTGCCAGGCCGCCGATAGCGGCTCCCGTGCCGGCCGTGGTGGCCATTCGTGCGGCGTCTACATCGTGGCCCGAGGCCTGCTTGATGTCGCCCTCGCTCGCATCTACCTTTTGACCCGAACCGGCGGAGTCCACCGAGCTCAGGTGCGGATTGATGCGAATTTCCTTGCCGTCCGGGAAAGTAAGGGTTTCGATGCGGATGGCCAGCTCGGCGCGGCCGCTCACACGGCCGCTGCGTTGCGCGCGCGATACGGCGGCTTGCACGTAGCTGCCCACCGGAACCAGAATCTAGCCGCCGCCGGCGATGGGGCTGGCGGTGCGCAGGTAAACGTAGTCGCCCACTTGTGCGGTGCGAGTGTCGACCGCGTTGACCAACTGTAAGGCAACATGCGCTCCGGCCGGAATTTCGGCGGCTCCGGCTACAAAGCAGAGGCAAAGGATTGCAATGCTCAATCGCATGGATGCGCTCCTGGCTCATTCTACCGCAGCTTATTCAGCTGCCCTCGGCGGGCGCCGGCCGGCGAGCGCCCAGAGCGCCGCGGTCATCACCACGACGACGAGGGAATCGGTGATCTCGGGCGTGCGGCCAGGCAGGTAACGCTGGACCGTTTCGAGGATGAATAACGCCACGGCCAGTGCGCCGCCGGCCACCGGGTACCGAATCCCGGAGCGGACCAGCAGCCAGACGGCGGCGCCATAGAGGAACGCCTTCCGCAACAGAATTACCAGCGCGCCCCAGCGTTCGTTTTCGAAGGTGGCGCCGAGGGGAACCCAGGAAAACGGCGCCGCGTGCCGGGTGAAATGGAAAGGCGCCAGCTCGACCACGAGGATTGCCGACAGCGCCATCCACACTCCGACCGGCAGACGGCGCTTCGACGGCAGGATCTCCCAGGCGAGCAGCGCGAGAGCCGCGCCGGCCAGCTCTTCGGGTGCGAGCGAGCGGGAGGGCATAAAGACCCTCAGCCCGAGAGCCACCAGCATGGCGCCGGCCAACCAGGACGCGCGCCATGGTCCGAAGACGGCTTCCAGCGCCAGCGCGGCGGCAAACCATTCCGCGGCGGCAGCCCACGCCGAGACGGGAGAAAGAGTGCGCGTGACGATCAGCGTGTGGACCGCCTGCCGCAAGCGCGTGGAACTGAGGATGGGGAAAAACGGGTAAAGCTGATAGCCGCCCCAGCAGGCCAGCAACAAAGCGGCGCCCGGCGAGGCACGCCGCACCTGGCTATAAAGGTATGGGATGGTTTCAGGCGCGAACACCACCGCCAGGAATGCACCCGCCGCCGCGCCGAGGGTGTTGGTCGCCAGGTCGGACAGGCTGGTGACGCGGCCCGGAACATAGTTCTGCAGCAACTCCATGGAGAGGGAGAGCGCAAAGCCGAAGGCTGTGGCGGCGGCTGCCGCGGCGCGCGGGAAGCGGGGCAGCCACGCCAGACAGGCGACCGCGCCCAGCGGCATATACAACAGCACGTTGAGCACGACATCGCGCAGCATGAACCGGTCCCATTCGTGCGGCCAGGAATGAAGCAGCACCGACAGCGGTTCGGGCCGGCCGGCGAATGTGAAATGCCACGGGTAGAGCGAACCGTAGACGACGATCGCAACCACCAGCAGCAGCAAGCGGCGCATTTACGGCTCGAAGAAGCGGCGGAAACGAACCAGATCGACCAGCGCGAAGAACAGGTTCGCGAGTCCCAGCGCGCTCACTGCGCCGCGGAGGTACAGGCTCGACCAGTAGTCCTGAATGGCGGGCACTTGCAGCACGTAAGAATTAGCTTCCCAGAATGCGCTCCAGGGAAAGACCAGCAGGAAGAGGCCCATGGCGGTACACACAGCGATCAGCGCCGCGGCCTCCAGCATGTGATACCAGCGGTAGACCGGGCGCGCGGCAATCGGCGGCTGGGCGCCTGGAGGCAAATCGTTGTGCGGAACGTCGGGCCCCGGCGAGCGAGGCGTCATACGGCCACCGCCGTCTCGAAGAGCTCCAATTGCCGGTCACACGGGAACAGAACGCGGGCGTGCGCGCGCACGGGATCGAAGCTGAGCCGGTGCAGAGGCGTGGGGCCGAATTCGCGGAGGGCGCGCAGGTGTTCGGGCGTGCAATAGCCCTTGTGGGAGGCCAGGCCGTAAGCCGGGAAGACGGCGTCCCACACGCGCATCAACTCGTCACGCCAGACCTTGGCGACGATAGAGGCGGCAGCGATGGCGTGACAGCGCGCGTCGCCCTTGATCAGCGCGCGCTGCGGCACATCCACATCGAGCGACACGGCGTCCACCAACAGGAAATCGGGCGCGGGGTTGAGACGGCCGGCGGCCATCCGCATGGCTTGGCGAGAGGCCTGGTAGATGTTGATGGAATCGATGGTGGCCGAATCGGCCGCGGCCACGGCCCAAGCCACCGCGCGTTCGCGGATACGCGCGGCGAGCGTTTCGCGGCGCTCCGGCGACAGCAGCTTGCTGTCGTTGAGGCCGCGTATGGCGCGGTCGGGAGAGAGGATGACGGCGGCCGCCACCACCGGTCCGAACAGCGCGCCCCGGCCGACCTCATCCACGCCAGCCACCGAGTGAAAACCGCGCGCGCGCAACTCGCGCTCGATGGTGGCCTGGCAACGGATTTTGCCACACGCCGCGTCGGGCCGCATGGAGTCTGGACGCTATTCGCGCTCGCGGAGGCGGGCCGCTTTGCCCTTGAGGTTGCGCAGATAATACAGCTTGGCGCGGCGGACGCGGCCGGTGCGGACAACGTCGATGTGGTCGATGATGCGGGCGTGCACGGGGAAGATGCGTTCCACGCCTTGTCCGAAGCTGACCTTGCGAACCGTGATGGTCTCACCGAGTCCCGTATTGTTGCGGGCAATCATCACACCTTCGAAAGCCTGCAGCCGCTCCTTGTCGCCTTCCTTGATCTTGACGTGGACGCGAATGGTATCGCCCGGCCGGAACGTAGGCACATCGGTCCGGAGGTTCTTCTGAATAAACTTCGTCAACAGCGTGTTCTGCATTTGGAGATGTCCTTAAACTGTTTATTTTACAACGGGGAGGGGGGTGTTTGCTGGGCGATTGAGCCCGCGACCCAGCCGGCTTTTCGGGGCAGGCGCGATTCATCGGGACTTGCGCCCGCCGAGACAACGTCAGCCGGCGCATCACTGGTGTGCGCAGAAGCAACGCCAATCAGGCGGCCGGTGGCGTGCGAACGGTACGGGTGATCCGATCGCCGATGGGCTGGCGGATGAGGCGAAGATCATAGTCGATCCGAGATTCGTCTGTGTGCCCCAAAGGGGCAGATTGCCAGTGGGGGAAGGACCCACTCGAATAGTTGATGGTTAGATTCGATAGCTATCGAGCGGCCAGCTTGGGAAACCGGGCTGGGCGAAACCTCGTGATAAAGCCCACTTTTGGCGGCCAAGCAACCTGGCAGGCCGTAATGCGCGTGAAGCTCGAGCAGGCCTCGAAAGCGGCAATGTGGACGCCGACCCAGCAGATGATTGGGGAAGGCCGAGCGGATCGGGAAATGCCCGGCGCGGGAGCGCGCCAACGATACAACCATCGATTACCCATCCGGACCACCGGGGTAGTGAGCACGGCATGCGAGGAAGGTAGTCTGCGTCAGTGGGGGAGGCCCGGGATGGTCGGGGAGTCGCAATCCCCAAACGTCGTCGCAAGAATGGCGGACCATCTGGGCGTCGGAAAGGGTCAGATGTACCGACGAAGCCGGGTAACGCCGGTGGAGGGAAGGGCCCTTGCTGCTGGTGTGCTTGTGAAGGAGGAAAGGAGCGGTGATTGGCGATGAGCCTGGCACACCGAGCAAGATCCCGGACCTTCCGATCAAGCTGTATCGAAAGGCGAAGAACGGAAGGCGTCACAAGGTATCGTCGCACGGCACCAGCCAGTTCCCCGAGGAACGGGTGTTTGGCTCCCTGAGCGTATTGCGGCTGCAGGGGCCTATGAGCGCGCGTTCGTGAGTCTACGATGAAACCAGTCGGAAAGCCGGATGCGGGAAATCCACCAAACCCCGAAATAGGCTGCCCGCCGGATTTCGGAGTTTCGTAGCCTGTTTTCATGGGCGG
This sequence comes from Bryobacterales bacterium, assembly GCA_003142185.1. GTDB lineage: Bacteria > Acidobacteriota > Terriglobia > Bryobacterales > Bryobacteraceae > Bog-375. Next base: position 24,360 of record PLOR01000066.1, read on the forward strand.
CGATCGCGCACCAGCAGCGATGAAAATGGCCTAGCTTGTCGACCGTGGCAAGTCGCGGTTTCGGCTCTGGAGGCCACAACGTGTTTTCAATGACTTGCGGTGTATTTTCGAGAGCGTCCCCGAAATCTCATTCCCACGCGAAAGCCAGCAAAGGTGCGATGTCGTGATTGTCAGCGGCGCGCAAGGCAGCGATATACTGCTGCCGTGCAATGCCGGGATCCCGCAGGCTCTCCCGTCCCCATGAAAACCGTTCGCCGCCGAGCCGCATGATGAGAAGATCGGCCATGAAGCGTGCGTGACGGCCATTGCCGTTCGGAAACGGGTGGATCAGGACCAGCCGGTGATGAAAACGAACCGCGATCTCGTCAGCGGGATAGGTCTTGAATTCGATCCACGCTTTGGTGTCGTCAAGCAGCTTGCGAAGCTCGGTTGGTATCAGCCAGTAGTCAATCCCCATGTTCCGCTGACTGGTTCGGAAGCGGCCGGCCCATCGCCACACGTCGCCGAGCATGCGCCGGTGCAGCGCCTTGGCGAATTTTTCGCTCAGCAGATCGCGCCGTCGCGGGCCGAGCGCCCATTCCTGAGCGCGCGCGATATTCTCCTGCTCGGCCTCGTTCAACTCGGAGCGATAGGCTATGTGCGCCGGAATCAGATCGCGGATTTCCTCCGGCGTGAGCAGTGCTGCGGCATTGTCCGGTTCGAGAGTATGGTTCACGGCTAGTCCCAGAACAGCCGTGGGTTAGTGCGCCGGACAATCTCATCGAGCTGGGCCTCGGCGTCCTTGGGCCTGGCGGTTACCGCCTGGTTCTCCAACAGCATCGAATGCTCCACTGGCTCGATGCGCCGCCGCGCGAACAGCCGGGCCCGTTCGCGGACCATCGTCTTCAGCGGCTGGTTCGGCACCAGCGAATAGACCAGAGTGCAATCGAATGCCGCCGCAACCCGCCGTAATGTTGCCAGTTGAATCGTCCCCTTCACTTCCGATTGTTCGAGCGCGACGACGGAGGGTTGCGCGATGCGAAGCCGCTTCGCGAGCTGCGCCGAGGACATGCCGAGCGCCGCGCGGATGGCCCTGATCCACCCTCGCACAGGTGGCGCGAACCGGCTGGCCGGAGTGAATTCTTTCAGGCGTCGATCGAGGTTTGAGCGGGATCGCCCAGCAAGCTCAGCTTTGCTCATAGGCTACAGCCGATCAGAATGGCTAATATAAATAGACTATAACACATAAACTCGTTAATAATAAATAGGCCATGATATATGGTTCTTGTTCCTGCAATTCGCCTGAATTGCGCCTACCCGATCTCCAGCCGCACCACGGTTTCCAGGTGAAATGTCTGCGGGAACAGATCCACCAGCGTCATGCCGGCGATGCGGTAGCCGGACGCGGTTAGCGCCGCCAGATCGCGAGCCAGCGTGGCGGGATCGCAAGCCACAATTGCCAGGCGCCGCGGCTTGAGCGCGGCCAGCCGTTCCACCATGGCTTTGCCGAGACCCGCCCGCGGAGGATCGGCCAGCACGAAGTCGGGCGTGCGCTCCAGTTTTGCGAGCACAGCCTCCGCCGTGGCCTGTTGCGCCTTGACGCCCGCGAGGCCCGCCCGCTCGGCGTTGAAGCGTAAATCGCGCACCGCGCCGCCGCCGGCTTCGACCGCATTCACCCGCCGGAAGCGCCGCCCCAGCGCCAGCGAAAATAGTCCCACCCCGGCGTAGAGGTCGAGAGCCGTCTCGCCGCCGGCCCCATCAAGCGCCACATCCACCAACCGATCGGCCAGAAACCGGTTCACCTGGAAAAAGGAATTGCTGCTGACGCGAAAATGTCCGCCGTAATCGAGTGCGCCTTCCACCAGCCCCGGAATCCGCTCGCCGCACCACTCGAAGAAGCGGCGCGCCACCGGCCGTTTGGTGTCGATGACGTTGATCTGCACGCGCTCTTCGTCGCTGAACACCTCGATGGTTTCCATGAACAGCGGCCAGCGCGGCTCCTGCGCCATCTGGTTCAGGCTGGCAATGGCTTGGTTAATCTTGGGCGACGAGATCGGGCAATCGTCAATCGCGCACAGGCTGTGCGAGCGCGGCTCGCGATAGCCGATCTTCCGCTCCTCGACATGCAACTGCGCGCGGTTGCGATATCCCCACGCGGGGCCCGTCACCACCGCGATCTCGGCCGGCGGTTCGATCTTCCCGATCCGCCGCAGCTCCTCCACCAGGATGGCGCGCTTAGCTTGCAACTGGTATTCGTACGGCGCGTGCTGATAGTGGCATCCGCCGCAGCGGCCGAAAACCGCGCAGCCGGCGGCCACCCGCTCCGGCGCGGCCTCCAGCACTTCGAGCGTCCGCGCCTGCACCAGCCCCGGCTTCTCGCTGCGCGCCGTGGCGCGGATCCGCTCGCCCGGCAGCACGAACGGAGCGAACACTACGCGCCCATCCAGACGCGCCAGCCCGTCGCCGCCGTACACCAGTTTTTCCACCCGCACTTCGAAATTGCTTACGATAGGATTTACTCCCGTATCTCTAACCATGAAAACACGAGTCTTCTCCGGCATGCAGCCGACCGGAAACCTGCACATCGGCAACTACCTGGGCGCCCTCAAGAATTGGGTGCGCATTCAGAACGATTATGAGTGCATCTTCTGCATCGTCGATCTGCACGCTGTGACGGTTTACCAGGATCCCGCCGCGCTGCGCCGCAAGATCGAAGAAATAGCCGCGCTCTATCTGGCTGCCGGAATCGACCCCACCGCTTGTTCCATTATGGTGCAATCGGCGGTGCCCGCGCACGCCGAGCTTTCCTGGATGCTCACCTGCGTCACGCCGATCGGCTGGCTGGAGCGCATGACGCAGTTTAAAGGCAAGTCGGGAAAGCAGGAATCGGTGGGCTCCGGCCTGCTGCAATACCCCGTGCTGATGGCCGCCGACATTCTGCTCTACCAGGCCGGCATCGTGCCGGTGGGCGAAGACCAGGCCCAGCACCTGGAGCTGACCCGCGACATCGCGCAGCGCTTCAATTCGCTCTACGGCGAAACCTTCGTGGTGCCCGGCACCAGCCTGCCGGCGGTGGGAGCGCGCATCATGGGCCTCGATGACCCTACACAGAAGATGAGCAAATCGGCCGCCGGCCAGAACCACGCGGTGGCATTGCTCGATCCGCCGGCCGCCATCCGCAAAACCATCATGCGCGCCACCACCGATTCGAACCCGGCAGTGGACTTCGATAACGCCGGCCCCGGCGTCCTCAACTTGCTGGCCATTTACCAGGCTTTTTCGGGCGACAGCGACGAGGCCATGAAGGCGCGCTTCACCGGCATGCGCTACGGTGATTTGAAAAAGCAAGTGGCCGACATGACCGTCGCGCACCTGGAACCCTTCCAGCAACGCTATCGCGAAATCATCAACCAGCCGGGCTATCTCGCCAACGTCCTCCGCCAAGGCGCCGCGCGCGTGGCCCCCATCGCCAATCAAACCGTCCAATTGGTGAAAGAGCGCATGGGGCTGTACGTAGGCTGAGGGCCTCAACTACCCGTCCGCCGGCAGATCGTGGCGCAAGCTGTCAAGACTGCTGAGCCGAGAGTCATCTCGGCTTTTCTTCGCGGAAGATCTTCCAAAAGCAGCCGGTGCGCGATGATCGGAAATCGGACCGCATCAAAACGTATACTGAAAACATCCCGTCTGCCCGCGCCACGGATCACCAGCCCATCTGACGCATACGCTCTAGGATGATCGCGCTGTAGTCGCTCATGTGTTCCGGCCGCCACCGCAGCGGAGCCGGGAGGATGGCCGCCAGCCGTGCGCCCTGCTCCCGGTCGACGCGATTTGCGGAGATCCGATAATGGTATCGTGATGCCGCTTCGGCCCCGTAAACACCCGGTCCCCACTCGACCACGTTCAGGTACAGTTCTAGGATGCGGCGCTTGCCCAAGACTAACTCGGCTACTGGTACCAATGTGAACTCGGCGCCCTTACGCAAGAAAGACCGGCCAGTCCCGAAGAACAGGTTTTTCACGAGTTGCTGGGTGATGGTGGAAGCGCCGCGGCCGCGGCCTTTCTCCAAATTGGCCTCCACCGCGGTCTGCATCTCATGCCAGTCAAAGCCGTGGTGCCCGTAGAAACGTCCATCTTCCGCGGCGATCACTGCGTGCTGGAAGTCGGGCGATATCCGGTCGAGCCGGACGAAGGTGTACCGCTTGTGATATGGCTTCCTGTGTATCCAGGACTGCACCCGCCGCTCGATGTGCACAGCGGTGAACGGCGGATTTATCCAACGAACGCACACGAGGCTGAGAGCGAGCAGCGACCACCCGACAAGCACGGCTGTGAGGCACCATCGAAGCAGACGCCGGACGATGCCCTTGCGCCGTGGTTTTTCGGATCGAGAGCGTTTCACTGACGCCACATTCCAGGATAAGCCGGGGCGGGTGGGGGCAGCGGGGGCGGGCGCATCGGTGTGCTGCGCTCGCCGTATGAAACAGGCGGTTCGAATCGGGCTGTGTGGACTGTTTTCGCTCGTGGCCTTGGCGCAAACGCAGCCCAGCGTGGCGGAGATTCTCCAGAAAGTCAGCCAGACCTACAAGGCTGTATCAGAGTACGAATTCGTGGCGGACCTAACCGCGCGGGACGCTGCCGGGAGCACGTCGGCCGGCCACATGCTATTCGCATTTAGATCACCAAACAGATACCGAATGGAGGGCGCGGTTCCCGATATGGAAGGGGGCGGCTCGGGCTCTGGCAAAGTCATCATGGTCGTTGACGGGTCAACATTGTGGACGTACGAGCCCGGATCGAACGAGTGCTGCACTGTCCCCGCCAGCGAACTGACCGCCAACGCTCCAGGCGATCTGGGGGACGCGAGTCCAGCAGCCATGGACCAGTTCATGACGTGGCGATACCGTGGCGCCACAGGCTTCGCCGAAGGGGCCAAGTTTCTTCGGGACGAGGCAATCGAGTTTGGGGGCGCCAAGGTGGATTGTTACGTTGTAACCGTTTCGCAGAAGAAAGGCGAAAATACTTACACCTGGTGGGTGGACAAGCTGCACTCGCGTATTCTGCGCGAGGACAGCGCCAAGTCCAGCTCCGTATTCACAACCATCAAGCTCAACGAGCCGCTCTCCGATGACCTCTTCAAGTTCGAGCCGCCGCCCGGTGCTCGGAAGGCGGAGTGTCAGCGCTAGGCAGAAAAATGACTATACTCCAGTATGCGCTCCCTCGTTCTCTCGCTCTCCTTGCTGGCCGCTAGCCTGGTATGGGCTGCCGATGCCTCTGCTCAAACGATTAGCGTGAGCTTTCCAGCCACGCGTGCCGAAAAGCCTCTGGACGGACGCCTGCTGCTTCTGCTCTCGAACGATCCAAGCGACGAGCCGCGCATGCAGATCGACGATTCGATTAAGTCGCAGATGATTTTCGGTGTGACCGTCGACGGGTGGAAGCCCGGTGAGCCCATCGCTATCGGCGACGATGCGCAGGGCTATCCGCGAGCGAGCCTGAAAGACGTGCCCGCCGGAGAGTATACAATCCAGGCCGTGCTGAACGTTTTCGAAACCTTTCACCGCTCGGACGGTAAGACCGTGAAGCTGGCGCCGGATCGCGGCGAAGGCAAGCTCTGGAACATTGCGCCTGGCAATCTGCTGTCGAAACCGAGGCTGGTTCATATAGGTCCCGGAGCGCCGCCGATCGCAGTGTCGCTCGATGAAGTTATTCCGCCGATCAAACCCGACCCTGATACCAAGTACATTCGCCACGTCCGCATCCAATCGCAGCTCTTGACCACATTCTGGGGCCGGCCGGTGTATCTCTCGGCGGTCGTTCTCGTGCCGGAGGGTTACGACGCTCATACGGAGGCGCACTATCCGCTGATCGTCTTTCACGACCATTTCGTAACTGGCTTCAGCGACTTCCGCGAGACTCCGCCAGACCCCGACCTGAAGCCGGATTACTCCGACCGCTTTCATCTACCGGGTTACAACCGGATCATGCAGGAAGAGGCGTATAAGAACTATGAGGCATGGATTGCGCCCGCCACGCCGCGTATGCTGATCGTGAAGTTACAACATGCGAATCCGTATTACGACGACTCCTATGCGGTGAACTCGGCAAATGTGGGGCCCTACGGAGATGCCATCGAAACCGAGCTGATTCCGGACATCGAGCGTCAGTTTCGCGGCATTGGCCAGGGCTGGGCCCGATTCGTCTACGGAGGCTCGACCGGCGGCTGGGAATCTCTCGCCGTACAGATGTTCTATCCGGAGCACTATAACGGTGCGTTCGTCGCTTGCCCGGACCCGGTCGATTTCCACGCTTACATGACGGTTGACCTGTATAAACAGGACAATATGTTCTATATCCAGGGCGCGAACAAGCAGGTAGAGCAGCCAGGCATGCGCGACTATCTGGGTCACACGTTGATGTCGATGCGTGACAATATCGCCTATGAAGCCGCGCTCGGCGATCGCGGCCGGTCGGGCGAGCAGTTCGACATCTGGCAGGCGGTTTATTCGCCAACCGCGGAAGACGGCTATCCGCAGCCGATCTTCGATAAGCGGACCGGCGCGATCGACCATCGCACTGCCGAGTACTGGCGCGAGCACTATGACTTAGATGCTATCCTGCAACGCGATTGGACAACACTTGGGCCGAAGTTACAAGGAAAGATCCATCTCTATGTCGGCTCGGACGACACTTACTTCCTGAACGATGCGGTTTACCTGATGGAAGACTTCCTGAAGCAGACCGGCACTGCCGGACACGGCGTTCCCTACCAGGGTGAGGTTCGCTACGGACCACGCGCGGAGCACTGCTGGAACGGCGATCCGGCGAAGCCGAACTGGTACTCGCGGCTGCATTACAACCAGATGTATGTGCCGCAGATTATGGAGCGCATTCAAAAGACGGCGCCCGCTGGAGCGGACCTGACAAGCTGGAGATACTGAGCGGGCCGGAAAACGCCGCGGCGGTAGGACAGGCGATCGGTTCATGCCGCCTGTCTTACCGCCGGCAGCGACAGGCCACAAACGGCGATGGCCTGTCCTGCGTGGCTAGCGCTATGGCCGCGCTTCGTGGCGCGCGGCCTGAGCGGTGCGCGTGGCGCGGTGGCGCAATTCGCCCAGGTTGAGGCGGGCCAGCGCCGTCGCGATGGCGCCTCCGACCAGCAGGGGCACGGTGAGCGAAAAGAACATGATGAACGAAAATGTTTTGGCAGCGTCCTTCTCCACGTCGAACAGGCCCAGCGCCACCACGCAGGCCACCTGGAACAGCCCCAGGTTGCCGGGGGCGTTGGGTATCACCGTTGCCAGGCGCACCACGGTGAGCACGCCGCCGGCCACCCAAAAGGAAAGGTCGAAACCATCGGCTTTCATCAGCGCCCACACCGTGGCGACTTGCAGCGCCAGATACAGCAAGCTGACGAGCATCGTCTTGCCCAGTGTGGGCAGACCTCCCATCAGGTGCAGTCCTTCCTCCACGTGGCGCAGAGTGGAGGACCAGCGGCCCTGGCCGATTGCGGCGTGAACATCCTGCTTGTGCCACACCACCCAGCAGAAAACGCCGGCGCCGGCCAGCAGCAGTGCCGCCAGGACCCGCACCAGCAGGGTGAGGTCTGGCGGTATTCCTTTGACATAACCGGCGGTCACCGCGAAGGCGGCCATCATCCAAAGCCCATCCATCAGCCTTTCCACGACGGCCGAGGAGAGGCTGAGCGATATGCGGAAATTGTTCCAGTGGGCCAGCAGGTAGCAGCGAATCACTTCTCCGGTGCGCAATGGCAACAGCTCATTGGCGAATAGGCCGATATAGACCGACTGCACGGTGCGCCACAAGCGCAGCCGCACCACCGGGGCCAGCAGCGTATTCCAGCGCCATGCGTGGCAGACGTACACGGAAAGATCGAAGACCACGGCCAGCAGGACCCAGCGAAAGTCTAGCGCGGCAATGGCGCTGACCAGGTCGTGCAGGGGATAGCCGTGCAGCACCCAAACCAGGCAGGCGGCCGAAAGACAATACAGAACCGCCTGCGGCAGCCAGGCGGGGATGCGGCGCCGTTGCGGCAGCGTTGCGGCTGAAGAGGCCATAGGCAGTCAGAGCCGCAAACCGGCGGCTGGGCGTAACGGAACTCGGCTTCCGGCGGGCGCCGGCGTTCGGGGCCTCACGCATCCATCATAACGTGGCAGAATGGATGGCTGAGATGAAAACTCGTTTACAAGTTCTGGCGATCGCGGCGGCTGTCTGTCTGGCGGCGCCGGCGCAGACGCCCGACCCCGCCAAGCCGGACCAGGAGCATGCCGGCGGCGCGGCGCCGTCGGCGCAGACGCCGGCGATCCTGCGCGGCATCCTGATCGACGCCGCTTGCCGCGATTTTTCCCGCTACAATTTGCGCCTCTCTCCGCAAGCTCTTCCCGCCCCGGCCAAGGAATCGGATACCAAGACGGTCGGCGGCAATGCAACAGCCTCGGGAATTACGGTGGACGCGCGCACACTGGATGCGGAACGGGCGGACGCGATGCCCCACCAGGTCGCCGACCTGGTGAGCCGCCAATCCGATCCCACCTGCGCCATCAAGGGCAACACGCACGCCTATGCGCTGCTCCTGGCCGATGGACGCGTGGCCGACCTGGACGAAGGCGGCAACACTTTCGCCGATGCGGCCGTGAAAGCCGACCCGCAGGGCCGCGCCATGCTCGCCGGGCAGGGCCCCGGTTTCAAGCCGATCGTCTCCGTGACCGGGCACGTTCAGGGTTCGCGGATTGTGGCTAGCGCAGTGAAGGTCGTGCCGCAGTAGAAGGAGTGCGTTGGTAGGACGGGCGATCGTCTTTTGTCGCCTGTTTTCCACTCATCGGCGACAGTCCACAAGAACCGATGGCCTGTCCTACCTGTTCTTACAAGGAATAGCCCATGGACAAGTTTGAAGAGATCACGGCGAAGCGCAAGCGCGCACACGCCAGGTTCGTTGCCCTGAAATCCGAGGTGTATCGCGGTTTTCTTGAAATGGAGCGAGCGGCATATGCCGATGGCGCGCTGCCCAAGAAGCACAAAGAGCTGATCGCGGTCGGTATCTCGGTCGTCAAGGATTGCGAATCCTGCATGCAGTGGCACATCGAACAAGCGGTCGCCGCCGGGGCGACTTTCGAGGAAATATTCGAGGCTATCGAGGTAGCGATAGAGATGGGAGGCGGCCGTGCTACCGTGTCCGCCCGCTTTGCGCTGGAAGTGATGGACAGTCTGAAATTGGCGCCGAGCGGAGGCCGGTGACTCCCTGCGCTTGCCGAGGAACCGTGCATTGGTGGGGCATGCTTTAGCTTGCCGATGCCCGCTTGCAGGCGCGTTTTTTCACGGCTTCTCCATCCCGATTACGGATCGAATCGTTCGCGCAGCTCCGGCGGGACGATCGGGCACAAATCGTCCTGCCGCCCGAACGCACGGTAGCGAATGCGCGCTGCAAAGTCGTAGACCGCATCTCGCTGCGGGTGCGGAATTGCGGCCACGAGAGAGGCTAATACTCTCCATCCTCCGCCGAGTCGCCGAAGAATATGAATGCAAGCATCTGAACCCACCAGGAGCGAGGCATCATGAGTTTCGACGGCCATACTGTCGGGCATGCAGCCGCGCCGGTCAGCAGGAACTCTCGCCCGGAATGTCTCCCCCTGTAAAGGTGCGAATCGGAACGCCGTTCCGGTGCGGTCATGCTTCAAGACAAACTTCACCGCCCGATGACACAGTCCGCAATGCCCATCGTAGAAGACGATCTCGGGTTGCGGCGGAGGAGGAGGCATTAAAAGCTGTGAAAACCCGCCCGCAAGCGGGCGTTGGCAGGTTTAAACCTGCCCCACTTACTCGCCCTTCTTGCGGATCTTGATGTCGAGGCGCTTGATTTTCTGGTTGAGAGTGGAGAGCGGCACGTGCAGGCCTTCGGCGGCTTCGGTCTGGCTCCAGTTCGCCTGTTCCAGGCGCTCGATGATGACACGGCGCTCGTAATCATTGACGATCTGGAACAGAGTGGCATCGGGCGCCAGCGGCGAGCCTTCGCTGCGTTGCAGGCGGATGCCGTTGGCTTCGAGCAGCGCTTCGGGCAGCACGTCGATGGGCACGCTCGTGTCAGTGGCCAGCACCACGGCGCGCTCCACCACATTCTCCAGTTCGCGCACGTTGCCTGGCCAGGAGTGCTCCATCAGCACCTGTAGCGCCTCGGGCTGGAAACGCAGAATCGAGTGGCCGTTCGCGTCCAGATACTTGCCGTTCTCGCGGCAGTAATAAGTGAAAAAGTAATCCGCCAGCAGAGGAATGTCTTCCTTGCGATCGCGCAGCGGAGGCAGCGCGATGTTAATCACATTCAGCCGGTAGTAAAGATCCTCGCGGAATTTGCCTTCCTTGACCAGTTGGTGCAAGTCGGCGTTGGTAGCGGCGAGAATGCGCACATCCACTTTGATGGGCCCGGTCGAGCCGAGCGGGGTGAACTCTTTTTCCTGGATGACGCGCAGCAGCTTGATCTGCGTCTCCGGGCCGATGGTGCCGATCTCGTCGAAAAAGATGGTGCCTTTGTCGGCGACTTCGAAGTAGCCCTTCTTGGATTGCACGGCGCTGGTAAACGCGCCCTTAGTGTGGCCGAACAGAGTGGATTCGAGCAGGTCTGGCGGCAGTTGGCCGCTGTTGACGGCAACGAACAACTGGTCCGCGCGCGGCGAATTGGCGTGAATCGCCTTGGCGATGATCTCCTTACCGGTGCCGGTCTCGCCGGTGATCAGAATCGTGGAACGGCTGGAGGCCACCTGCGCCACCAGGTCCAGCGTGCGCACCATGCGCTCGCTCTTGCCGATGATGTTGGGGAAGCTGTAGCGTTCCTTGAGGGCGCGCTTGAGGTGCGTGTTTTCGTATTCCTGGCGGCGCAGCGCAATCATGCGCCCGATCTCGATCAGCAGTTTTTCGTTGTCCCACGGCTTGGAGAAGTAGTCGTTGGCGCCGAGCTTGAGGGCTTCCACCGCGGCTTCCACCGAGCCGTAAGCGGTGATCATGAAGATGGGCGTTTCGCGGTCGCGCGTGCGGATCTCGGCCAGCACGTCCATGCCGGAGCGGTCCGGCATCATCAGGTCGAGCAGCACCAGATCGTAGAGGTGCGCGTCCATCTTCTCGATGCCCTCGGTGCCGTTCTGCGCCAGAGTTACCTTGAACCCTTCGCTCGAGAGCAGCAGCTCGAGGCCTTCGCGGATATCGACTTCGTCGTCGACGACGAGGATGTCGCCCTTGGTTTCAGATGGGCTGAATGGCGTGTCGGTCATTTCAAGCGGCGCTTACCGGTTGCCGCGGGGCGGCTGCAACCTTGGCGAGCGGCAATTCGATGCGGAACTGGGCGCCCCCGCCGGGGCGGTTGGTAACCTCGATGGAACCGCCATGCTCCTGAATGATCCCATAAGTCACCGCCAGCCCCAGGCCAGTGCCCTGGCGCGCGGGCTTGGTGGTGAAGAACGGGTCGTAGACGCGGTGCAGGTGCTCGGGGGCGATGCCGGTTCCGCTGTCGGCCACTTCGATGCGCGCCCGCGCCCCTTCCATCCAGGTGCGCACCTCCAGTGCCCCGCCGCTGCCCATGGCGTCGCGCGCGTTGAGGATCAGGTTGAGAAACACCTGCTGCAACTTGCCGGCGTTGCCGTGGACCGGCCCTAATTCGGGATCGAGATCGGTGTGGACCTGGATACCCGTCTTCTGCAGTTGATGCTCGAGCAGCGAGAGCGTCTCCTGAATCACCCGGTTGAGCTTGACTTCGCCGAACGAGGTGCTCGATGTGCGCGAGAAATTGAGCAGCGAATTGACAATCTCGCTGGCGCGGAAGGTCTGCTTGGCGATCTTATCGAGGATCACCGATTTCTGCGTATCGTCGGCCACCTGCTTGGCCAGCATCTGCGCGTAGGTGGAAATCACCGCCAAAGGCGTATTCACCTCGTGGGCCACGCCGGCAGCCAGCAGCCCGATGCTAGACAGCTTGTCGGCCTGTACCAGGCGCTGTTCCAGCTCGGCACGGTCGGTGACGTCATCGAAGATCACCAGCCGGCCGATCCGTTCCTGGTCCTTGGAAACCAGCGGCGCGATGGCGATATTCAAGATGGCTTCACGGCGCAGCGGCGCAGGGCCCGGGTGGCCATTGCCGCTGGCGGCGGCCGGCAGCTTGAGCACGAACTTGTAAATGTGATGAATGCCGGTTTCATCGCGCATGCGGTCGAACTCACCCAACAGGGCCGCCGGAAACAGCTCCGCCAAGCGCCTGCCTACGGCGCGCTCGCGCGGGATGCCGCTCAACTGCTCGATCTGGCTGTTCCAGCTTTCCACCCGGTCGTCCAGGTCGGCCGCCAGAATTCCCACGTTAATCGATTCCACGATATTCTCGCTGAATTCCTTCAGCCGCTCGTATTCATCCACCTTGCGCTGCAGCGAGCGGTACAGCCCGGCGTTTTCGATTGCGATTCCCACGTAGCCGGCCAGGGTGGCCAGCAATTCCATGTCGACGCTGGCGAGGTAGTCGCCGTCGGTGGTGCGGCTGATGCCCAGGTAGGCAATGGTGCGGCCGCGCACGGTACACGGCACATAATACGTGAGGTCCAGGTCCGCGATGGTGCGCCGCACCGAAGACGGCCAGGAAGTGGAGATGGCGTCGATCTGGTGGTGTGTGCGCTCGAAAAACAGGTATGGCTCCGGCAGTTTCCAGTTGAGAAAACTCAGGTCCAGATCCGGGGCTGTGTCGGCGGCCAGCCGTGGGTTGCCGCCCATCGCGGTGCGCAGCCGGAAGATCGGATCGCCAGTCGGGGAGACCACCCCCTCTTCGCGCAGGAAGAAGGCCAGGTGGCTCACCGAAAGCGTCGCGATCAACCGCTCGCCCGCTTTGGCCAGCATGGTATCCAGGTCGGCTTCCGAGCCGAGCTCCTGCGCGAACTCCACCAGCGTGCTGCGGTAATCGTAGCGGTCGCGGTAGAAATGGCGGTCCAGCTTCTCCTGAATCCAGGTGTGGATTGGCTGGAACAGAAAAGCGCCAATCAGCATCATGATCAGCGGCGCCGTGTTACCCAGGTTGTTGAAGTAAACGTGGGCCAGGTTGCCCAGCGTGATCACGATCAGGTAAAAGCCGGCCAGCACGCAGATGGTGGCCAGCGTGTACGCGTATCCGCGGCGGAACAGGATATCCACGTCCATCAGCCGGTAGCGAACGATGGCGTAGGCCAAGCTCAACGGCAGGAGTACCACCGAAAGCACCGCCAGACGGAGGTTCCCGGAGGGCACCGCGCCCAGCGCGTAAGGCACCACGTAGAATACCGTGTAAGGCAGCATGGCGCAAAACGTGCCGTTGCGCAGCCACTTGAGCTGTTTCCGCACAATCGGGTCTTCCGCTTTGCGGTATGCCAGGCTGACCGCTACGCCGCCCAGCAGATAAGGCACTACCGTAAACACCACCCAGATGCGGTTGAGCATCCAATTTAATTCAATGGGGGAGACGGCGGCCTTCAGTGTCTCGGAAGAAAAGCCGATATAGACCAGCGAGAGCAATGCGGCGGGGACGTAGAGGAGTACGCGCCTATAGCGTTTCCGGAACCAGCCGTTCGGTTCCGGGAAGGTCAGGCAAAAGTGTAGAAACACCGTGGGCGCCAACAGGCCGGCCAAGAAATTGCCCAGGTAGATGACTTTGTCGAGGTTGTTTAGCTGGCCGGTGTAGTGAAAGCAGAGCAAGACAAATGACGCCAGGCAGAGCACATAGAAATGCGTCGCTTTCTGCGCGCTGCCGCGGCGAAAGTAAACGAAAAGTCCGATAACCAAGTAGGCGCAGCCGGCCAGGTACTGGTACATCACAGCCCGGTCGCGTGCCACCTCTTCAGTGATCACGCTGGCATCAAACTCCTTGCCGCGGCGCAGGTGGTAATTAGCTCTGGTCCATGTGCCCACGCGGACCAGGATGCGGGTCACGTCCAATGCCTGCTTGACCGGCTCGCCATTGATGCTCAGCAGCCAGTCGCCGGTGTGAATGCCGGCGTTGGCAGCGCCGCTGCGCGGACGTACGTGCTCCGCCTGGACCCCGCCTTGGCGGTCCGCCCAAATCGCGCCATCTTCGGCAAGACCATGAAATTGAAGACGTTGTTCGAAGTTAATGGCGGCCGCGACGACCGCCGCAACGGTCGCGATGGTGAGCAGCGCGGTAGATAATTGGAACTTAAGTTCCTTCATGTTGGCTGCCGGCCGTGTTCAGCGAGACACTTCCTCCCAGGCCCATAAGCACGTTTGATGCCGCGAGAGGAATGCCCTGCCAATTCCAGACTAGCTGATAATCCTATGGCTTCCAAGCTTGGGACCAAGGCCACCTCCGCTTTTTGGGAGAATACACTATGCGGAAGTGTATACCTTTGTGGGTGGGCGGCTTCACTCCTTGCCCGCCGTACTGGGACCGGCGGCCTAGGTGATTAGAACGGTATTACCGGCCCGGCTGAATGCTGTACAATGGACCAGATGCGCCATAGCAGGCGGCAAGCCGCCGAGACCGCGCTTCCACTTGCTCATTTGAGGAATTCATGAGAACCGTTCTGATTGCCACTGCGCTGGCCGGGTGGTCCATGTGGTGTTTGGCTGCCCAGGCCCCGGAGGCAGGGGCGCAGGCGGCGCAGCAGCCGGCGGCATCTCCTGCACCGCAGAATCCGCCGGCCGACGCCAATGCGCGCCCGGCTGCCGGTGCAGCCATCGATCCCGCCAAAATGGCCGCTCCCGCCGCCACAAAGGCTGCTCCGCCAAGCTCGAAGGTCTACGTGATTGGCGCAGAAGACGTACTGAAGATCGTAATTTGGAACAACGCTCCCATGTCCGGGGAGTTTCCGGTGCGTCCGGATGGGGCGATCTCCATTCCGCTGCTCGGAGACGTGACGGTTGCGGAGAAGACCCCGCAGCAGGTGGAGGAAGACATCGCGCGCCGGCTGGTGGATGGCCAGTTGATTCGCGATCCCCACGTCAGCGTGGGGCTGACGGCGGTTCACAGCAAGAAGTACTACATCCAGGGCGAAGTGAATAAACCAGGATCGTACGATCTGGTGGTCCCGACCACGATTATGGAGGGGCTGGTGAATGCCGGCGGATTCCGCGATTTTGCCAACACCCGGAAGATTCGCATTCTGCGGGGCAGCCAGGAGTTCAAGTTTAACTACAATCAGGTGAGCCACGGCAAGAACCGGGAACAGAACATATACCTGGAGCCGGGAGACCAGATTATCGTTCCCTGACACGCGGGCTGGGAGCACGAGGGAATCGGAGGTAACCGACAGCAATATGGGTGCAGCGCAGAATTATGGCAGCGCTTCGCGGCGTCAACCGGACATCGAAGATTACATCGACATGCTCCGGCGCTACCGCTCCTGGATCATCGGGCCGATGTTCGCGGGGCTGGTGGTTTCGGTGGTGGTGGCCTTTTTCTGGCCCGACACGTACGTCTCGACGGCCGTGATGACGATCACGCCGCAGCAGGTGTCGCAGAACCTGGTTCACTCCGACGTCGCCACGCAGATGGGTATGCGGCTGCAAGAGATGGAAACCGAGATCTTGAGCCGCAGCAGCCTTTCGGACCTGATCGTGCACTTGGATCTGTACAAGAAAGAGCGCACGCAGAAGCCGCTCGAGGATATCGTGCAGGACATGCGGAACAAGGCCATTCAGGTGAAGTCTTACGAGCCGACGGCCTCGGGAACCGAAAACCGCGTACAAGCCTTCACGATCTCCTTTAGCTACACGGACCGTTATAAGGCCCAGCAAGTGGTACGCGAGCTGATCGGCAAGTTCGAGGAACAGAACTTGATTTACATGACCAAGACGGCGAGCGTGACCACGGAGTTTTTGGGCGACGAATTGAAGAACGCCAAGCAGCACCTGGAGGATCTGGATCAGAAGCTTACGCAGTTCAAGGTGGCCAACCAGGGAAAATTGCCCGACCAGTTTCAGGCCAACGTGCAGGCGGAAAACGCCGCCGAGGCCGAAGCCGCCAGGATGGCCGACACGCTGTCCCAGGCGCAGGCGCGGAAAGTAATGCTGGAGCAGTCGTTGCAGAACCTGATTGCCGATCAGAGTTTCTATGCGCAACATGGCGAGGATGTGGTGAGCACCGGCGGCGGCACCGGCAGCGGGGTGAAGGGCCAGCAGTTGGTCGCCCTGGAGGCGATTTTGACCCAACAGAAATCGAACCTGGCCTCCATGTTGAAGCTGTACGGCGAGAATTATCCGGAAATCAACTCTATCAAGGCGGCGATTTCGGTTTCCGAAGCGCAGAAAGCGGATCTCGAGAAGCAACTGGAAGCGCAAGCGGCTTCGTCCCCGGATCGGGGCTCGGTGAAAGTGTCGAACCCGGCCGTGCAGGCGCGGCTCGAGGAGCTGAAAAACAGCATTGCCACCATCAAAATCCAAATCCAGACCACGCAGGGCGATATCGACCGCGTGATCAAGAACCAGGGGCTACTGAACCAAAAAATCGCCGCTTATCAGACGCGTATCGAGCAGGCGCCGCTCAACGAGCAGGAGTATATGCAGCTCAACAGCGACTACCAGCTTGCCAAGGCAAATTACGAGGGGATGGTGCAGAAGCGGGACTCCTCGGAAACGGCGAAGGACCTGGAGCAGCACAAGGGCGGCGAGAATCTGGAGTTACTGGACCCGGCCTCGCTGCCGGAACAGGCTACCGATCCGAACCGTCCGGCCTGGGCGGCGATTGGAACGGCTCTCGGGCTGGTGATTGGGATCGTGCTGGCGGGAGCCAGGGAGATGCGCGATACCTCGCTGAAGAATTTGAAAGACGTGCGCGCTTATACCAACCTCCCCGTGTTGAGCAGCATTCCCTTGTTGGAGAACGCACTATTGGTGCGCCGCAAGAGACGTCTGTTCTGGCTGGCGTGGTCCAGTTCCTTCATTGTTGGCTGCCTGGCGATGACGGTTTCCGTTTACTATCACTTTTTTGGCAGGAGCTAGCCACGGCGAGTGCCGGCTGGAGGTAACCATGAGTCGAGTACACGATGCTTTACGCCGGGCCGAACAAGGCGCCCTGTTGAACGGGGAGGAGCCGGCGGAAGTCCGTGCGGAAACGCCGCGCACGCCCGAGTTTCTGCCCGTGAATCGGGGCGCCCCGGCGGCGTCCGCCCGTTTGAGCCTGGACCCCGAAGCGCTGCGCGATGTCGAGACGGTGCCGTTTAATCCGGCGCCGGAATCGCACTTGCTGGATCTGAACACCTCCCACGAAACCCCCGCGGAAGAGTTCCGCACGCTCCGCACGCGTCTGAATCACCTGCAAACGTTGCAGCCGCTGCACACGGTGGTGGTGACCAGCCCGTCGCCGGCGGAAGGCAAGACCTTCAGCTCCGTCAACCTGGCTCTGGCCCAGGCACACCTGACGGAAAGCTCGGTGTTACTGGGCGATTTCGATCTGCGGCGGCCCATCGTTCACAACCTGTTGCAGATCGATCGGTCGCCCGGCCTTTCCGATTACATCACCGGCGCGTGCACCTTTGCGCAGGCGCTGCGCAAGGTGCAGGGCACCAACCTTTACCTGCTGCCGGCCGGCACGCCGGTGAAGAATCCTCTCGAACTGCTGAATATGCGGCAAGCCAAACAGTTGTTCGAGGATCTGCCGCGCCTTTTCAACTGGGCGATCTTCGATACTCCGCCGCTGCTGTTTTCGGCGGACGCGAACCTGCTGTCGACCATGGCGGATGGCACGATTCTGGTGGTCAAGATCGGCACCACCACCTTCGACAATGTGACGCGCGCCATTCAATCGTTGTGCGAGAACAACGTGCTGGGGATCGTCGCCAACGGCGCCCGCGCATCGGAGCTGTACAGTAAGTACACGTATTATTACTCGAAGACCGAGTAAGGGATGTGGCCCGCGGGTGCGATAGAGTCACAGGTTTCGGGGTTGAAGGCCCGTCTTCTTTGAGATTCTCGCAAGGATGGCAGGGCCGAGTTCTTCCGAATCGTGGAACGAGAATGGATAGTCCGCCCATCCATCCTTCTTCATGATTTTGTGAGAGCCCACCGTGCGCTCATGGCGCCACCCGATCCGCCGCAAAGCGCCAAACACGCGCCGCGCCTTCGCCGCAGGCCAAGAACTCATGCAGCTATGTCGAACACGGCATGCGCCGAGTCCGGAGGCAACTCGCCGTGTGCAATCCGGTCGAGAACAATCTCCTGGGCGGCCGACTGAGCTCGCTCGATCGCATCCTGCCTCGAATTGCCGTAAAGGAGAACGTTCAGTTCCGGCACCTCGGCAATCCAACGGCCATCGAGTTCGCAATCAAGCTCGATCGTGAGCTTCATAGCCACAGCTTACCACGACGACCGATTCGCCGGCCCCCGCAGCAGGCTGCCTGTTCCTCCCATGACTCGGGATTGACCGGATCTGCCGCGAACGCGTGGGGTCGGCTCGATTCTACGGGCGCTTACCAGCTAATGGATATATGCGGTGTTCTCTTCGGTCTGATGGCTTGGTGCATATCTCAATGAAGTGAAACCCAAAAGCGGTCACGTAAAATAGTTCTTCGGTATCGTGTTTGACTCTCTGGCCTGAGTACTGCGTGCCCTCGTTTATGTCCTGGATGGTCGGCATCGGAATACTTATCTCCTTGCGGGATTCCACGAGTCGAAGACGCATCAGGTTATCTAGGGCGATATCACACTGCTCTTTCGACTCTCGTCTCTGCGGCCCCAATTCGGTTTCGGCCTCGGCGCAGCTCAGGGGCTCATTTCCAGAGGGTGAGTACCCGATCATGTCCCATACCTGGAAGATTTTCCGATCAGGAAGGCCGTGGCTCCGTATCAGATCGCACTGCGAAGCATGTTCTAGCTGAATTGGAAGAACTTCCGTCGTCAGGATATGCCTGCAGATTCCGTCCAGAAGCCGGTCATTCCGCACGGGTCTGTGACATCCCATCACCTGCGTTAGGAATGGGAAAGACCTTCCCGGAAGCTCGTCAAATCATCTCATTGAGCAGTTCCGGCCTCGGGCGCGGGATCACGACCTTATTCACCAGCATGCCCTTCTGACCCACCACGGCCGCTCCGGCATCGATCGCGGCTTGCACCGCGGCCACGTCGCCGGTCAGCGTCACGAAGGCTTTGCCGCCCAGCGCCATGGCCAGGCGGATTTCGATCAACTGGACGTCGGCCGATTTCACCGCCGCATCCGCGCCTTCAATCAGAGCTGCCACCGAGAACGATTCCAGAATCCCAAGCGCTTCGAGCGCTTCCACCTTGGACGAGCCGGCGATGGCCGGGAAGACGGATTCGTGCAGGTTGGGAATGACGAAGGAATCGATCACGGAAAAATTGCCCGCGCCGATGCCCGCCGCGACGCTCGCCTCGACGGCTCCGACTTCGCCACGCACCATCACCATGTACTTGCCCGAGCAGATGGAACGCGACAGCATGACTTCCACCGACGCCGTCTTGAGCATGGCGTCGGTAACCAGAAAGCCGGCCGCGATGCTGGTGAGTTCGATGAGTCCAATGGAATTGGCGGTCATGGTTTATGCCACTATCTCCACGTATTCGGGGGTGACCATGCGAACCTTGCCGGCGATGCTCGCGTGCACGTGGGCGCCGAGCTTGGAGTCTTCGACGCGTCCGGCCACTTGCCCCTTCTTAATTTTCTGCCCTTCGCGGACCACCGGCACGGCGGCCTCGCCGGCGCCCTGACGCATGCGAATGCGCACCATCGCTGGCGCGCACGCGGCGGGATCGAAGGGCGTCTCTCGCTCATACTCCTCGACTTGCAACCGCCGCCGCAATTGCGACAACGGCACGCGCCGGAATTCTTTCATGGGATGCACCGCGACCGGCTTCTGCTGGACGAATTTCAAGCCGGCGGCGCGGCGGTCGCGTTTGCCATCGTCGCAGGCTTCCTTGGGGTAGAGATCTTCGGGACAGGCGTAGAGC
This sequence comes from Bryobacterales bacterium, assembly GCA_003142185.1. GTDB lineage: Bacteria > Acidobacteriota > Terriglobia > Bryobacterales > Bryobacteraceae > Bog-375. Next base: position 44,265 of record PLOR01000066.1, read on the forward strand.
GTGCACAGGCCGCAGGCGCAGCACAGCTCGGACCATTGGTTCCAGATGTCGGCCCCGGTAGCAGTGAAGCCGAGGCTGCGCATCACTTTGTGCGGCTGCACTTCGTAGCCCAGCAGGTAACGCGGGCAAAACTCGGTGCAATAGCTGCACTGATCGCACGCGGATTTGCCGATGTGGTTCATCTCCGGCTGCGAGCGCGTGCGCCGCGTCATCAGGTAGTGGTCGCGCGGGAGCACGATCAGACCGCCGGTGGTTTTGGTGATCACGTCATCGGCGTCGAAGGTGAGGGTGCCCATCATGATGCCGCTGACGAAGATGCCATAGTCGGACACGGTTGCGCCTCCGGCCATTGCCAGCAGGTCGCGAAACGGCGTGCCCACCGGCGCCCACAGCGATTTCGGCTGCGCGACCGCGCCGCATACGGAGAGAAACTTTTCCGTCACCGGCCGGCCTTCGAGGGCCAGCTTCACGTTGTACAGCGTCTCCACGTTGTTGACCACGCAGCCGACCTGGAGCGGAATGCCACCCGGCGGAATCAGGCGACCGGTCGAGCTGTACACCAATTCATATTCGTCGCCCGAAGGATAGAAATCGCCCAACTGCACGAACTCGATTCGAGCGGAGGGCTGGCTGCGCTGGAGTGCGTCGATCGATTCCTGGTTCTTGGTCTTGACGCCGAACTTGCCGGCCTTCGCGCCCGTAGAGTCGATCATCGCCTCCATTCCAGCCAGGATCTCAGCGGGGAAGTGCTTCATAATCTCGGCGTCTTTGTGCAAAAGCGGCTCGCATTCCGCGCCATTGGCGATCACGAATTCCACCTGCGACTTGGCTTTCACGTAGGTTGGGAACCCGGCCCCGCCCGCGCCCACCACCCCCGCTTCGCGCAACTGATCGCTGAGCATACTTCATCAGGATAGCGAATTGCGGCCAGCGTGTTCCGTTCCGCGATTCGCTTGAACGGCTTCGGGTTCGCTACCCTGAAATGTGGATCGCTGACAGGATGAGCGGGCTGGCCGGCACGTTCCAATCTCTCATGCGCCGCGAGCGGCTGTGGATTGCGCTCTTGTGCGCCGTCTACGCCGCGGTTCTTTTGTGGTTGATGCGGCTGCTGCCTTTCTGGCTGGACGAGGTTACGCAGCTCGCCGGAACCACCCAGCCCACCTTCGGGGCGTTTCTCGGGTATCACCGCTACAATGCCGGTGGCGTACCGCTCGGGTACCTGCTGCAATTCTGGCTCATCTCGGCGTTCGGCCTCGGCTTTATCACGGCGCGCTTGCCCTCGGCGCTGGCCAGCCTGCTCGGCTGCCTGGCACTGGCGGGATTGGGCCGCGAGGCCGGCGTCCGCAGCCGGGCCGTCCTGCTGGCGGTCTTCATGATTTTGCCGATTCAATTGCGCTACGCCGTGGAGGGGCGCAACTATTCGCACGGGCTGCTGTTTGCCATCGTGGCCACCTGGTGCCTGGTGCGGCTCGACCGCTCGCCCGGAGTTGGGCGCGGGTTGCTCTACGCGCTGGCGGTGGCTGCCAGTTTCTACTCGCAAGGCTTCGCCGCCTTCATCCAGCCGGGGCAGGTGCTAACGCTAGCCCTCACGCGGCGCTGGCGCTCGTTCGCATATGCCGCCGCGGCGTTCGCGCTGGCCTTGCTGAGCTTTGTACCTTGGTACATATGGACCAAGTCCGGGTGGCAGCAGACGATCGCCACGCTGGCGCTTCGTTTCGAGGCATCCCCTCACGTGGCCCTGGTTTTGCTCCGCGAAATCTCCGGTGACGGGTGGGCGGCCTCGTTGCCACTGGTCGCGGGCGCGATCTACGGATTCCGCCGGATGGAGCGCCGCACTGGACTACTGCTCGCCGGCGGCATTCTCTCCGGCGTCGTACTTGGGCTTTCGGTCGACTACACGTACCACTACTTCTTCGCCGTCCGCCAGTTTATTTTCGTCGTGCCCGCTCTGACGCTGTTGGCCGTCTACGGGCTGCTCGAAGGCCGCCGCACGCCCGTCTGGGCCGTCCTGGTGCTGCTATTCCTCGGCGGCGCGCTGGCCAAGAACTACACCTACTTCAGCCGGCCTCACGAGGACGTTGCCGTGGCCGCGCGCCTGCTGCTCGACACCGCCGCCCAAAGCCCCTGCATCGCTTATGTCCCGACTGACGATCCACGGCTGTATGCGGTGTTCGAACCGGCCTTGGCACAGCACCGCTGCGCATGGCCGCCCACGGATGCATCGATCGCCTTCGCCTCGAATATCCACAGCGAGGAGGGAGAGCGGCGAAGCGCACTGGCAGCCCTCGCCGCCGCTGGATATCAACCCGGCGAGCAGCGCCAGGCCGGAGGCACGACCGTCACACTGTTCCGCAAGCCGCGATGAACTGACGCCGGGGTGTGCGCCTCGGAGAACGCAGGGTGTCCGGTTTTAAGGAAGGCACAAACTCTCTCGCTCCTTGTATCGACCCTGCCGGCTAACTAAGACTGAATTCATTGCGGTTGAAATAGTAGAGGCTGCCACGAAGTTGGTTCGTGCCGCTGCGGGGACCGAGATGCACAGTCCCGCCGGATTGCGGCCCGCCTCTGGCGCGGACTGGCGTCTGGAGAGAGAAAGAGCTAGGCTGCGTCGAGAGGCAACAAGATGCCTGCAATGCTGGATACGCCGCTCTGATTTACCGCCGGGACGCTTTGCCAAGCATCATTGTTTAAACGCGGTCTATCTGCCGGGTGACCTGGTTGATGCGTCTTCCTATTGAGGGACCCATTGGTTCCATTGGCTGGTGAGCGGAGCATCCTCGATTCCATGCTGCGGCCGTTGGCAGGACATTGAGCCTGAGCGTGTCACGTTCGGCCCGGATTCTGATAAGATGAAATTTTGCGCGCGTGGCGCTATCGTCTAACGGTTAGGACAGAGCCCTCTCAAGGCTTAAATACGGGTTCGATTCCCGTTAGCGCTACCATGTTTTCATAGAGTTACGGACGGCGGGGCAGCACGGCCTCGGTGATCACCGCAAAACC
>PLOR01000096.1 GCA_003142185.1 Bryobacterales bacterium
ACAGGTGTGGTCGGGGACCTGCCTCACATGGGGCGAACATTTCCTGGCCGGCCGTCGTCATATTGAGAAGAGTGCTTCGTCTTAATCTCATGCCAGGTCAACGTTGCGGGCCAGCGGGAGTCTATAACTGGTGAAACGATCGGATTGCGCCGGCTCCTGCCGGCGCCGGAGAATTCCCCAATTGCGTACTATCCTCGCGGCTGGCTTTACCCGGCCCGCTAAAACCTGCCTCCTTTTGTTGATGGCGGTTCTCAATCTGGCGGCCGTGGAGCACCACGGGCGAGTCACCTTCAACGGCTTGCCGGTGCCAGGGGTCACGGTGACCGCGACCGAGGCCGGCAAGCGCCTGACTGCGGTGACGGACCAGCAGGGCGCCTACGCGTTCCCGGACCTCGCCGAAGGAATCTGGACGATTCGCGTCGAGATGCTGTGCTTTGCGCCGATCGAGCGCGAAGTAGCGGTGGCGCCCGCCGCGCCCAGCCCCGAATGGCAGTTGCAAATGCTTCCGTTGGCGGAGATGCACGGCGCCGCTGCGCCAGCCGCACCGCCGGTGACGGCCAATGCGGCCTCCAGCCAGCCGCAACCGGCCGCGGCAGTGCCCACGCCAGCACCGGTGCCCTCCATTCGCGGCAAGAAGAACGCGGTTCCCACGGTGGCTCCGCCGCAGAAGGGCTTTCAGAAAGCGGATGTGAACGCATCGCCCGACGCCGCCAAGGTGGACAAGGAATCCGACAGCCAGGCCGTGACCGAGGCCGGCAAGGAGTCGAGCGACGGCTTCCTCATCAATGGCAGCGTGAACAACGCCGCCAATTCGGCCTTTAGCCAGTCGGCCGCATTCGGCAACTTCCGCCCCGGCGGCCGCGGGCTCTACAACGGCGGCATCGGCTTCACGATGGACAATTCGAACCTGGACGCCAGCCCGTTCTCCATCACCGGCCAGAATAGCCCCAAGCTTTCCTACAACCGCTTCACTGGCCTGGGCACTTTCGGCGGTCCGCTCAAGATCCCGGGCATGCACAACAATTGGCCTACTATCTTCGTCGCCTATCAATGGACGCGGAATCACAATGACAGCGTGCAAACCGGTTTGATGCCCACCGAGGCCGAACGCTCCGGCGATTTGTCGCAGGTGCTCGGCCTGGACGGCCAGCCGGTCGAGATCGCCGGTTTTCCGGGAAACCTGATCCCGCAGTCCCTCATCAGCTCGCAAGCGCGCGACCTGCTGAGCCTTTATCCGCAGCCGAATTTCGCCGGATCGGCCGGATACAATTACCAGATTCCGACGCAGAGCGCGACGCACCAGGACAGCCTGCAATCGCGGTTCAACAAGATGATCAACCGCAAGAACATGGTCAACGGCGGTTTCAATTTCCAGGACACCCGCTCCGACTCGCCCAACCTGTTCGACCTGGTGGATGAGTCGCATACGCTGGGCTTGAATGGCAACGTGAACTGGCGCCACTTTTTCTCGCAGCGGTTCACCTCGAGCTTCGGTTACTCCTACAGCCACTATTCTTCACGTGTCACTCCGTATTTCGCCAACCGCGTGGATGTTTCGGGAGATTTCGGCATCGGCGGTAACGACCAGAGCCCGGTCGATTGGGGACCGCCGAGCCTGCAGTTTTCCTCCGGCATCAGTGGGATTTCCGATGCTCAGGCATCCAATAATCGGTTCCAGACCAGCGCCCTGTCGGCCAACCTGTTCTGGCTGCACGGCGCGCACAACATCACCTTCGGCGGCGATTTCCGCCGACAGCAGTTCAACTATCTGACGCAGCAGAACGCGCGCGGCAGTTTCACCTTCACCGGTGCGGCGACCGAGATCTCCGCTAACGGCTCGCCCATTCCCGGCACTGGCAACGACTTGGCGGACTTCCTGCTCGGTGTGCCGGACACCAGCTCGATCGCGTTCGGCAACGCCGACAAGTATTTTCGGGAATCCGTTTCCGACGCTTTTGTGGCCGACGATTGGCGCGTCAGCCCGGGACTCAGCCTGAACCTGGGCCTGCGCTGGGAATATGGGGCTCCCGCCACCGAAGAGTACGGGCGGCTGGTGAACCTGGACGTCGCTCCGGGTTTTGCGAATGCGATTCCAGTGCTGGCTTCGGACCCGGTCGGCCCCCTCACCCTCCAGCACTATCCCGATTCGCTGCTGCGCCCCGACCGGCATGCCTTTCAGCCGCGCGTGGCCGTGGCGTGGCACCCGCTGCTGGGCTCCTCGATGGTGGTGCGCGCGGGTTACGGAATCTACTACAACACTTCGTTCTACCAGCCGCTGGCGCTGCAGATGGCGCAGCAAGAGCCGCTATCGAAAAGCCTCAGCGTCGCCAACACCACGACAATCACGGCGGCCGGCACCGTGGAGAATTCCCTGTCTCTGGCCAATGGGTTCCTTCCGTCGCTTGCCGCCGCCTTCGACACCTTCGCTATCGATCCCAACCTGCGCGCCGGCTATTCGCACAACTGGAATCTCTCCGTGCAGCGCGACCTGCCGGGATCGCTGGTGGCCACGCTCACTTATCTGGGAATCAAGGGCACCCGCGGCCTGCAGATGTTTCTCCCCAACACGTATCCGCTGGGCGCGGAAAACCCCTGCCCATCGTGCCCGGCCGGGTATCTTTATGTGACCTCGAACGGCAATTCCACGCGAGAGAGCGGGCAGGCGCAGTTGCGGCGCCGTTTGCACAACGGGCTGTTGGCGAGCGTTCAATACACTTTCGCCAAGGCCATTGACGATTCCACCTTGGGCGGGCGTGGGCAAGGCGGCACGCTGATTGCGCAGAACTGGCTCGACCTGAGCGGCGAGCGCGGCCTGTCTAACTTCGACCAGCGCCATACGGTAAACGCGACCCTGCAATACACCACCGGGATGGGCGTGGCCGGCGGAACGCTGGTGGGCGGCTGGCGCGGCGCTGCGTTCAAGGACTGGACGTTCGTCCTACAGCCCACCGCGGGCACGGGGATGCCGCTGACGCCCATTTATCTGGCCGCCGTCAGCGGCACCGGCGTGACCGGGAGCATCCGGCCCGACTATACAGGCGCGCCGCTCTACAGCGATACCGGGGGCCGCAACCTCAATCCCGCGGCATACACCGCACCGCCCGCCGGCGAGTGGGGCGACGCCGGGCGGAATTCCATCACCGGGCCGGCGCAGTTCAGCATGAACGCATCCATGGCGCGAACTTTCCGCGTCACGGATCGCTGGAATGCCGACCTGCGGTTCGACGCGACCAACGTGCTCAACCATGTGACCTATTCGAGCTGGGTTACTACCGTTACCGACAGCGCCCTGTTTGGATTGCCCGTGTCGGCCAACGCCATGCGAGCTATGCAGGTCACCCTGCGGATGAGGTTTTGAGATGATGCCGAACCAGAAATCCGCCGTGCCATCCCGGCCAGCGACGTGGCGCACGCACTCGTCGGTGCCGTGTCGAGACTCCTCTCGACACCCGGTCGGCGCTGGGAAGCCGGGCGTCGGCACGAGTGCCGACGCGGCACGCACGAGTGCGTGCGCCACGTCGGCCGGCGGCGACAGGCCACGAAAGGCGATGGCCTGTCCTACTTTGCTTGCCATTGTGGCCGCCGTTGCTGTCGCGGCGCAGCAGCCCGAACCGGTGGCGAAGTTTCAATCCACCACACAGCTCGTGGTGGAGACCGTCACGGTGAAGGACAAGGACGGCAAGACGATCGACGGTTTAACTGCGAAGGATTTCGTGGTCACCGAAAACGGCCAGCCGCAAACCATCAGCTTCTGCGAATTTCAGCAGCTCGATAACACGCCCGCGCCGCCGCCCGCAACGGTGGCGCGGCTGACCGAACCGAAAGCCGCGCCGAACGTCACCAGCACGCCGATTGCGCCGGAAGCCCCGGGCGACATACGCTACCGCGACCGGCGGCTGCTGGCGCTCTATTTCGACATGAGCGCCATGCCGGTGCCGGACCAGTTGCGGGCGCTCCAGGCGGCACAGAAATTCCTGCGCTCGGGGATCGCCGCCGCCGACCTGGTGGCCCTGATGGAGTACGAAGGCGGCGCGGTGAAAGTGCTACAGGACTTCACGGCCGACCGCGACCTGCTGCAGCAGACCATCCAGAAACTGATCGTTGGCGAAGGCGAGGGATTCCAGGAATCCGACAGCGACGACATGGCTTCGGACACTTTCTCCGCCTTCGGCCAGGACGATAGCGAATTCAACGTCTTCAACACCGACCGCCAGCTTTCCGCCATTCAGACCGCCGCGAAGATGCTCGGCAATCTGAATGAGAAGAAGGCGCTGATCTACTTTGCCAGCGGCATGCGCCTCAATGGCGTCGATAACCAGGCGCAATTGCGCGCCACCACCAACGCCGCCATCCGCGCCAACGTGGCGCTGTTCACCATCGACGCGCGGGGCCTGGTGGCGTTGCCGCCGATGGGCGATGCCACCCACGGATCGGCGGGCGGCGCGTCCATGTATTCCGGCGCGGGCGCGATGGCCAATATGCAGAGTTTGCAAAGCTCGCAGGATACGATGTACACGCTGGCCTCCGACACGGGCGGCAAGGCGCTGCTCGATGTCAACGACCTGGGCCGCGGCATCCTCAATGCGCAGGAAGCCCTTTCCAGTTACTACATCATCGGCTACTATACGACCAATTCCGCATTGGATGGCAAGTTCCGCCGCGTGAAGATCGCGCTTAAGGAAATAACTTCGGCCAAGCTCGACTACCGCCAGGGTTACTTCGGCGGCAAGGAATTCAATAAGTTCACGGCCGCGGATAAAGAACGGCAGCTCGAAGAGGCGCTGATGCTCGGCGACCCCATCACCGACCTGACCATCGCCATGGAGGTCAATTACTTTCAGCTCAACCACGCCGAATATTACGTGCCGGTGGTGATGAAGATTCCGGGCAGCGAGCTGGCGCTGGCGCGCCGCGGCGGCGCCGAGCGCACGGTGATCGATTTCATCGGCGAAATCAAGGACGAATACGGAACCACCATCCAGAACATTCGCGATAAGGTGGATATCAAGTTGAGCGGCGAAACCGCCGCCGAGCTGGTCAAGCGTCCCATCGAGTACGATACTGGTTACACGCTTCTGCCGGGAACTTACACCATCAAAGTGCTGGCTCGCGATGACGAAACCGGGCGCATAGGCACTTACATGAGTAAGTTCGTAATTCCTAATCTGAATAAGGAAGACAAGCGGATACCCATCAGCTCGGTGGTCCTGAGCAGCCAGCGGGTGGATTTGAAAGACGCTCTCTTCACCGCCGGCAAAGACAAGTTACAGGTGATGAATCCGCTGGTTCTGGACGGCCAGAAGCTGATTCCCAGCGTGACGCGCGTATTCAGCGCAGCCCGCGAGATGTACGTCTACCTGCAAGCTTATGAATCCGCCGCCGCGCCCGAGCCGGTGGTCGCCTTTGTGACCTTTTACCGCGGCCGGGCGAAGGTCTTCGAAACCCCGCCGTTGCAGGTGTCGGAGCTGTTGCAAAGCCGCATCAAGACCTTGCCGCTGAAGTTCAGCCTGTCGCTAGCCAAGCTGCCTCCCGGCCGCTACAACTGCCAGATCTCGGTAGTCGACCCGGCAGCGCAGAAAGCCGCGTTTTGGCAGGCGCCGATTATGCTGGTGCCGTAGGGGGCGCTGGGGAACGAACAGGACAGCGAGTCGGGACATACGCTATGATCGAAGCGATGGCAACGGTCCGCATTACGGAGGCCGAACTCGCCCGCGATATCCACGCCGTGCTGGCCCAGGTCCAGGAAGGCGTCGAAGTGATCGTGGAGCAGGACCATCGTCCGGTGGCGGTTATTCGCACACCGCACCGGAGCGGACGGCCCATCTCGGAGATCCTCCGGCACGCGAAGGAGCGCAACTCCACGGTCACACTCGATCCTGACTTCGGAAAGGACCTGGAGGCGGTTATCGCCAGCCACCAGCAACCATGGCATCCGCCGTCCTGGGAGTAGTGCTCGACTTCAGCGTCGTCCTGAAGCTATAGCGACCTTCTCACCCGACCAGGAGCGCAAGGCCGGCGGCGGCGGCGAATGCGCGAAAATCGCGGTCTCGCGTGAGGAGAGGAATCCCGCTATCGATGCAGCTCTGGGCGATCAGAGCATCGCCGAGGCGCGCTTTGCGGCGCTTTGCCAGCACCTTCGCTCGTAACTCGGCGGCCCGTTGCCAATAGCCTGAACCTATCTCAACGAGAGGCAGCTCCGAGAGGGTTTGCGAAACCTCTGCAGGAAGCCTCGGGTCACTCAGCACCTCGGTGAGCACAACCGGCAGCATGAGCACTTGCCGGTCCTCAAGCGCCCTATCGAGCAGGTCCGTGTCTTCGCCGCCGTCTCCTTGCAGGAAGGCGATCCAGGTGCTGGTGTCAACCGCGATCATCGGTCGGCCTTCAGATCGGCTAACGCGCGCGTGAAGCGAACCTTGCCCCGGAGTTGGCGCAACCGGGCATAGGCATGCGACGCCGCGACCAACTGCAGGCCGGTACGAACGGTCTCGGTGATGCCGCTACCGCTGGCCCGTTGCGCCCTTTCGAGAAGCTCCGGCGGCACCTCGACGGTGATTTTGCGCGCGGTTTCCATCACGCCTTAAGATACCATATGCGATACCAGTGTTGAGTATGGCCTATTGACAAACCCCGTGCCAGTCTATGTGTTTCCATTTTCCGGGACTGGCGGCGCACCACACCCAGTGTCTCTTGGAAAATAAGTAAACATGTAGCATGTCACCCGTCTTCCGCGGTGGAATCGGCTATGGGGTCTCACTGCCGTGGGTGACAAGGGCCACCCCTTCGCCGGCGGCTGCCTTTCGCAGATCGCCGTCGAGCGTCGCCAAGGGCAAGCCCTCGCGCCGAGCCAATTCCAAATAGGCGGCATCGTATACAGACAGCCGGTGGGAGCGTGCCAGCCGAAGGACGGCGTTCTCGTCGGGCGACTGGTCCGCCCGCAGGCGCAGCAGCGAGAGGTTCATTAGAAAAGCGGCGGTGTCGGATTCCGCGATGCGCCGGCGGCGTTCGTTCACGATCAGGATATTCCGCACTTCGAACCACCACAGGCCGGGCACGACGCCCTCTTCGGCTTGCATTCGCTCGAAAGCCGCGCTGGCGTCGGGGTGGTCTTCATCGTCGAACGCCCAGCACGCCGTAACGGATGCATCCAGGACGAATGCCATCAGGACTTCCGTCCCTCATCGCGGGCCGACAACAACTCGGCCGTGGTGATTCCGCCGGTTCGCTTTCTGAGCTTTCGGATGGCCCCGAGGGCTTTGTCGATTTCCGCCTGGCGCCGATCGGGTTCGGGCACGATTCGCGCGATGCGGTGTCCATGGCGCGTGATGATCAGCGTCGCCCCCCGCTCGACTTCGTCCAGGAGCTGGGGAAGATGGGTTTTAGCCTCCGATGCTTGAATCTCGCGCATACAATCAACCAGCCGATTCGACCAGTCTCATTGTATCACGGGGTTCACGAAAACAGGAAACACGTCGCCTGTCACGCGTTTCCTGCAAAGCGGGGTGGCTCATGCAGCCCACCTGCCAGGTTCCCGAAAGATAGTACTTTGGTCCCGGGAACGGTGTGATTTCCCACAAGGCCGAACCTGGAATCAGCAACTTGCGGACGTTAGTACGTGGCATTCCACCTGCCTTGGATCTCACCAACTTGCTGGAGGGCAAATCCAATGTCGTTACTGACTTCGTTTTGGAACGGTGATCAAGGACAAGATCTGATCGAATACACGCTACTTTTGGCTTTTGTGACGCTGGCTTCGGCGGCGCTTCTGATCGGCGCCGGCGGCAGCATCCAGGGCATCTGGACGACAACCAATTCCCAGTTGGCCGCTGCCGCCGCATCCGCGTCAACGTAACGTTCCGCCGCACAGCGTCTTTGGGCGTTGCCGGGCCCGCAAGCTCCCGGCTGCGCCTACCCGACCAGCTCCGGCTCGCTGGCGCAGGTGCCGCAGCCTTTTTTCGCCCGCGCGGTCAGGGTGCGCATGGCTTCCTGGGTCTCGAACGGGATGGAGAATTCTTTCTCGATCCGTTCGCGATAGACCGGGCCGGAATTGTACGCGCAGAACGGGTAAATGAGACCGTTGGGCGCGGCATAATGGATCACGCAGCGCTTCACGCGCTCCACGTCGTAATTGTACGAATCCATGAAGTGCATGCCGGCCAGCATCAGCGTGCGGTAGGTGAATCCGCCGGCTTCGCTTTCGCCGCGGCCGAATTTCTTGTCGGTCATGCCTTGCAGGGTTTGCAGGAACTTGTTGAAGGTGAGGCCCTGAGGCGCCTTCTCTTCGTGGAAGAACTTGCGCAGGTTGTTCCACGCCGAAATCTTGGTAAAGAACTGGATGCGGCGCTTGTCGGCCTTGCGCGCCAGTTCGTCCATCTCGCGCATCATCGGGCCGACCTCGACAAACCGCGTCACCGGCACGGCCTTGCGGTTCTGATCGACGAACAGGTAAGTTCCCAGCGAACAGTGCGGATGGCAGCTCAGCGTGGTCGTCTGGTCGCCGCGCAGCGCGCTCAGCAGCTTCGAGAACGGCGTCACGCAGGAGAGCGGGAACCAATCCTCATACACGTCGCAAATGCCGGTCTGCTGCTGGACGGCGTGAGCGAAATCGGATAGCGTGAAGCGTTTCGCCTCCAGCTCATGGCGCGCGATGCGGCCGGTGAACGCCACCGGCTGGAAGCTGATGCCGCTCGAGCATTCGATGTATTCGAGCGCCAGCCGCACGATATCGCCGATCTGGTGATCGTTGACGCCCTTGACGATGGTGGGAACGTAGACGATTTTGAGGCCGGCCTTCTTCACGTTCTCGATGGCGCGCAGTTTTTTCTCCCACAGCGATTCGCCGCGTGTGCGCCGGTACACGTCGTCGCAGACGCCATCGAATTGCAGGTAGAGCGTGTGCAGGCCGGCTTCCTTGGCGCGCTGGGCGAACTCCAGGTCGGTGAATTTCAGGCCGTTGGTCGCCACCTGCGTGTGCGAGAAGCCCATTTCCTTGGCCAGCCGCAGCACGTCGAAAAAGCGCGGGTAGATGGTCGGTTCGCCGCCGGAAAACTGCACGATGCGGCCCGCCACCGGCTTCTGGTCGCGCAGCGCCTGCAACATCTTCCGCACGGTTTCGAAATCCGGTTCGTAGAGGTAACCGGAAGCGTTGGCGTTGGCGAAACACACCGGGCAGGTCATGTTGCACCGGTTGGTCAGGTCCAGGTTCGCGAGACCCGTGTGGCTGGTGTGCAGGTTGCACAGGCCGCAATCTTCCGGGCAGGTCTTGGCGGTGGTCACGGCCGGGTTGGCCAAGCCGCGGTTGTCGCCGAACTCCCATTCTTCCATTTTCAGGTACAGTTTGGCGTCGGAGTAGACGATGTCGCGAAACTCGCCGTGGGTCGGGCAACGCTTCTCCATCACCACCTTGCCCGAATCCTCAAGTATCTTGGCGTCAATGAGTTGGGAGCATTCCGGACAGAGCGACCGGGTGGTTTTCGGAAGCCCCTTTTGAAGCGGCTGGATGGGCGAGCCCGAATAGGTAGTTTCCGGCTGGATTACCTGAAATTGCGCCATGCTGGAGATTGTAAACAAGCTCTCTTCGAAAGACTACAATCAGGCTCTAAAGTGTGATTTCGGGAGGTCGTATGGCCGCTTTTGGGGGCTGAACGGCGCCGGCCCGCCGGCCCTCCCCCGCTGGCGCCGGCCTGTCACCCCGCGCTATGCTGCAATCTTGACCTCGACACTGGACTTGCCCCGCGCGGCGGTGGCCTTTGGCGCGGCGTTTCTGGCCGGGGCCATCAACTCGGTGGCTGGCGGCGGCACGCTGGTCTCGTTTCCGGCCTTGATCTGGCTGGGTCTCAACTCGGTGGCCGCCAACGCCACCAGCACGCTCGCCATCTGGCCCGGAACTGTCGGCAGCGCCTGGGGTTACCGCCGGGAAATCCGCTCGGCCGAGGCGCGCTTCCTGGCTCTCATCGTTCCCAGCCTGGTGGGCGGCCTGATCGGCGCTATCCTGCTGCGCTATACGCCCACTGTAATGTTCGATCGCATGGTGCCGTTTCTCATCCTTTTTGCCACCGTGCTGTTCATGGCGCAGGAGCCGGTACAAAGGATGCTCAAGACCGCCGACGCCGCCGCCCACCGCTCCACGCGGTGGCTGGTTGGCGGGTTAGTGTTCCAGTTGTGCGTGGGCCTGTACGGCGGCTATTTCGGTGCCGGCATCGGCATTCTCATGTTGGCCGCGCTGAGCATTCTCGGCCTCCAGGACATACACGAAATGAACAGCCTGAAGGTGATTTTCGGCGGCTCGGTGAATGGCATCGCGGCGGCGTATTTCATCTGGGCGCGCATGGTGTACTGGCCGTATGTGCTGCTGATGGCCGTCGCCGCCATTCTGGGCGGCTATTTCGGCGCCGGCTTCGCGCGGCGGATGGGCCAGCAGGCCGTGCGCCGCACCGTGATCGCGATTGGCCTCGGCATGGCGCTGTCGCTGTTCATCAGAAAATAGCGGGGGACTACAGAGCTTGGCGCAGAACAACCAAGGCACGATAAGCCACGGATGAACACGGATAAACACTGATAAAACCGAAAACTTGTCTAAACGGCGCTTCCTTCGTTCTTATCCGTGTTTATCCGTGTTCATCTGTGGCCCAAGATTTTCGGGCTTTTTCGCGCTCTGTAACGCATGCCTCCGCCCTTGACAATTTCCATATTTCTGCTATTGTCGAAATATGGGCAAGGCCAAAACCAGCGCGGATCAGATGGTCCGCTACGCCGACATGTTTTCGGCGATGGGCACCGAGCCGCGGCTGCGCGTCATGCGGCTGCTGCTTTCGGCTCACCCGGACGGCCGGGTTGCCGGCGAGATTCAGAGCGAATTGGGCATTCCGAATTCGACGCTTTCGCATCACCTGGAAAAGCTCAAGAGCGAGGACCTGGTGAAGGTGCGGCGCGAGGGCACGTTCCTCTGGTACACGGCGAATACGGAGGCCTTGCGGGAACTGCTCGGTTTCCTTTATGCGGAGTGCTGCACCCGCAACCGGGCCATCAAGCCTTACGAAGTTATGCAATTTTGCAAATAGGAGGAATCATGAGCGCACAGGATATCAAAGAGGTCGTCAAGGAGAAATACGGGCAGGCGGCTTTGCGTGCGGCTGCGGGCGGCAGTTCTTGCTGCGGGTCGGCGCCATCGTCGGAGGGCTGTTGCGATCCCATCACGTCGTCACTATACGACGGCAGTCAAACCGGGCAGGTGCCGAAAGAGGCGGTGCTGGCTTCGCTCGGTTGCGGGAATCCGACCGCGCTGGCGCGGCTGATCCCAGGCGAGACGGTGCTCGACCTCGGTTCGGGCGGCGGCATCGACGTACTGCTTTCGGCCAGGCGGGTGGGCCCGTCGGGCAAGGCATACGGCCTCGATATGACCGACGAGATGCTCGCGCTGGCGCGGGAGAATCAGAAGAAAGCCGGCATCGAGAACGCCGAGTTTCTCAAGGGAGAGATCGAAAACATTCCGCTGCCGGACAATTCGGTGGATGTCATCATCTCGAATTGTGTGGTCAACCTCTCCGGCGACAAGGATCGCGTGATGCGCGAAAGCTTTCGCGTGCTGAAGCCCGGCGGCAGGTTCGCGGTCTCCGACGTGGTAGTGAAGGGCGACGTGCCGGACGAAGTGCGCCAGAGCGTGTTGCTGTGGATCGGCTGCATCGCCGGCGCGCTGCGCAACGATGAGTACGCGAGCAAATTGGCCCAGGCGGGGTTCGAGGACATCGCCGTGGAACCCACCCGCGTGTATGACGTCGAAGATGCGCGCCAGTTCCTGGCCGGGCAAGGGTTCGATGTGGATGCGCTCGCGCCGCAGGTGGCCGGCAAGTTCATGAGCGCTTTCATTCGCGCGCGGAAGCCGCAAGCTTGTTGCGGCCCATCGTGCTGCGGAGAAGCCGCGAGGCAATGAGGGCCACGAATGAACACAGAGGAATACGGATGAAATTGACTGGGCTTATCGGTTTTCGTCCGCGTTTCCCGGCGGGGCACGAGGGTCTCCTTGGGGCGCGTGCAAGCCAAGAAAGCCTGCCCCACGATACAAGAGTAAACGGACTTGTTCTCTGTTATAGTCGGCTTGGGAAGCGAATATGGAACGGACCATTTCATTCACATTGAACGGCAAAGCGGCTCACGTGAAGGCTGACGACGAACGGATGCTGCTGTGGGTGCTGCGCAGCGATCTGGGCCTCACGGGCACGAAATTCGGCTGCGGCGAAGCGCTGTGCGGGGCCTGCACGGTGATTGTGGGAAACGATGCGGTGCGGTCATGCGCGACGCCGCTTAAGGCGGTGGCCGGCAAACGGGTCATCACGATCGAAGGGATTGGCCAGCACGGGCTGCACGCCATCCAGCAGGCTTTCCTGGAGCACTGCGCGTTCCAGTGCGGATACTGCACGCCGGGAATGATCCTGAGCGCGTATGCGTTGCTGCTGAAGACACCGCATCCGACGCGCGAGCAGATTGCGCGGCACATGGAGGACAACCTGTGCCGGTGCGGCTCGCACGTGCGGATTCTGGATGCAATCGAGGAAGCCGCCCGGGCGGCAAAGGCAGGTGCGTGATGGCTGAGAGCGCGATTGTACCGGGTGAAATGAAGCGTCGCGACTTCTTCGGAGCCGCGGGGGCGGGCCTGTTCGTCTTTTTCGGCGCGGACCTGGCGGAGGGTCAGGAACCGGGGAGGCTGCCGGGACGGCAAAGCGGTCCGACGGATTTCAACGCCTATCTGAAGATCGGGGCGGACGGCCGGGTGACGTGTTTCGCCGGCAAGGTGGAACTGGGCCAGGGCGCGATGACCGAGCTGGCAGGGGCTCTGGCGGAAGAACTCGATGTCGCGCTGGACACGGTAGACGCGGTGATGGGCGATACCGACCTGTGCCCGTACGATATGGGCACCTTCGGCTCGATGTGCACGCCGCTGCTGTGGCCGGCGGTGCGAAGAGCGGGGGCGGAGGCCAGAGCGGTATTGGTGCAAATGGCGTCGGAGCGGTTGCAGGTGCCGGCCAGTCAATTGCAAGTTCAGGCGGGGATCATCCGCGAATCGGGCAAGCCGTCGAATGCGGTTACTTACGGACAACTGGTGGAAGGGAAGCGGATCGAGCGGCACCTGGCGGACGTGCCCGTAAAGGCGGCGGGATTCAAAGTGATCGGCACGTCACTGCGGCGCAAGGACGGGCCGGACAAAGTCACGGGCAAGGCGCAATATGCGGGCGACTTGCTGCTGCCGGGGATGCTGCACGCGGCCATTCTGCGGCCGCCGGCGCACGGGGCGACGCTGAAATCGGCGGACACTTCGGCGGCGGAAAAGTTGAGCGGCGTGCGGGTGGTGAAGGACGGCGGGATGATCGCAGTGCTCGATGAACGGCCCGACATCGCGGTGGCGGCGCTGGGCAAGATTAAGGCCGAGTGGGAGAACGCGCCGGCCGGTCCCGACGACAAAACGATTTTCGACCACATTCAGAAGACCGCGCCGCAGCCGCGGGTGGTGGGCCAGAGCGGCGATCTGGCGGAGGGCGAGCGGCTGGCGGCGAGCGTGATCGAGGAAACGTATTTGAATAGTTACGTCGCTCACGCTCCCATCGAGACACACTCGGCGACGGCGCAAATCGAAGACGGCAAAGTCACGGTGTGGGCCAGCTCGCAAGCTCCGTTCCAGGTGCAGCGCGCCGTGGCCGCGGCGCTGGGAGTGCCGGCCGAGAAGGTGCGGATTATTTCCCGGTACGTCGGCGGCGGGTTCGGCGGCAAAACGGAAGCGGACCAGGGAGTGGAGGCGGCGCGTCTGGCGAAGATCACGGGCAAACCGGTGCAGGTGGTCTACAGCCGTCAGGAAGAATTTTTCTACGACCGGTTCCGGCCGGCCGCGGTGATGAAGATCCGCGCCGGAGTGGCAGGCGGCAAAATCGTGCTATGGGAAAACCAAGTGTTCGGGGCGGGGGATCGGGAAGCCAATCCGTTTTACGACATCCCGCACAAGCGAGTGACCTCGGCGGGCGGATGGATGGGCGGGAATCCCGCCGGGATGAACCCATTCGCGGTCGGTGCGTGGCGTGCGCCATCGGTGAACAGCAACACGTTCGCGCGGGAATCGCATATCGACACGTTGGCGATGAAAGCGGGGATTGACCCGCTGGAATTCCGGCTGAACAACCTGACGAATGAGCGGGTGCGGCGCGTGCTCGAAACCGCGGCCAAACGGTTCGGCTGGAAGGCCGGACACGCGCCCAGCGGCCGCGGCGCTGGGATGGCGTGCGGCATGTATTCCAACGCCTGCAACGCCACCATGGTGGAAGTCGTGGTGAACCGAGGCACGGGCGCGGTCGAAGTAAAGCGCGTGGTGATGGCGCTGGACGAGGGGCTGGTGGTCAACCCCGACGGAATGCGGCAGCAGGCCGAAGGCTGCGTCATCATGGGCCTGGGCTACTCGCTGGCCGAGGAAGTGCGCTTCCGCAACGGGGAGGTGCTCGACACCAACTTCGACAGCTACCGGATTCCGCGATTCTCATGGGTGCCGAAGATCGAAATTGTGCTGGTGGAGAATCCCGAGATGCCGGCGCTGGGCGGCGGGGAGCCACCGATTATCGCCATGGGCGCGGCGCTGGCCAACGCTATCTTCGATGCGGTGGGGGTTCGGGTGGTGCAGTTGCCGATGACGCCGGAACGCGTGAAAGCGGCAGTGGCAAAGGCCTGAAGCTGCGTAAGAATGCGCCCGCAAGCGGGCGTTGGCAAGCTAAAGCGCGCCCCACCAACGCAAGCGACTGGTTGGCGTGACACGAGGCAGCGAAGGCTCGAGAGGAATCCATGCGGGGACTGATAGTGGCCGGAATTGTTTTGCTGGGAAGCGGTTTGCCTTCGCGTGGGGCATCGTATTACCCGGTGCGGCTGGACGATCCCAAGGCCGTTTACCTGACGCAAGATCAATTTTTGGTTCGCGGCGACGGCAATGCCGACGATAGTGCGGCGATTCAGGCCGCGGTTGACAAAGTCCAGCAGACCACCGGCGAGGGGATACTCTTTGTTCCGGAGGGACGCTACCGCGTCACCCGAACCATCTATGTCTGGCCGGGCGTGCGATTGATCGGCTATGGCGGCAAGCGTCCGGTATTCGTGCTGGCGGATAAGACGCCGGGGTTCCAGCAAGGGATCGGTTGCATGTTCTTCTTCACGGGCCGGAGACTGGACGGCTCGGCCTCCGCGGGACGGGACTTCGGCGTGCCCGCGCCGCCGCCGGGAACCGTTCCGCCGAATTCGAAGGTCGTCGATGCGAACTCCAGCACCTTCTATTCCGCGATGAGCAATATTGATTTCGAGATCGGCAGCGATAATGCGGCGGCGGTCGGAATCCGTTTTCACGTCGCCCAGCACGGGTATCTGGCCCACATGGATTTCCGGATCGGCTCCGGCCTTGCCGGCGTCCAGGACGCGGGTAACGAGGCGGAGGATCTGCATTTTTACGGCGGCCGGTATGGCATCCTGACGCGCAAGCCGTCGGCGGCCTGGCAATTCACGGTGATCGATTCGACCTTCGACGGCCAGCGGGAGGCGGCCATCCGGGAGAACGAAGCGGGACTGACGCTGGTCCACGACGATTTCCGCAACGTGCCCACCGCGATCGCGATCGACCCGCATTATTCCGACCAACTTTGGGTGAAAGACGCGCGGTTCGAGAACATCGGCGGCCCCGCTATTCTGATCGGCAATGAAAACAGCCGGATGACTGAGATCAATCTGGAGAATATCGTCTGCCATAAGGTGCCCGTGTTTGCGCGATTTCGAGAGAGCGGGCGGCAGCTTGCCGGAGCCGGAGAGATATACGAGGTGAAAGCGCTTTCGCATGGACTGACACTCGCGGCGCCAGGCGGGGCCGGTGAGATTGAGACGAGATATGATGCCGCAGCGCTCGAGACGCTGCCGCCATCGACACCGAACGCGATTCGAGGTTTGCCGCCTACGGGCGAATGGGTCAACCTGCGGGCCCTCGGTGCGAAAGGCGACGGTGCGACCGACGAGACCGCGCTGATTCAGAAGGCGATAGCAGAGCATCGCGTGATTTACATTCCTACCGGCCACTACATCGTCAGCGACACGTTGCGGCTGCGCCCCGACAGCGTGCTGATCGGGCTCCATCCGAACCAGACGCAGATCGATATTCCCGATTCGACGCCGGGGTTCCAGGGGCCCGGCCCGGCCAAGCCGCTGCTGGAGGCTCCGCGCGGCGGAGACGACATTGTGACGGGCATCGGTATTTCGACCGGTGGTATCAACAGCCGTGCAGTGGGCGCGCTGTGGATGGCGGGCAAGGATTCGCTGATGGACGACGTGCGCTTTCTGGGAGGCCACGGAACCATCGGCCCCGCCGGCGAGCGGCAGAGCCCGTATGCCGCCAATCTGTTCTCGGATCCGGATCCACACCGGCGTTGGGACGCGCAGTATCCCAGTCTGTGGATCACGCATGGCGGCGGCGGCACCTTCGCGGACATCTGGACGCCGGACACGTTCGCGCAGGCGGGACTCTATATCTCCGATACGACCACCCCGGGCCATATCTACGAGTTATCCGCCGAGCATCATGTTCGCACAGAAGTCAGGCTCGACCACGCGGCCAATTGGGAGATTTACGCATTACAGACCGAGGGAGAGCGGGAGGAAAGCGCATCGGCGATTTCGCTCGAGATCGACCACTCGAAGAACATAACCATTGCGAACTATCACGGCTATCGCGTGGTCAGAAGTTATCACCCGGTTCCGTACGCGGTTCACCTGTATGAATCGAGCGGCATACGGTTCCGGAATGTCCACGTGGATCACAACAGCGCGATGACGAAGTGCGACGAATTCGGCTGCCGACAGCAGACCAGATCGGGCAAGGTCTCTTTCGAGAACTCGATTGTCGATCAGACGAATGGCACGGAGGTGCGGGACCGGGAGTTCGCTTGGCTGGATGTCCCCGGCAATCCAGCTCCGTCAAAACCTCGCGGGCCATCCCCGGTGGTCGAACCGGGAGCCGCGGTGGAGAAGTTGTGGGGCGGTTTCTACAACATCTCCGGCGCGGCCGTGGACGCAACTGGCCAATTGTATTTCGTGGATGCGCACCAGCAGCGCATCTACCGGTGGTCGCCGGAGAGAAAGGATCTCGCCGTAGTCCGCGACAATCCACTCGATCCGGTGAATCTCGCCTTTGACAAGGCAGGCGATCTGATAGTTGTCTCTTCCGGCGGAAAAGGTTTGACCGTTTATTCCTTCCGTCCGGACGGGGCGGAAGATCGGATCACCGTTCTTGCGCCGGAGCGTTCCGCGGAGCGACCGGGCGCGACTGCAGTCCTACCAGTGAGTTATTGGGTAAACGGCGATTTCACCAACACCCTATCGACCCAGACTTACGAATACACTACGCTGGAGCAGCTCTTCACCAAGGTTGTATCTACGAGGATGCCCTATCAGTATGTCTCTCCGGATGGCAGCGTTTTCATTCCGGGCGACGATGCATTTGTGCAGGGGCCGGCATATTTCGGATATAAGTTCGGCTATATCCTGCAGGCGTTTGGCCTGGCGATCGCCGTTCCAGGGAAGCCATTCTATGTCACCAACGAATCGGAACAGAGGACTTACAGCGGCAGCGTGAATGCGGATGGGACTCTTTCCGGCCTCAAGGTATTTGCGGAGCAAGGCGGAGAAAGTCTCACCCAGGATAGCGCGGGGAATGTCTATCTGGCCGCCGGGCAGGTGTTCGTATACAACTCGGCGGGAAAATCGATCGATACGATCCCGGTACCGGAGCGTCCGCTCGATATCGTCTTCGGCGGGAAGGATCGCCGCACCCTCTTTATTCTTACGCAATCTTCTCTGTACGCCGTACGCACGCGGTTCGGCGGGCTAAGGTAAGGTAGGACAGGCCATCGCCTTTTGTGGCCTGTCGCCGCCGCCGGATGACAGGCGACGAAAACCGATCGCCTGTCCTACCACCGCCGCGCTCTCGACGGACAACAGGTCCCGAAGCACCAGTACGTTCATTTGGGGTAGGCGTAGTACATTTGCGCCGAAGTGGAGTTTACGGAGCGGCATGGTGTGATACCTTTGGCAGGGTCCGGCAGGTCAAGAGGGAAATTCGGCACCAAATCGAAATGGGAGCACGTGGGGAAAGCCCGGTCCGTGCACCGGGGGGATCCCGATGATTGGCAGGCCGCAGACTAAAGGAGAAAAAGGGATGCGAGAGATGCGTTTGATTCGGTGCTGCCTAGTAACAACGGCGCTTGCGATGACGATACTGTCGGTTCCATCACCGGCACAAGAACAACAGCGGAACATAAGGTCGGTCCTGTTCGTCAAGGTCAAGGCGGATCGGGTTGGCGACTGGAAGGCCGCGGTCAAGGATTACGCGGCACTGATGAAGAAGGCGGGCGTGGAGCAGGGATTCACGGCCTGGTCGGCGCAGAGCGGGCCCGACGAGTACGCCATCGTTTGGTACTCGGCCAATTGGAAGGAACTGGATCAGAGCGGGGACCCGAAGATCAAGCCGGTAGCGGCGGATCTCGCGCGCATAATCGCCCGGTTGCAAGGCGCCAGCGCGAGCTTAGAGACCTGGGTCGATGAGATTCAACCGGACCTGGTCGTCAGGAGTAAAGAACTGCCCAAGATGGTTCGCACGGGAAGGATTCGCGTGGCGTACGGCAAGACGGACGACGTGCTTGCGATCTTCAGAAGCGACACTCTGCCGGCGATGAAGAAGGCGGGAGTCAGCGACTTCGGCGTGGCGATTGCCCGCTTTGGTACGCCCAACAACGAGATCCACACCTACTCGTCCTTTAACGGATGGGCGGATCTGGATGCGCCCTATGGCGTCCAGAAGGGAATGAGCGACGAAGCATACAAAGCCTATCAAGCAAAACTGCGGCCGATCGTCGAAAGTATCGAATGGACCATGTGGCGCTTCGAGCCGGACCTGAGTTACGTTCCAGAGTTGAAGCCTTAAACAACGTACGTGCGGTGAGTTCGCGGTGGGCCGGCGACGGCTCACTGCGCTCGCTTCATGCCAGGGCAAGGCGGCAGATTCCATAGATGGCGAATGCGGCGATGCCGAAGGTCCATAGGCGCGGTCGCCACGGGGCATTCCAAAAGAGCGAGAACAGAAGGGCGAAGCCGAGTGGACTGAGGGCGTTGAAGTGAATCGCCTGGCTCCAGTGCCCCTTGGCGAGCGCGCAGAGGCCGCGTGTGAGGCCGCACAGAGGGCACGGCTTGCCGCTGAGCCAATAGAAAGGGCAAGCGCGAAACGAGGGCTCCGCTTGAGGCGAGGCCCAGCACAACAGCGCCAGGAGAAGGCCCGCGCCAACCAGTCGCAAGGCGGGCGAGGCGCCCAACCTGCTACAGCGCGTCGATGGTCCGCTGCTCGAATCCGACAATTTCTTTGTACGCCACGGTAATGGCTGCAATCGTCAACGGCACCGTCACCAGCAGCCCGACGACGCAGCACAGCAGCCCCAGAACATTCACCAGGAACGCCAGTATCAGGAACATGGTAAAGCCGAAATAGTCCTGCTTCACGACGGCGTGACTGGCCTGCATGGCCGGCCAGAAATCCATCCGCTTGTCCACGATGAACAGGTAGGTGAACTTGAGCGCCGCAGCCACCACCAGTCCGGGGATGATGCAGAAAATCGTCCCAATGAACGTGAACACGCCAATCAGCAAGGTCGCCACCAGCGTCGGGATGAAATAATTGAACCCCTTGAAGAGATCCGCGAAATCGGCGCGGCGGCCCGTCATCTTCTTCATGGTGTAGATGTGGAAGCCGGTGATGAGCGCGCCTTGGATAAACGGCACTCCGTTGAGCAGGAAGAAAATCAGCGCGGCCAGGGCGTAGGTGCCCATGTCCGCCTTCACCAGATCCCAGCCGGCTCCGATCCACCGGCCGGCGTTCACTTGCACGGACGTTGGCGGCGTCCATGCGGGGGTTGGCGGCACAGCGCCGGAAGCGGCGAGAGGCCCGGCGAACGACTGGCCGCAATTCGGACAGAACTGCTGGTCCGACCGGACTTGGGTACCGCAGCGATCGCAAAACATGAAGGAATCTCCGTACCAGGATATACGATGGGAAACTGCCCGGGGTTCGCGCCGGGTGCGAGATAAAGTCACTGGCGCACGAGGCGCCGGATCGCGGGTTCATCCTTTTGCTTGACAAGCAACAGAATTGTCGCTATCATTTTCAATGAAGCAACAAACTTGTTGCTTCTGATTCCGGAGGTGGCAGTGACAGCGCGGATACTGGCGGGAGGCGTTCCGGAGCCGGACGAATTGGTCGGCCGGGACCACACGATTCGATTCATCTGGGACCAATTGCGGGGCAACAACATCCTGCTGGTGGCGCCGAGGCGTTTCGGGAAGACGGGAGTGATGAACCACCTCCTGAAGCGGACCGAGCCCGGGTACGTCGCGGTCTATCTGGATGTGGAGGATGTTCACGATCCGGAGGTGTTCTGTTCCAATCTGATTGCGGCTCTTTTGGAGCACGACAAGCTACGCGCAATCGTCAACGGCGCCAAAGCGCTGCCCAAGAAATTTCTGGAATTCGTCAGATCGCAGGTTGGCACCGTGAAGACGGAAGGCTTCGAGATCGGTCTGCGAGAGGTGGTGCCGCGGGACGAATGGAGCAGCATCACGCGGGCGTTGCTTGTAGAAATGGAGAAGGCAGAGGATACGGTCCTTTTCATCCTCGACGAGTTTCCGCAACTGATCGAGAACGTGGCGCGGAAGCACGGGGACGAAGCGGCCCGAGTGTTTCTCCAGTGGTTCCGGTCGCTACGCATGAGACAAAAAGACGTGCTGCGGCGCTATCGGTTTGTGCTGGGCGGTTCCACCAGCATCGACCTGACCCTGCGCCGGCTGGACGTGCCCGATAAGCTGAACGACTTCTGCCGGGTGCCGATTGAAGCGCTCACACGGGAACACGCGGAAACGCTTCTCGACGCGCTGGCGCTAGCTTCCGGGCTGCATTTCACGGCGGATGGGAGGGCCGCGGTGTTCGAACTCATCGCGCCGCCGGTGCCCTATTTCCTGCAGTTGTTCGTTTCGCAGATCAAGCTGGAAGAGAAGCTGAAGGACAAGGAACTCGGCAAGGAGGATGTCACCGACTTGTATCACCGCCGGGTGCTGGGGCCGACGTGCCGCGCCTACTTCGACTATTACCGGCAGCGGTTGAAGCGTTACGGGGAGAAGGGGCAGCGGGCGGCGCTGGCCGTGCTGCAGGAGGTGGCACACGCGCCTACGGGCCGGGTGTCGGACAGCGCGCTCTACGACGTCTACCGGCGCGCGCGGGGCAAGGGGGCCACCAGTTTCGAGTTCAGCGAGATCATGGCCGATTTGGAGAGTGACTTCTATCTGCTGCTGGACCTGAAAACCAACGAGTACGGTTTCCTGTTGCAGGTGATGCGGGACTGGTGGAAGCGGTTCAGCCGGATGGTGGGACGGAAACCGAAATAGGAGCGGCCGATGGCATACGCACACTTGTCGTACGATCCCTGGGAACTGGAGCGGGAGGAACGCGAGAAAAGGTTTGTAGGGCGGGAAGCGCTGCTGCAGCGAGTGATGGGTGCGGTCGCGGAGCAGCAAGGGCATGGGACGCTGCAACATTACCTGCTGCTGGGGCCGCGCGGAATCGGCAAGACAACCTTGTTGCTGACGCTGCGGGACCGGGTGCGGGACCGGCTCTCAGCGCAGTGGTGGTGTGTGCAGCTTCGCGAGGAAGAGTATTTCGTCCAAACGCTGCGCGACCTGCTGGAGCTGGTGTTGAGCGGACTGGCGGATGAGGAAGCACTGCCCGATGCGAAGGAACTGGCAGAGCGGGTGCGTGGAGAGGGGAATCCCGAGCGGAGCCTGGCGCTGGCAGTGGACGGGTTGCGCGCCTTGACAGCGAAGCATGGCAAGCGGGTGCTGCTACTGGTCGACAATTTCGACCGGGTGTTTCCGGCCACAGCGACCGGTCGCGATAAGAAGCGCGCGCCGGAGAGCGAATTCCGGTCGTTCCGGAAGCTGCTCAGCCGGGAGAGCTTTCTGATGGTGATCGGTGCGTCGGTGCGGCTGTTTGAGGAGATCGCGTCGTACGACCGGGCCTTCTTTAACTTTTTTGTGCCGGTCGAGGTCCCGAACCTGGACGATGATGAAATCTGCGAGCTGCTGCGGCGGTGCGCGGAGGTGGAGGGGAACACCAAGTTTCTGGATCAGCTTGCCGCGATGAGGGACAAGGTGCGGGCGATCACCTACATGACCGGAGGGAATCCGCGGCTGGTGGTTATGCTGTACGATGTGCTGCGGCAGCACGAGATGGCCCCGGTGGTGCAAGCGCTGCGGGAGACGGTGGGCGGACTGACGCCGCTGCTGAAACACGTCCTCGACGACATGCCGCGGCAGCAGAGCAAAACGTTGGATGCGCTGATGCGCCTGCAAGGAGTCGCATCGCCGAACGAGATCGCGAAGCTGGCGCGGCTGCCGCTGAACGTGGTTACCGCACAGCTCGGCAGATTGCGGGAGGGCCGGTTTCTCGCGAGTGAGGGAGAGGGGAAGGGCCGTCCGGCCACGTACCGGATATCGGATCCGATGTTTCGCACCTGGTACCAGATGCGTTATCTGCGCCCCGCGGGCCGGAGGGTGGAACTGTTTGTGGAGTTCATCCGCGCGTGGTTTTCGGTGGAGGAGCGGCGGAAGTTTCTGGATGACAAGTGGCGGGAGTTTGGAACCGGCCGGCGGCTGGGCATGGAGGCGGCGCTATCGATCCAGCATTATGCGGCCGCCCTCGAGGACAAGCAGGAGCAGTGGGGGCACGTCCAGCATCTTGTCGAAGTCATGGTGAAGGAAGGCAGGGAGCACGAGGCTGCGATGCTGCTGGCGGAGTCAGAGGAGCCGGGCGCGTTAACTGAGAAAAGCTTCGACTCGGCAGGATACCGGCTGCTGGGAAACCAGAAGCTGGCGAAGGGTGATTTTGACGGAGCGACGGCGGCGTTTCGGGAGGCACTGCGGAAGGAGCCGGGGAACACGGCGGCGAGGCTGGGCCTGGGAGTTTGTCTAGGAAAGGCCGAGAAGAATGATTCAGCAGTGAAGGAGCTAGGACGAGTTGTCAGCTGCAAAGGTGCTCCAGCGGACCAAGTTGCAATGGCGCTCTTCTACCGCGGCCTGGTGAAGGAGCAACTCGGGGACGCGCCCGGGGCGATCGCCGACTACACGGCGGCCGCGGAATTGGCCGGTGCTCCGGTAGTCGTGGTTGCCCAGGCCCTCTCAAACCGCGGCGTCAAGAAGGGGGGACTCGGGGATGTGCAAGGGGAGATTGCCGACCACACGACAGCCGCGGAGTTGAAGAGTGCTCCGGTGAACGAAGTTGCTAGGGCGCTCGTCAACCGCGCCTTCGCGAAGGGGAAACTCGGAGACGTGCACGGGGAGATTGACGACTACACGGCGGTGGTGGAGTTGGCCGGCGCTCCGGTCGAAGGCATTGCGAGGGCACTTGTCAACCGGGGCCTCGTTAAAGGGCAACTTGGGGACGCACAGGGCGGGATTGCCGACTACACTGCAGTAGTGGAGTTGGACGGCGCTCCAGCGGACCAAGTTAGCGCGGCGCTTTTCAGCCGCGGCATTGCGAAGAGGCGACTCGGAGACACACAGGGCGAGATTGCCGACTACACTGCAGTGGTTGAGCTGGCCGGCGCTCCCATAGACCGAGTTGCCTGGACACTATTTAGCCGGGGTATTGCAAAAGGGAAGCTGGGAGACGCACGGGGGGAGATTGCGGACTACACTTCAGTGGTAGAGTTGGCCGGCGCTCCGGTGGAGGAGGTTGCCAGGGCTCTCTTCAACCGGGGCACTACCGAGTTAGTCCTTGGGGACGTGCAGGGGGCAGTTGCCGACTACACGGCAGTGGTGGAGTTGGCTGGCGCTCCTATGGACCAAATTGCCTCCGCACAGGTGGGCCGGGGCTACGTGAAGCGGACACTCGGCGACCTACCGGGAGCGATTGCCGACTGCACGGCGGTTGTGGAGTTGGCCGGCGCCCCGTTCGAGCCAGTTGCCTGGGCGCGCCACATTTGCGGCGTCGCTCTAAGCGAACTCGGGAGAACGGAGGAAGCGATCTCATCTTTCCAACGATGCGTGGAAATGAAGGCCAGCGCGGAGACCGTTCACGGATCTTTCGCCAAACTAGCGAGCATCCTCCTCGCCAACAAGCGAGATGCCGAAGCTGCGGGTTGGATGGCGCGACTGCACGAGTTCGAAACACCGGACCTGTCGCTGGAGGCTCGGCTGGAAGCCCGAATTCAGGTGATCGCGCAGGCTGGGACCGAACATGGCCCCGACGCCGCGGAAGCGCTGCTAGACGCGGCATTGCGCGGGGGACCAGAAGACGTTCGGGCGCGGCTGGAATTCTTGGGGCCGGCAATTCAGTACGCGAAGTCGGGAGACGACCTGGCGCTGTCCCGGTTGCCGGAGCGGGAACGCGACGCGGCAAAACAGATCGCGGGCAGCATCACGAAGAAGGACGGAGGGGCGGCGAAGAAATGAGCGGCGGGGCGGTGTCCGATGCGCGCAAGAGAATGAGAGCAGGGGCGCGACCAGGGGGTCGCGCGCGGACGAGGGCGTCCGCCCCACGTAGGCCCGCATGCCCGGCCCCTACGGCCGCTCGCGGCGCTGGTGGGTGGAAGGGATCTTCATATCCTCGCGGTACTTGGCGACGGTGCGGCGGGTGACGTCGATGCCTTCGGACTGGAGCATGGCGGTGACCTGCTCATCGGTGAGCGGCTTGCTGCGATCCTCGGCCTCGATCATCTTCTTCACCCTGCGTTTGAGCAGCAGCAGCGGAGTGCCGCTGCCGGACGGGCCTTGTACGGCTTCGGAGAAGAAATAGCGCAGCTCATAAACGCCCTGCGGCGTATGCACGTACTTGCTGGCGACGGCGCGGCTAACGGTGGAGGGGTGGACGCCGACTTCTTCGGCCACGTCCTTGATCATCATGGGCTTGAGCGAATCGAGGCCGTGGGCGAGGAATTCGGTCTGGCGGCGCACGATGGCCTGACAGACCTTGAGGATGGTCTGCTTGCGCTGCTCGATGTTCTTCATCAACTGAATGGCGGAGGTGTAGCGTTCGCGGACATAGTCGCGGACTTCCTTGGTGGCGCCCTGGTCGCGGTCGAGCATGCGGCGGTACTGGGCGTTCAAACGTAGCTGCGGCACGTCCTCGTCATTCATCTGGATGATGTAGTCGTCGCCGTCCTTGATGAAGGTTACGTCCGGTTCGACCACCCGCGCGCCGGCTCCGGAATAGCGCAAGCCGGGCCGCGGATTGAGGTGGCGGATCATGTAAACGGCGATTTCGATGTGATCGAGGGGCCGTCCCAGCAGGCGCGCCATCTCTTTGTATTGCCGGGTTTCGAGCAGGCGCATGTGGCTGGAGACGATCTGCCAGGCGACACCGCCAGTGCCGTTGATGCTCGAGATCTGCAGCAACAGACACTCGCGCACATCGCGCGCGCCGACGCCGGCCGGATCGAGCGATTGCACGGCGGCGAGGGCCGCCTCCACGGTTTCGGTCTGGTGTTCGCCGTGGGGCGCGATTTCCTCAAGCGACGCCGTTAGATATCCGTCTTCGTCCAGGTTGCCGATGATGGCTTCCGCGGCGTCGCGCACCGGGTCCGGTATGACGACCACGGCCAACTGGGAGCGCAGATAGTCGCCGAGGGTGACGGGAGCGGAGAGGAAGGTTTCGAAGGACGGTTTTTCGACCGATTCGGCGGCCGGGCTCTTGTAGCCCGGATCGAGGTAGTCGTCAAAGAAGCTGCCGAAATCGATCTCGTCGAAAGGGTCGGCCGCGGCGGGTTCAGTGGGTGGATCGCCGGCGGTCACGGCTTCGGGCTCGATGGTGGTGACGGTGGCGGTTTCCTCGGGGTCCGGGAAGAGATTACCGTTGATGGCGACGTCAGCCCGCTCGCCATCGGCGGTGGAAGTTTGGTTGCCCGGCGTGGCTTCGAGGATCTGCCTGTCGGCGGGGTCGGCCGTCGCCTCGGCCTCTAGCAGCGGCAACAATTCTTCGGGAGTGATCTCCTCGCCGGCTTCCTCGGTGGCCTCTTCGAGGACTGGGTTCTTGACGATCTCCTGAGTGATCATCTCCTTCAGTTCCAGCCGGTTGAGCTGAAGGACCGTGACCATCTGGACGAGGCCCGGCGTGAGGATCTGCTTCTGCGACACCCTCAACTGTAGTCTTGGCGACAGGAAGCTCATCCGACTCCCATGATATCACCGGAACAATGCCGGCCCGCGCGGAGTATTGCTCGAAATCGAACAATACTCCACGCGAAAGCGGGACGGCCAGGCGGGTTATTTCACGGCGATCGTGAGATGGAAGCCCGAGCTGAGGTCGGCGCTGCCGATGCCGTCGTACTGGATGGCAAGGGGCGTTTGCACGGCGGGCGCAGTGGCCATGGGGATTTGGACGTTGATTTGCCAAAGGCCGGCGTAACCCGGCGCCAGGCCGGAATAAGTGACCCATTGGCCGTTAGTCGGATCGCCGGTCTTGAGGGGCCCGCAGTCGTCCACGAAACAGGTCCCGATCGCCACACGGGGCGTTTGCGGCGTGGTAGCGAAGTTTGGGGGACCGGGAGCAGCGGCGCCATCGGCGGGCGCGTTGTTCAAGGCTCCCTGGCCGGTGGCAAAGATCGAGATGACGCTTCCGCGCGCGGCCGGATTGGTGGTGCTGTTCACCGAGTAATCCTGGTTGAGCACGGCCGCCTGATAAAAGCCGCCATTGAGAAGACATCCGCCGGCGGCGCCGCAGAAGATGGCCGGCGAGACCTGGGCCATGGCCACGGAGGCAGCGCCCAGCACCTGGCCGGTCGAAACCTGGACAATTTCGACGTCAGCGGCGCCGGTGACCGGGGCGCTCATGGGCACCAGAAAATTGACCTGCCCGGGCGCAACAAAGTATAGCGGCGCGGGGGCGCCGTTGAACATCACCTGCTCATCGGCGAGCGTGATCGGCATGGGATACCCGGTCAGCGCAGCGTACCCCGGCGGAGTGGGTATCGAAGGGGTCGCAAACTGAGTCTGGGAAGCTACCGGGTACAGGCTGGCGACGACGCCAGGCGCGAGCGCCTGACCCTGGTAAGTAGCCTGGGCGTTCTCGCCCGCCAGGCCCTGGTAGTAAACCGCGACGCGGCTGGTCGCGTCGGCCAAGAATAGGTCTCCATATTGATCCTGGGCCACTGCCAGCGTGGTGGCGGCGGCCTGCACGGTGCCCGTGGATGCGGGATTCAGTTGTAGAGTGTCGTATTTGGGATAGCGGACGGCGGCGGAGCCGGCGGTGACCCAAATCTCACCGGTGGACGGGTTGACGAAAATGCCCTGCGGGGCCGACAGGTTGGGCAAACTCAGGATGGGGTCAGCGGAGTTGGGCGGCGTCAGCGGGTTGTTGGGATCGCCGAAAATCTGCACGCGACTATTGCCGGGGTCGGTGACATACACCTGGCCGTTGGTATCGGCGGCGATGTGATGCGGCGAGTTGAGCTTGTTGATGGCCGTACCCGGAGTGACGGTCACAAAATCCGGCTGGCCGAATACCTTGGTGGCGGCCTTGCCATTGTCCGTTGGGGCGTTGAAGGTGGTTTGGCCGCTCGAAAAGGGAATATAGAGGACGCGATTGTCGACAACATCGGACACCATCAGTCCGTTGGTGCCGGTAAATGCGAGGCCATAGGGCGCGAACATATTGACGGCGCTGGGATCGGTGATCGGAGTGCCGGTGAGACTGGTCTGGCCCAGCACCAGGTCGGCGGATTCCAGCACTTGCGTTTGCGGCCAGTTGGCAAAGGGCGCCGGAAAACGGACCACGCGGCTGTTGAAAGTATCCGCCACGTAGAGGTTGCCTTTGGAATCGGTGAGCACGCCGGCCGGGAAGCAGAGACCGTTAGCGGTGGTCTTGGTCGGATCGCCGGAAGGATAGTTGCAGAGCGCGGTGTTGAAATCCGGTTCGCCGATGACGATTTCGTTGCTGGCCTGCTGGCCTTGCGGCACTCCGGTGGCGTAGAGCTTGCGGGCATCGTAAAACCCCATCACGCGGTGGTTACGTGTATCGGCCACGTAAAGGTGGGGAACGGAGCCGGAGGTATCGAGGGCGATCCCGGCATCGTAGGGGGTTTGATTGCTAAAGAGGGCCCGGCCATTATAAAACTGGAATTCGCGGCCTTCGATGAGGTTGGGCGAATTC
Organism: Bryobacterales bacterium; assembly: GCA_003142185.1. GTDB lineage: Bacteria > Acidobacteriota > Terriglobia > Bryobacterales > Bryobacteraceae > Bog-375. Next base: position 28,241 of record PLOR01000096.1, read on the forward strand.
ATGGCCGCCGTATCTTGCCCGAGGATCCGCGTCGCGTTGCCAAACGGCACCGCGCCGGACTGGTTGGGCATCACCACCACGCGGTTGTTGCCGGTGTCCACTACGAACAGTTCGCTGGTAGACGGCAGGAAGGCCGCCGTCACGGGAGACCAGAATACCCCCGCGTTGGCGGGTGGAGTGCCCCCGTTGGCCGGGTCCACGGTGGGAATCGTGTTGCCGTTGGCGCCGAAACTCTGGAACGATCCGCTCTGGCCGAGCACACCGGTCGCCTGCGGGGAAACATAGGTGCCCACGCTGGGCCAGGAGGAATAAGGCGGATACACCAAAATGCGGTTATCGGTGGTATCGACGACGCCCACGCTGCTATCGGCGAGTAAGAAGATGCCGCCCGGATTGGTGAAACGGGTGTCATCGGCAATCGCCTGCAGTTGGGCGGTGGTCAGGTTTTGGAGCCCCGTTCCCCCCAAGACCCCCATGATGCGCGCGGCGGACTGCCCGCTGGTGAATGGCGGAGTGAAAACCAGCACGCGGCTCAGAAGCTGCGGGGAATTCGGGTCGGCGTCGGAAACATAGAGATTGCCGGCCGGATCGAAAATCAACTGGGAAGGCACCGCGAACTGGTTGGCGATCTGCTGGCCGTTGGACGGGTTCAGCGTAGGCTGCTGGCTGACGAAATCCAGTTGCCCCAACTCGACGGCGGCGGTCAAGAGCCCGCCTCCGCTGTTGACATCGCCGGCTTTGAATTCCAGCACGCGGCGGTTGCCGGGGTCGGCGACCCACATGTTTCCGCTGGCATCAAAGGCGATGCCCGCGAGAAGCACGTTGGAGCTGCTGCTGGAGAAGAACAGTCCCTGCGCGGTGGGGGAGCCGCTCGGATAGTTCACCGTGTTCGATTTCAGCGACGGCTGGCCGACGTAAAGGTCCGGCGTCGGATAGGATCCGGTTTGGGCGAACTGCGTGAAGGGCGCCTTATAGCGCAGGACGCGGTTGTTGCCGCTGTCGGCGACGTAGAGGTCGCCGTTCCAAACCGCAAGGCCGGTGGGATCGCTCAGACCGGTGGTAAAGACGGTGCCCGGACCGGATTTGGTAGTCGTGTATTTGTCCGGCTGTCCGATTACCAGGTCGGCTGGCTGCCCGTTGGAAAAGCCGGTCGAGTTCTTCCATGCCAAGACGCGGTTGTTCAACGTGTCGGCCACATAGACCAGGGGCGGCGAAGTAGCGAAATCGAAGGCGATGCCAGTGGGACTCCACAATTCGCGGCCTTCCACGAGGTTGGGATTGATGGTCTTCGGGATCAGCAGCGGCTGGCCGATCTGACGCGACGGGCTGCCGTTGAGCGTGACCGATGTGGTTTGCGCATCGGCCGCCACGGCGGACGACAAGAACAGGGTGGAAAAGACAAGGTATGCGTATTTCATTGATTTCCCCGGAGGGCGCGGACACGGAGGTGCGCTCCCTAAGAGGATAGCAGACCGGGCCGAAAGGTTGAATACGCGTAGGTACTGGTTTCTTAGTACGTCGGTTCACGAGAACAAATAAGATCAGATTCACCAGCTAAAGATGTAAAGGATATGTGAGCCTTGTAGTGCTGACGCAGTGCCAGATGGCGCAGTGTCCTGCCGCGTGAACGGAGTCAATTACGACCCAATGAGCATCGGTCGAAGCTCTCGAAGTCGCTTGATCTCCCCCGCGTTGGGCTGCGGGGTCCCACCGCGGCCCCCAGCGACTGCATAACGCGACTCCTGGCCCCGCTGGGCGCGTGCGGCTACCTGCCCGAAGGACGCGGCCAAGCAAACTGCTGGAAAAGGGCCGGTCGCGCTAGCCGTCATAGTCCAGCGCAACACTCCACCAAGGAGCTATTGGGATTGAACCGGAATCATGGCGCCGGCGGGTGAACCGGCGCCGCCGTAGGTCGCGATCACCTGGTTGTCGCCGTTAGCCGCCAACGACGGCACCACCACGTTGAGCTGATACAGGCCCGGGCTGATGAGTCCCGCGAATTGGACCGTCGCCGATATCCCGCCGATGGTGACGATGGGCCAGGGCGTGGGCAGAACGCCGGTCTGCACCGCAGAGCCAGCCGTCACGGGCGAGGTGGGAAGGCCGAGCCCGTCGCAGAACAACAGGATGGTTTCGCCGGGCGCAGCCGGAGTGAAGGTGTAACCAGGCACGGACAGGGAGGCCGGCCCCAGGTAGCTATAGTTCGCGTGCAGGGCGGCAACGTGGACGCCATCGCCGAATCGCAGAAAGCCGGGCGAGACCGCCTGCAGGTTCGCGGTGAACGCGGCGCTGGTCGAGGTCCCGTTGTACACGGTTACCGAGACGGGTCCGGTGCTGGAATCGAGCGGCGTGAGGACATTCACCTGGGAGCCGCTTACATAGTATATGTATGCCGGCTTGCCGTTCACGGTGACGGTGACGGTGTCCAACACGGTTGGCATCTGGCCGGAGGCGAAAGACGGCGCAGTGCTCCAGGTGAGCCCGCCCTGGCCGAGGCTGGCCGGCGCCAGATCGATGCCATAGATCGAGACCCAGGTATTCTGGGCGATACCGGATCCTCCACCGGAGACGCCGATGCCGGTGATGGTTGGGGATTCGGCGGTGAGATTGAGAAAAACATCAGCGCCGCCGCTGGGCAACTGCAACAGCACGGATTGGAGAAGCTGAGCGAAGTTGGAGCTAAGCGAGACGTTCAGGGCCAGTGGCTGAGGTGGCAACGAGGCAGTGGCTATATCGGCGCGGCCGTCGCCATTGAAATCCGCCGTGGTGATATCCGTGGGAACGACGGAGGTGGAGGCCGGCAGGACGATGGGGCTGCCGAACGTCCCGTCGCCATTGTTAGGCCGGATCTGGACGGCGCCGCTAGGGGCCGTGCCCACAGCGGAGAAGGCGATTGTGGCCTCGACCAGGTCGAGCCTGCCCGTTTCCAGAACGCCGGCCAGCGTGGCGTCGGAGACGTAGTTGGGCTCTGCCGTGTCGAAACTGATCGTGAAATTGCCTTTGCCGTCGCCAAGAAGCACCGTCACGCCGGCGTTGTCCACGCTGGCGCCGGCGCCCACCAGGTTGAGGTAGAGACAGGAGCCGGCAACTACGAGGTCGAGCTTGCCGTCGCCGTTGACATCGGCGGCCAGCAGGACAGTCCCCGAGGTCGCCGGCAACTGGGAGAACACCGGAGTCTTGAATGTTCCATCGCCGTTGCCTAGCGCGACTTCGAGCCACGGAGCGCCATTGCTGTCGTACGCGGCGGCTACCAGGTCGGCCTTGCCATCGCCGTTGAAATCGCCCGCCACGACCGATAGCGCCATGATGCCCGTGAAGGGAAGACTGGAAGGAGTCTGAAATGTGCCGTCGCCGTTGCCCAATAGGAGATACCAGGCGACCGTGAACGTGTTCCCGTCATATCCGGGGATGACGAGGTCGAGCTTGCCGTCGCCGTTGAAATCCGCGATAGCCGGGTGGACCTGGCCAATCATCAGATTGCCGGTCCAGGCGCCGAGTGGCAATGTGGTGGAGATCGGTGTGCCGAAGGTTCCGCGTCCGGCGTTCGGCAGAACCAGCACTTGGCCCATGGCACAGACTACCAGCAGATCGGGTTGCGCGGCGCGGGTGAATTTTGCGCTGGCGATGTACGCAGCGGAGCATCCGGTGGGTAGAGTGACAGTGGCAGCCTGTGAAAACGTGCCGCTGCCGCTACCCAGGTAGACCGAGACCGTCGCCGAAGCGGCGTTGGCGATGGCGATATCCTGGAACCCATCGCCATTGAAGTCGGCCGCGGTAATTCCCAGCGGGGCTTGTTGCGCCGGAAGCGCCAACGGCGCCGCGAAGCTGGGAGTCGCCGCGGATGCCGCCCGGGAAAACAGCAGGCAGAGAAACAGCAGTACGGTGCATGGAGCGGCAAGAGCCCGCCAAACCATGAGGGAACCGGTCAGGGTACAACTCCGCGTAATCGCCATTATCGCCAGGGCCTTTCGGGACCACGTCAGGGGGTCCGTCAGATGCATCGCGCCCTCGATCTGCGGCAGGGGGGATGAGGGACAGCTCGGAGCCCGCCGAAATCCTGTGGAGGACCGAAGACAACCAGGATTTCCATTTTGGCTCCCGGTCTTCAGTCAGATTATCACAGGCCGCCAACTCTTGATCTCCAAATTGCAGTTTTTCGGCGACGCGCGATCCCTGGAAATCGATCTTCAGCGAAACGTTGAACGAGAGCTGGAATGGTGGATTTTGTTTCTCACCCATTGGGTGTCGACCTCCGGAGTGGGATCCAGGGGACCCGTGAAACCACCGGATCCCCCTGGGCAGCTCGCTAGGACCGCTGTAGTTCCGTAACCAGGGCCTCAAGGCGATCGTAGCTGATGCCTGCGCCTTTAGCCATTCCGGATGCCATAACCATGTCACGCACTTCCAGCGACGGATAGTGCACTGTCGTCGTGAGGCGCGTCTTGCCGCCCTCTTCGCTGAATTCGGCCGTCACCACCGAGACGGTGTCGGGAAACTGCTCGAAGATCTCGGTGAACACGAGCCGGCTGGGCGGCGCGATTTCTCGGTATTCGCCGTGGAAGGCGGCCTCGCCCTTGGGGTGGCGATTGACGAAACGCCAGGCGCCGCCGGGGCGAAGATCGATTTCACACACGGGGACTGAATAGCCCTCTGCCAGGCAACCCCACCAATGTTTCACGTGTTCGGGTTTCGTCATCGCCTCGAACACCAGGTGCCGCGGGGCATTGAACAGGCGCGTCAGTCGGATTTCGCAATCCGACGGCGTCGTGACCTTAAAGCTTTCGCTATTTGCGGTGCTGCTTCCTACCATGAGCTTTCCTCTCCTTTGCCTTCAGTTGTTGTATATACTCGTCCAATCGATCCAGCCGCTCTTCCCAGACTTTCCGGTAGCGTTCGGTCCAATCGGACACTTCTTTCAGGGGACCGGCCTTGATTCGGCACCGCCGCCATTGCGCGTCCCGCCTCTGCGCGATCAATCCCGCCCGTTCCAGCACACGAAGGTGCTTCGAGACGGCGGGCATGCTCATTGCGAACGGCTCGGCGAGTTCGCCAACCGAGCATTCGCCCAAGAGCAGACTGGCCAGGATGGCTCTGCGAGTCGGGTCCGCAAGCGCTGCGAACGTAGTACTCAATCGATCACTCGTCATTGTGCATCACTACTTGGTTAATTAACCTAATGGTTTTATACAACGCGCCGCGGTGTTTGTCAACAGAAAAAACTGCATCTTCGCGGAACCAGCGGGCCAGGCGTACCCAGCCTACGGGCGGCGCACGGGGCGCGTGCGTTTCAGGTGTGCGTTGAGGTGGCCGAGCGACGCGAACTGGCCGGCGTAGACCGCGGTGCGCGTGGGGCTGGGCTGGCGGCGCGGGTCGAAATCGCGGCGGCGAAAGAGGTCGGAAGACGCAATCACGGCGGCGCCCATGGGGCGGTATTCGTAGGTGCCTTGCGCCCACGCCACCTCGGTGTCGAGCCACAGATAGAAGCCCATCGGCTTCATCTTATCCCAGCCGTCGGTAGGACAGACGATCGGGTTTTGTCGTCTGTCGTTCGCTGACCGCGACGGGCGGCGACAGGCCACGAAAAGCGATGGCCCGTCCTACCTCCGGAACCGCAATTCGTCCTTGAAAGCTTCCAGGCAGTTGTAGACGATGGGGCAGACCGAGGCGCGATCGACGAACTGCCACATGCGGCTGGCGATGGAGCCGTTGCCGCGAACCAGGTGCGGATAGTGCTGGCAGATGCCTGGGCGCGCGTCGTACACCGAGCAGAGGTTGCCTTCCAGGAAGACGCAGCCGGCGGCTTCGCTGAATTTCAGGACGCGCGTCATCTGCCCTTCGTCTTCTTCGAGCATCGTGTAATCGGCAATGAACCGCTCGGGGGTGGTGTGCAAATGCCGCGCCAGCTTTTCGATGTCGCGCCCGGTAACTTCGGTGGTCGAAGTCTTGCAGCAGTTGGCGCATTGGGTGCAATCGATCCGCTCCTGGATGCCTTCGGCGATGCGCCGCAGGATGCGGTCGGAATGATCGCGAGATTTCATGAAGCTGCGAAACTTGAAATTCTCGTCGCGCTTCTTTTCACCCAGTTGCTCAATCTGCACCAGGTCGGTGATCAATTCGCCCACGAAGACGATTGTGCCACACAACCGCCGCCGACTGCGCAATTACTCCGCCAGATAGGGTTGGTAGCTGGCCTCCACGGGCTTGACCGCGCCGCTCAACCTGCGACACTGGGTTGGGAGGAAGGTATGAGCTCTGAGAAAGACTATAAGGGGTACCTCATAATCTCACATCCAAATCCGCGCGGAGACGCCGGGTGGGGCGCACAAGTCGCGATTCTGCGGGTCGATCCGGCACCGTTGGAATTCAAAGGTTATGTTTTCCTCGATGAGACTTATGCTACCCAAAATCTTGCCCGCGACGCGGGGATCAAAGCGGCGGAGAGAAGGATCGATCTGGACGATCTTCCCTAGCGACGCTCAAATGTCCGTTTGCGTGGCGTGGCAGTGAGTCGCTGGATTCGCACTAGGTCGGTGATTAACTCGCGCGGCTTGCTCACGGAGACAGGAGGTATCGGGCGTGACCGGCCCCCGCTACCGCAGTTTGAGCCGGCGAACGAGCGCCGCGCATTCCTCAACGCGCAGCAGCCAGACGGCAGCCAGGTAGACGACGCCATAGGCCGCGATCACCGTCAGTCCGAATTTGAGCGGGTGATCCGGGCCGAGCGCAGCCTTCACTCCCCACGCGGCGGCGGCGGCAACCGCGGCGGCGAGCCAGAGGCGCGTGACCAGCGGTCCGGGCAGGCCGGTGCGGCCGATGCGGCGGTTGAGCTCGCGGCGCAGCAGCGTGAATTCCACCCATCCGGCCACACCCGCGGATGCGGTGAGCCCGGCCACGCCCCACCTCGGATCGACGCCGATCCAGTGGGGAAGCGGAATAGCGCACAGGTAGCCCAGCCCGGTGGTGAGGACGACGCGCACAATGGCGAAGCGCAGCGGCGTGCGCGTATCGCGCAGCGCATAGTATGCGGAAGAGTAGAGGCGGCCCATGGTTTGCGCCAACAGTCCTACCGCGGAGCCGGCCAGGATGGCCCATACGTAGCGCGAATTGGCGGCGGTGAAGCGGCCGGATTGAAATAGCACGGCGGTGATGACGCCGCCGAGCGCCAGAAAGGCCATCGCCGAAGGAACGACGAAAAATGCGATCTGGCGAAGCCCGGAATCCAGGCGCCGGCGCAGGTGAGCGGCCACTTCGTCCGCCCCGCCCAGCGCGCTCGACATGGCGGGTAGTTCCGCCGCCGATACCGACATACCGAACAAGCTGACCGGCAGCAGGTACAGCGTCTGCGCGTTGGTGAGGCCGGCCACCGCGCCGGTGCCCAACAGGCTCGCCAGCAGCGAATCCACCCATCCACTGATTTGCACCACCCCGCGGCTGAAGAACACCGGGCCGAAATTGCGCAGCACTTCCCGCACTTGGGGAGCCCGGGTATCGAGGCTGGCCCGCAACCCGCGCGCCAGGCGCAGCACGACGGGAAGCTGGACGCCGAACTGCAACGCGCTGCCCGCCACAGATCCCCAGGCCAGGGTGACCGCGAGTGCGTCCGCCGGCTGGCGGCGGAACAGCACCAGGGCGGCGATCATCGCCAGGTTCCATGCCACGGGCGCTGTGTAAGAGAGAAAGAACTTGCGATGGCTGTTGAGAATGCCGAGGCACCAGGCGGAGAGCGAAAGCAGGCCGGCGCCAGGAAACAGAACGCGCACGATGCGGATGGTGAGCTCGCGCTTGGCGCCGTGGAAACCGGGGGCGATCGCGTCGATCAACCAGGGCGTGGCCAGCATGCCGGCCGCGACCAGCGCCGCGGAAGCCAGCGCCAGAATGGAACCGACGGCGCCGGCCACGCGGCCGGCTTCCTCTTCGTCGCCTTCAGCCAGCAAGCGGGCGTACACCGGAATGAACGATGCCGACAGGACGCCTTCGCCGAACAGGTTCTGCAGGAAATTGGGAATGCGGAAGGCCGCGTTGAAAGCGTCGGCGGCGTCATAGAGGCCGAAATAATGGGAGAAGACGCGCTGGCGGACCAGGCCGATCAGGCGGCTGAGCAGGATGCCGGCGCCGACCAGGGAGGCGTGACGCGCGGTGGATGAAGGCTGGCTGCTCTTAGGGCTCGTCAAGAGATAAACTTACCATCCGGACGTGGCGCACGCACTCATGCGTGCCGCGTCGAGACTTTTCTCGACACCTCTTTTTCCAAAGGCGCCGGGCGTCGGCATGAGTGCCGACGCGGCACGCACGAGTGCGTGCGCCACGTCGTTCGCCATGATTTTGCATTCCCGTATCCTGACGGGCTCTTAGGTTGGATGGATTCGGGTATGCGTCTCGCGCGCGGCTTACGCCAGCTTCTCCAGAACCGCGGCGGCGACGGCTTCGGTGGAGCTCGATCCGCCGAGATCCGGCGTGCGGACTTTGCCCCCCGCCAGCACGGCGGCTACGGCGGCTTCGATTTCGCGCGCGGCGTCGCCGATCTGCAGATGGTCGAGCATCATGGCGGCGCTGAGAATGGTTGCCAGCGGGTTGACCACGCCCTTACCCGCGATATCCGGCGCCGAACCGTGGACCGGCTCGAACATCGAAGGGAAGCGGCGGAGCGGATCGAGATTGGCGCTGGCAGCCAGACCCATACTGCCAATGATGGCGGCGGAGAGATCGCTCAGAATGTCGCAAAACAAATTGGAGCCCACCACCACGTCGAAGCTTTCCGGGCGGCGCACGAAATTCATGGCGGCGGCGTCCACCAGCAGCGATTCGGTTTCGACATCGGGAAATTGCGCCGCCACATCGCGAAATGTCCGGTCCCAGAGCACCATGCTGAAGCCCTGGGCGTTGGATTTGGTGATAGACGTGACACGCTTTTTCTTGTTGCGCGTCACGGCCAGCTCGAAGGCGAAGCGCACGATGCGTTCCACGCCGCGGCGGGTGAACACGGAAGTCTGGATGGCGACTTCTTCCGGCTGTTGATGGTAGACGAATCCGCCCACCTGAGCGTACTCGCCTTCGGTGTTTTCGCGGACCACCACGAAATCGATCTCGCCGCCCTTGGGCCTGGCGAGCGGCGACCGGACGCCTGGATAGAGATACGCCGGGCGCACGTTGGCGAATTGATCGAAGGCGCGCCGGATGGGGAGCAGCAGGCCGTTGAGGGTGAGATGGTCGGGGATGTCGGGGTGGCCGACGGCGCCGAGCAGGATGGCGTCGCAGGATTGCAGCAGATCGATGGCCCCGGCCGGCATCATGCGTCCCCAGCGGAAGTAGTGTTCCGCGCCCCAGTCGAAATCCTGAAACGCGAAGGCAATTTTGTGTTTTTGCGCGACGCGTTCCAGAACGCGCCTGGCCTGCGGCACGACCTCCTGGCCCACGCCGTCGCCCGCAATCACCGCGATCGTGTAAGTTTTCATGGTCCGAAACTCGATTCTCGCACGCGCCCGGTTACGCCGGCCGGTCCCGGTCGAGATGGATTTCGCGGGTCGGATACGGAACCGCGATACCTTCTTCGCGCAGGCGGCGGAGAATACGCTTGCGCAACTGGTGGCGGATGCCGTACTGCTGGGAGAATTCGGCGATCTGGTAGTTGAGCGTGAAGCCCAGCGAGGATTCGCCAAAACCGGGGTCGAGCGAGGCCGAAGGCGCCGGCTCGGCCAGCAGGCCGGGAATGTCCTTGGCGCCCGCGGTGGCGATCTCGACCAGCAGGCCCTCCACCTGGTCCGGGTCGGCATCATATGGGACGTTCACCTGGAGCGAGGAAGACATGCGCTGCACGGGCAGGTGGTAATTGGTGACGATGGTCTGGGCGAGCTTGGAATTGGGCACGATGACCAGGTTGTTGCCGAGCGACCGGATGGCCGTCGATCGCCAGCCGATGTCCGACACGTAGCCTTCCTCGCCGCTCGAGAGCTTGATGTAATCGTTCAGCCGCATTTGCCCGGCGACGGCGATGTAGAAACCGGCAAAGAGGTTGGAGAGCGTGTCCTGCATGGCCAGCGCGACGGCAAGGCCGCCCACGCCGAGCGCAGTCAGGATCGGCGTGACGTGGACATCCTCGGCGCTCAACAGCAGCAGCAGCCCCAGCACCAGCGCCGTGAGTTCGGCCAGCGTGGTGGTGAGCGTGGTGACGGGCAGCGCGCCGGGGATCTGGCTGCCGTAGGCGCGCACCAGGTCTCCGGCGGTGCGCATCGCCATCAGCGTGAAGCTGGCAATCCACAATGCGATCAGGATTCGGGGAGCGTACTTGTCCGTGACGATGGGCGGCAGCGGTGCCGACTGGATGGCAAGATGGACGGACAGGATGAGCGCCCAGATGGTGGTGGGGCCGCTCAGCGCCACGCAAAGCACGTGGCCGGGACGGCTGCCGGTGCGCTTTACCCAGGCGCGCAGGCCGCGCAAGATGAGGCTGCGCACCAGGTACGCGATGGCGAAGGTGGCCACCAACACGATTCCCGGCGCGATCAGCAGCCTGGGCTCGTGCGCCAGAGCGCGGAATGTCTGCATGGTTCCTATCCAGCATCACATAAAATGGCTGCACGTTACAGCCCATGCGCCCGTCATTTTGATGTGCGGTGGAGTGTGCCCATACTGGCGTTGCTGCTGGCCGGTTGCCTGGCGGCGGAAGAACTGAGCGCGTGGGAGCTGTACGAGTTCGGGCGGGACGCGGAAAAGAAGGGCCAGATGGCGCAAGCTTACCTGCTGTATTCGGAAGCCGCCGCGCTGGAGCCGCGCAACCAGACGTACTGGCTGCGCAGCCAGGCCGTTCGTTCGCGCGCAGCCCTGGAAGCAAAGCCGGTTCCTCCAGTAACCTCGGCGACCGGCAATGGCAGCCTGGAGGAAGCCGGCCCGCCGCTGGAGGCTGCCACCACGGTCGACCTGGCGGATGCGAGGAAGGCACTGCCGACGTCGGAGATGGCGGGCGGGGATCTGATCCGGGATTTCGATCTGAGTGGAGACTCGAAGCAGGTGTATACGGACGTGGCCAAGGCTTTCGGCCTGGACTGCGTCTTCGATGGCGACTACCAGCCGCTGCCTGCGCTCCATTACCGCCTGGACGGCGTGGGGTACCGGGAGGCGCTGCACGGCCTCGAATTCGCCACGGGAACGTTCATAGCGCCGCTCTCCCCCAAGCTGTTTCTGGTGTCGAAAGACACGCCGGAAAAACGAAGGCAAAACGAGCCGGTGGTGGCGGTGACCATTCCGCTGCCGGACGCCGGCGTGCAGCAGGACTTCACCGGCCTGGTGGACGCCGTGAAGCAGGCGACCGGGGTTGAGAAAACCAGCGTCGATTCGCAGACGCGAATGCTGGTGCTTCGCGGCAGCCTGTCGCGCGTGCTGCCAGCCCAAGCAATGCTGGAGCAACTTCTTTATCCACGGACTCAGGTGATGATGGAGCTGGAGCTGGTGGAAGTCAGCCGCAGCAAGACGAACACGTATGGCGTGGATTTTCCGACCATGTTCTCGCTGACCGCACTGACTAACTGGCTGGGTAATCAGGTAACACTTCCCACGAACATCAGCGGGTTGCTCTCATTCGGCGGTGGTAAGACATTGCTGGGAATGGGAATCATGGACGCCGCCGCGGTGGCGCAAATGAGCGAAAGCACCGGCAAGGTGCTGTGGGCCACCGAATTGCGCGGCGAAGAGCGCCAGCCTACCACGCTGCACGTGGGCAACCGTTACCCTGTGCTCACATCCGGCTATTTCGGAGAGTCGGGCTCTTCGGCAACATCGGGCACCACGGGCACGGGGACTAGCATTGGCTCCGGGACTGGCACCGCTACGGGCGTCGGCACTTTGACCCTGAGCCAGAACACGGTAGCGTGGACCTACAATTCGGCGGGTGTATCCCCGCAGGACGCCAGTGTCAAGGTCACCAGCAGCAATGGAGCCATCGGCTACACGGCCACGGTGGCCAGCTCCAGCCGGTGGCTGGTTGTGAACTCCGCGACAACCGTTTCGGGTACCCTGCCAGCCACACTGACCGTTTCGCCCGGCGGCGCGCTCGCGGCGCTTGACACTGGTTCTTACGTTGGCACGGTGCAGGTGAGCGGGTCGGACGGCTCCGTCACATACTTCACCGTAACCCTGACGGTCAATGGCGGTGCGCCGAATCTCACCGTCACTCCCAGCACCATCCCGCTGGCCGCCGTGGCTGGCGGCTTGACGGCGCAACAAACGGAGACGGTGACCAGCACCATCGGCGGGACTCTTTCGGCCAGCGTGATCGGACCCGGCCTTTCGCTATCGGTTTCCGCGAGCACGGTGACCGCCAACACACCGGCCTACGTTACGGTTCAGGGGAATCCCGCGGGACTGTCAGCGCTGACCTATCTCGGCATTCTTAGCGTGACCGTGGGCGCCGTTACCGAGGAGACGCTGGTGACCTTCAACGTGACTTCGAGCGGGAGCTTGGTGCTGAGCCCTTCTTCGATTCCCTGGACTTATACCTCCGGCGGAAGCCTGCCGGCGGCCACCAGCGTGACAGTATCGAGCAGCGGTACCGGCATCACGTTTACCGCGACCGCATCGAGCGCGAGCTCATGGCTGTTGGTGGACGGCGTATCGACTCTCTCGGGGACTCTGCCTGCTGTTCTTGTCCTCAGCCCCGCCTCCAGCCTCGCGGATCTCGGCACGGGCACTTATCAGGGCACGGTCGCATTGAGTGGATCGGATGGCTCCCTCGCTTACATTAATGTGACTTTGACCGTCAACGGGGGAACCGCCAGCGGTCTCACGGTTACGCCGAACCCGGTCTCGCTGAGCGCGTCTCTCGATGGTTCCACTGTGTCGGCAACCGTTACGGTGACCAGCGGGACCAGCGGAGCCTTCTCGGCGACCGTAACCGGATCCGGTCTGTCGCTTTCGGATGTCGGCTCGACGGTGGCGGCAAATACGGCGACCGCCTTCACTGTGTATGCAAATCCTTCGGGCCTTACGGCGAGTACTTACGTCGGCGCCATTACCGTCACCGCGGCGGGTGTCACACAGACTGTTCAGGTGAGCTTCAGCGTGGGTGCGATCAGCAGCGGAAGCAATGGGACCTCCGTCTATACACCGGCTCCCTCGTTCACATTCGAGGACTTAGGGCTGAGTTTGAAATTGACGCCGATGGTGCACGACCTGAACGAGGTGTCGCTCGATATCGAAGCCGAGGTCAAGCTGCTCACGGGCCAATCGGTCAACGGCGTTCCGGTGGTCTCCAACCGTAGCGTGAAGTCAGTGGTACGGCTGAAAACGGGCGAGTGGGCGGCAGTGGCCGGATTGTTGGATACGAATGAAGGACGCAACATCTCGGGGTTGGCCGGCCTTTCCGAGATCCGCTTCCTGGGCCCGCTGCTGAGCACGCACGAACACGACACGTCGCGTGACGAGGTCATCCTGCTGGTGCGGCCCCGCCTGTTGAGCGAGCCGCCCAGCGAGCATGTGTCGCGCGCGATCGCGGTGGGCACGGACACCAGACCGGCCACCATCTTCTAGGGTGGGGCAGGTTTCAACCTGCCAACGCCCGCCGGCGGGCGCGGGATCACGATTCCCGCCTGACGTTCACATCTTGCGCAACACGAGCAGGCAAACCTCGTTGGTTGTGAGCGGAGACTGAAACTGAAAGCGGCCGCCGGAAACGGATATGATCCGGCTCGCGGATGGTTCGCCGCTGGCGGCGCTGGAAATTGCGCTGACCTGCGCCTTGGTGAGTTGCGACGGCGCGCCGAGATCCAAATAAGTCGTGTAAGCGTCATTCTGCCGGTAGCCAACGCGATAGACTTGTTCGAAGTAAGTGCCGTCCGGAAGATTCGTCAGATCGACGGTTACCGGCGGCTTGGGCGCGGGCGGCAGATCTCTCTTATAGTAAACCTGATCGTTCAAACGATCCGGCGGCGCAATGGGCGTGAAATCCCAGAAGAGCACCTGAATACCACCGTCCCGATCGGTACAAACCCAGGACGATTTGTCGGCATTGACAATTTCCGTATCACCCAGCCGGCTGAGGAATCGATAGGCATGGTAAGCGGGCTTCTTGATGCCCTGATAGTTGAGCAGGCCGAAACCACCGTGAAACGGCGTCATGCGCGGGCCGTTTTCTTCAAAGATATCGGTGAAGGTCCAATAGGACATCGAATCCACGGATTCCTGCGCACCCTTGATCTTATCGAGGATGAAGGCAGCCTGATGATACTGGTCGTGAATCGGATCGGTGGGCGTGTAGGCCGAGCTCCACTCGGTGAAATGCAATTCGAGCTTGGGCAGCGGCGAATTCCGAATTAATTCGCGGGAATGAACCATGCGGTCGCGGACCGCGCCAGGGTCGGCATCGAGGACGGTTCCGCGGTTTCCGGTCTCGTCGAAAAAGCCTTCTTTCACGCCGTACGCGTGCGTGGAGACGAAGTCGATCGGCACTTTCTCGCGGGCGCAGAACTGGACCAGCGCCTCTTCGAAACGGAAGGGGATAGCGGACGCCGGTCCGCCAACGCGATAACCCGGATCGATCTTCTTGATCGCTTCGGCGGTAACCCGATACAGCTTCAAGTACTCTTCGAGAGTCGATGTGTAGAACGGCTTGATATCGGGTTCGTTCCACACCTCGAAGTACCAGGTTCTGACTTCCTCCTTGCCGTAACGTTGTTCCCAATGGCGGATCAGCGCGGTAATCAGACCAGCCCACTTATCATAGGATTTCGGCGGTGTGATGTTACCCTTCCACCAGAAGACGGTATCCTTTCCGCTGGCCAGGGCGGAGGGCATGAAACCGAGCTCGACGAACGGCTTGATGTGCAAGCGCAGCAACTCATCATACAGTTGATCGACGTACTGAAAGTTATATGCCGGGTTGCCCTTGGCATCTTCCTGGTAGACGCCCATATCATCGTGCAGCAGGCCATGCATGCGGATATAGTCGAACCCGATTTCGCTCTGGACGAGGGCGAGTTGTTGCTGCCAGTCGGCCCGCAATCCCTCGTTGGCGCGGCCGGCTCCGATGCATCGGCGGAAGACCTTGCTGTGCGGCCCGCGAACGTGGTGCAAGTCCGCGGAGATCACCCGCGGGGCGGCGGATGGCGTCTGCGTGAAGACCAGCGCGCTCGATGCCAGCATCGCGCCCAGCAGGCGCAGCGGCGTGTGGTTAGAAAGAGTCATGAAATCGCCTATTCGAATTCACGGTCACCGCGCGAAGAATTGCGCCACGTCTTCGGATTGAGCGGCGCGCTGGGCTTCGCACAATCGGATGCCTTCCAGCACCTGCGCGTAATTGCGCGGGCCGCCGAGGAAGCCGCCGACGCGATCCTGGAAGAATTCGACGAACGCGCGGCGGGAGGGCTCGTCGCAGAACGGCCCGCCGACAAACGGCAGCGACGCGGCAGCATCGAAGTCGCCACCGCGCGGTAGGCGCTTCAGAACCTCGTCATAGTGAGCCTTGAGGAACTCGAAGGGCAGCGATTGGGTTTGCGGATTGGCGAGGCCGCTGAGCATCAGGCCGAACGTTTCCCGCACGTCCAACTGGGGAAACAGGAGCAGGGCGAGCGCCTGTTGAACGATTTTGGGATCGCGGAAACTGCCCAGCGCGGCGATGATGGCACGGCGCTCGCCGCGGTCCTGGGTCTTCTTCAATTCGGCGAGCAGGCGGTCGAACAAGTCCTGGCCGCCGGCAAACGCGGCGGTCGAAAGCGTCACGCGCAGCATGTCTGGGTCAATCCCCTTGCGGCTATCCAGCCAGCCGAGGGCCATACGGCGGGCCTCGGCTTGGAGCGCAGGGTCGTCGCCCTCGCGTGCCACGAAAGGAACCAGGCTGGCGCGCATGAGACGGGTGTCTGCGTCGTCATCCGGCTTGGTCGACCAGCCGAGGTCCGCCGCGCGAGCCCCGAACGTCTTGCGAATGAAGGCGGCGTAGTTGGGAAGAAGCGCGGGAGGCACCAGAACACGCGCACCGCCAACGATTTCGCGGGATTCGGCGGCGAGCTGCCGCTCGGGCGAATTGGCGAAGGTGCGCGCGGCGGCGAGCGCGGCGCTCTCTTTGGCGTCGCCGGAACCGGCCAGCGTCTTCAGGTCGTGCAACAGTGTTACGCGCTCGGCGGCGTTGAGCCAATCGCTCTTCTCGCCGAACAACTTCTCCAGGAGTCCTCCCCGGTAGGAGGTGATGTAATAGCCGGTGGCGTTGGCGTTGGCGGAAATCTCGGCCGGGCAGGAGGACGCGTTCTTGAGCGGGAATTCAGCGCTGGGTTTATCGAGCAGGAAGCACTCCGTGGCGGAGCTGTCGGCGGCTTCGTATCGCACGCAGACGGGTACTTGCCACTGAGCGCCCTGCGCGCCCGTGGAGCCGAGCGGAAAGTAGCGCTTCTGACCGATCGCCACGCGCGGTTGGCCGGCGCACTTCAGCTCGACCGAAATCTCCGGAATGCCGGGCTGGTCGAGGAAGGTCTTGAAGGCGGCGGCAAGTTGTGGCTTGCCCGCCGTGGCGATGGAATCGAGGAAGTCGTCGGCGGTCGCGTTGCGGTAAGCGTACCGCTTGAAGTAAGCGGTCACGCCGGCACGGAATTGCCGTTCGCCGGTCCACACCTCAAACATGCGGATGACGGCGGCGCCTTTTTCATAAGTGATGTCGTCGAAGGCGTTCGCGACGTCGTCCTTGGCTTCGATGGGCTGGCGGATCTGGCGCGCGGTGACCAGGCTGTCGGATGCCATGGCGCCGAACTTGGTTTCGAGGTCGGTCAGCCGGGTGTTCCAGTCCGGCTGCCACTCAGCCAGAATCTTGGACGACATCCAGGTGGCGAAGGCTTCATTGAGCCAGATGTCGTTCCACCAGGCGGTGGTCACCAGATCGCCGGACCATTGGTGCGCCAGCTCATGGGCCGCAACCGAGGCATAAGTGCGCTGGCGATTGATGCTGTCGGTAGCCGGGTCGGCCAGTAGGATAGTCTGCCCATAGGTGACCAGGCCGGCGTTCTCCATGGCGCCGAAACCGAACGTCAAGGGGATGGCGACTTCGTCGAGCTTCTCATAAGGGTAGGGAACGCCAAAGTAATCTTCCAGGCGGTCGATGATGGTGGCCGTGACTTGGGCGGCGTACCGGGCTTGGGCGGCCTTGCCGCGCGGCGTGACGATGCGCACCGGCACGTGATTGCGGCCGGCGTTGCCGGCGTCGACCACATCGAAGGGGCCTATGGCGAAGGCGACCAGGTAAGTGGGCAGCGGCTTGGTTTCGGCGAAGACCACGCGCTTCATGCCGTTCGGCTCGCCGGTTTCGGAAAGCTGCGGCGTGTTGGAGAACGCCTTGTCCGCCTGGGGAATGTGTAGCGTGAGCTGCCATGGCGTCTTGAAGTCAGGCTGGTCGAAGCAGGGAAAAGTGCGGCGCGCGTCAAGCGCTTCGAATTGGGTGAACAAGTATGGCGTGCCGGCGTCTTCGCCCGGGAAAATTCCGGCGATCGAGTTGGCGCTGATTTTGCCCTGGTAGACGATGTGAATTTTCGCCGGCCCGGCGGGAAGCGCGGCGGGCAGGCGGAGCGCGATGAAGTCGCCGCCGGCGGATTCGACGGCCGCAGGCTGGGAGTTGACCGTGACTTGCTCGATGCTGAGGTCGGTGGCATTCAGCCACACCAGCGAGGCCGGCTTGGCGAGCGCGATGTCGATATCGATGACGCCCGAAAAGGTAGCGGTCCCCGGCACAGCCGTCAGATCGGCGGCGTAGCGCGTAGGACGAATATCCGCGCCGAGGCGCAGCTTGGGAGCGTCGGCGGCTAGCAGGCAAAACGAGCAAGCGAAGAAAGCAAGGGCAAGTGTGCGCATAGGTGACTAGACCAGTGTAATGCGTTCCACGCAGCGCGGGACGGACCTCGCCTGCCGGATTCGCCGAGTCAATAAGCCTGGCCGCGATTGTCGACGTCGGTCACAATGATGCTGCCAGGCTGATCGAGAGTGAAAAAGATACGCCACTTGCCAACACGCAGGCGATAACGGCCTTTCAGCGCACCCTTCAGCGCCTTGACGTCGCCAAGACCGGTAGCTGCTAGGGATTCCAATGCGCGAACGATACGTCCCGCGTCGGACCAATCCATGTGAGCGAGTTCGCGTTGAGCGGCAGGCCTATAGGCCAGAAGCCGCTTCACAGACCCAGCCGCTGTTTTAACTCGCTGTGCGAGATGGTGTCTCCCGGCTCGGCCTCGGCGGCCAAAATGCGGGCGACTGTCTCTGCATCGACCTCCTCTTCGGGGGCCTCCGCGAGCCGGCGAGCCAACTGCTCATCGCTAATGGGCTGCGAGGTTTCCAGAAGGGTCAGGAGAGCGTGGACTTGCGGCGAAGGCAAGGTGTCGATGATCTCATGAAGCCGGTCCAAGTCACTCATGATTCGCTCCATTTCAAGCGGGCGATGCAACTTCAGTATACCGAACGGGGACGAAAGCGAGAGGTTCGCCAGCATTGGCCTTTGGCGCATCGGCATCAAAATGCGCGCTATCCTCGAAGCATGAGGACAACCGTATCGCTGCCGGACTCGCTGCTCGATAGCGCCAGGCAAGCCGCTGCGGAGCGCGGCATCACCTTCAGCGAGCTGGTTGAGGATGCGCTACGGCTCCTGCTGGCACGAGCGCCTGCCGGCGCGGCAGCGCCTTTCCGGCTTCACACCGTGCGCGGAAGACTGGTGGATCCGGGACTCGATCTGAGCCGCACCTCGGCGCTGACGGTTCAGGAAGACGAAGCGAGCTTTCGCTGCCGGTGAAATAACGCCCGCCCCGAACGCCTCCAGTTGCGCCCGCCGCTTACTCCAGCCGGAAAACTTCCTTCATCATCGCGAAGCGTTCGCCAGGCTGTAGGTCCGGTACCGGTTCGAAAAGGCGGCTCATCAACTGCTGCCAGCGCAGGTTGACGGGGTCGCGGTCGAGCTCATCCCACGCCTTGTCGAAATCGTCGACGCGCAGGCTCAGCACCAGTTCCTGGCCCCGCCGGAAGATGGAGTAATCGGAGATGCCCACTTGCTTGAGTTTGGCCAGCAACTCCGGCCAGACGCGCTGGTGCTCGCGCTCGTACTCTTCGATAGCGTCCGGCTTGATGCGAAGTTGGAATGCGAATCGTGGCATATTAGGGACCGTTTTGTAACAACTGCTGCGAGCCGTTGAACTACTATTTCACAACAGGCCCTAGGGCTTGTCGGAGAATAACTTTGTCATTCCGACGTGGCGCACGCACTCATGCGTGCCGCGTCGGCACTCATGCCGACGTAGGGTCCCGTCGCAGCGCGAAGCAGGTGTCGAGAAAAGTCTCGACACGGCACGCACGAGTGCGTGCGCCACGTCGGTCGTAAGGTCTGGCATGGTTCTTTCACGATAAGCCCTAGGCGTAACTCGAAACCCCAGCCATGTTCCGCTGGCGGCGCTCAGCCGTCACACGCTCCAGGTAGCCGCTCTGGCGGAAGGCGTCCATCGGGTCGGCGGGCAAACCCCTGACCTTCGCCCACTCGCGGATGGCGGGCCTCACGTCGGTGGAGAACGCGTCCTTCAGGCAGTTTTCGGCATCCACCAGGGCGCAACTCTTCTGGCCTGCGGCGAGTTTCTCGTGATCCACCAGCGCGGCCTTGGCGTAAAGCTCCATGGCCGTCTGGACGGTCTGAATCATCGCCTCGATCTTGCCTTTCAGGTTGTGGCTCTGATCGATCATGTAGGCGATATCGGCGCGCGCGCCGGTCTCCCATTCGAAAAACAGGATCTCGTGAAAAATGCGGAAGGCCTGGTAGGGATCGATGGAGCCCATGGTGAGATCGTCGTCAGCGTAGCGCCGGTCGTTGAAGTGAAAGCCGCCGAGCATCCCGAGATCCAGCAGCCACGCCACAATCTGTTCGATATTCTGCGCCTGGTAGTGATGGCCGGTGTCCACCAGCACCTTGGCCTGCGGGCCAGCGGAACGGGCGAATTCGAGCGCCATCCCCCAATCGCCGATATCGGTGTGATAGAAAGCGGGCTCGAAGGGCTTGTATTCGACCAGCATGCGCTGGCTTGGATCCAGGCGTGCGTGGGTGGTCCGCAGGCCCTCTTCAAACCAACGCTTGCGCTGCCGCATGTTCTGCGTGCCCGGATAGTTGCTGCCATCGGCGAACCAAAGTGAAACGTCGCGGCTGTTCAGGCGTTTGCCGATTTCGACGCTGTCCAGCAAGTGGTCGAGCGCGGCTTGGCGAATGGCGGCATCGGGGTTCCCGAGCGATCCGTATTTGTAAATCTGGTCCTGAAACACGTTGGGGTTGATGGCGCCGGCGCGCAGGCCGTGCGTGGCGGCCAGCGAGCGCACTTCATCCACGTCGCCCACGCCTTTCGGCAGATCCCAAAGCACGTGCAGCGCCACCGACGGGCACACCCCGGTCCAGCGGTGAACCTGTCCAGCGTCGCTGAACTTCTCCGCGACGGTGCTGGCGGCGGCGGCTTGCTGGAACTTGCCGAAGCGCGTGCCGGTGTTGGCAAATCCCCAACTGGGCAGCTCGATTTGAAAGCGGTCGAGCGCGGTGTGAATGAGCTCGCTCTGTCGATTGTTAGTCACGTTTTGCCTGGCCTATAGTTCAAATGATGCCACGGCAGCGGGGGAAACCAAAGCCTGCGCCGGGGCGCTGGCATTAGATTAGCATGGTAAGAATGCGATGGAGTGTACTTGCGGCGGGCGCGGCGTGTGCGGCTTTGCTATGCTCCCAGCCCGCGCCGCGCGACGCCGTGGACGATCTGCGTGCCGCCTTTGCGCACCCTCCGGATGACTGCCGGATCATGATGCGCTGGTGGTGGTTCGGCCCGGCGGTCGAGAAACCCGAGCTCGAACGCGAGCTGCGCACCATGAAGGACGGCGGCATTGGCGGCGTGGAGATCCAACCCGTGTATCCGGTGATGCTCGACGACCCGGCGCGCGGACTGGTCAACCTGCCGTATCTTTCGGATGGCTTTCTCGATGCCGTGAGTTTCGCCAACGACAAAGCGCGCGAGCTGGGGATGCGCGTCGATATCACGCTCGGCAGCGGCTGGCCCTATGGCGGACCGCACACGCCGATCGATCTCGCTTCCGCCAGGCTGCGCGTGGAACGCCGGCCCGTGCCGGCCAATGCGGGAACGCTGCGGATGCCCAAAATCGGCCAAGGCGAAAAGTTCATCGCGGCATTTATCGAGCGCGGCCACGGATTCGATCGCATCACCAATATCGACGACGCCGGAATGCATGTTGCGCCGGAAGGCCCAGCCGGTGGCGCGTTCATCTTCATCGCCAGCCGCACTCGCCAGGCCGTGAAGCGCGCGGCGGTGGGCGCCGAGGGTCCGGTGCTCGACCATTACAACGCCGCAGCCATCGAAAATCACCTGCACTATGTCGGCGACCGCTTGATGCAGGCTTTCGGCGCGCACCCGCCTTACGCGGTATTCAGCGACAGTCTGGAAGTATACAGCTCGGATTGGACCGGCGATTTCCTCACGGAATTTCAAAAGCGCCGCGGTTATGACCTCACGCCTTACCTTCCCGCGCTGGCCGACCAGATGGGCGAGATCACCTCGAGTATCCGGCACGATTGGGGCAAGACACTGACCGAGCTCGCCAACGAACATTATCTGACGCCGCTGCGACAGTGGGCCGCCGCGCATGGCACGCGCTTCCGTTCGCAGAACTACGGCATTCCGCCGGTGAACCTTTCGAGCAACGCACTGGTCGATTTGCCGGAAGGCGAGAACTCCGCATGGAGGCGCTTTTCGGCGACGCGCTGGGCGTCCTCGGCCAGCCATCTGTACGGGCGGCCGGTGACTTCGTCGGAGACGTGGACGTGGCTGCACTCGCCGGTCTTCCGCGCCACCCCGCTCGACATGAAGGCGGAAGCCGACCTGCACTTCTTGAACGGCATCAATCAACTGGTGGGCCACGGCTGGCCCTATTCGCCGCCGCAGGCCGGAGAGCCCGGCTGGCACTTCTACGCCGCGGCGGTCTTCAATCAACACAACCCGTGGTGGATCGTGATGCCCGATATCACCGCGTACTTCGAGCGCGTAAGCTGGCTGCTGCGGCAAGGCGAGCCGGTCAACGATGTGGCCCTATATCTTCCCACCGCCGACGCTTATGCGGGCTTCACGCTGGGGCACGATTCGGTGAATCAATCGATGGACCGGCTGCTCGGCCCCAACGTGATTCCACAGATTCTGGACGGCGGCTACAACTACGATTTCATCGACGATGAGGCCATCGCCGCGGTGGGAATCAAGTATCCGGTGCTGGTGCTGCCGAACGTGGAGAGAATGCCGCTGAAGACGCTCGTAATGATCGCCGAGTACGCGCGCAAAGGCGGCATCGTCATCGCCACCGGCCGCGCTCCCTCGTTGGCGCCGGGATTCCTGGAAGCCAAAACGGACACGCCGCAGATCCACGAGCTGGCGCAGGCACTGTTCGAAGGGGCCGGCGCGCGTGGGCATTTGGTGAAGGACGATGCGAAGCTGGGCGAGACGCTGCACGGCTTGCTGAAGCCCGATGTGACTGCCCCGCCCGAGATCGGGTTCGTGCATCGCAAGCTGGCGGCGGGGGACGCATACCTTTTGGTCAACACTGCCAACCATCGAGTTCATGGCGCGTTGGGATTCCGAGACGGTGCGCCGCTTGAGTTGTGGGATCCTTTCACTGGCAAGACGTCGGAATTGCCGCTCCCCGCGGCAACCGATATTGACCTGGCGGCTTACGAGTCGCGCATCATCGTGACCCATTCCGGGCCGGTGTCGGTTTTCGGGCCTGGCACTTCCGAGCCGGCCGCAAAACCTCGCGTCGTGCTGGATCTGAGCGCCGGCTGGAAAGCGACCTTCGCCGGTTCCGCGCAGCCGGTGACGATGGACCCGCTGACCTCCTGGACTGAGATCGCCGGCATGAAGAACTTCTCTGGTACCGCAACCTATGAGAAGACGTTCAAAGTGGACCCTGCGATGCTCAACGGGCGGCACCGCTTCTACCTCGATTTCGGCGAAGGTACGCCCGTACCTGCGCCAGAGCGGCGCGGCAACGGCATGCGCGCGCTGCTCGAAAGCCCGGTGCGCGAGGCCGCTGTCGTCTATGTCAATGGTCAGCGCGCCGGTTCAGTGTGGCATCCGCCGTATGAAATCGAAATCACCGGTCAGCTTCACGCCGGAGAGAATTCGCTGCGCATTGTGGTGGCGAACCTCGCCATCAACGCGCTCGCCGCGCAGCCGCTGCCGGACTATCGCGCATTGATCGCCAAGTACGGCGACCGGTTTCAGGACCAGGATATGAAGAACATCCAGCCGCTGCCCGCTGGAATTCTGGGCCCGGTGCGAATCGTGGCGCGGTAAAGGGCATCGACCGGCGTGGCGCACGCACTCATGCGTGCCGCGTCGGCACTCGTGCCGACGCTTGGTTCTTCAAACAACGACAGGTGTCGAGAAGAGTCTCGACACGGCACGCATGAGTGCGTGCGCCACGTCGCGATGGAAAGTTTTGCCCTACGCCATTACCCGCGCCATGCGGTCGATGGCTTCGTCGATCTCCGCGGTGTTCTTGAAGCCGAGCGTGACCGAATCCACGCAGCCCAGATTCATGGCGAATTTCATCGCCCGGTCGCGGTCCGCAAAGTCGGTGTAGCTGCCCTCGCCCACCAGTTTCATGCTGATCACGCCCATCCCCTGCTGGTGAACCGCCTTGGTGTGCTTCACCACTTCGTCCACGCTGCCGATATCGTTGGTGTCGCGCAGTTGCTCGGTGTCCATGTGGATGCCGGTGTGATTCATGCGGATCATGGCGATATCCAGCCATTGGTTGCCGGGAAAAGTCCGCAGCGCCGGCAGGCCATGCACCGAAGCGCCGTGGGACAAAATGATCTTCTTGTCCTTGGCTTCGGACATGGCGTCCTGGAGCGGCCTGTAATCCTGCTGCCAGGTGGGAGGGCGCAGGCAATGCAGCAGCAGAATGTCGATGTACTCGGAGTTCAACTGCCGGCGGTACATGTCCATCTTTTCCGCCGGCGGCGGCCCATAAGGCGGCGTACTATATTTGGTCATCAGTTGATAGCTTTCGCGCGGCAGACCTTTCAACGCGGTGGCCAGCATTTCGGGCATGCCGTGATAACCTTCGGCCGTTTCGAAAAACCGGATACCGCGGTCGTAAGCATAGCGCACTAAGCGCGTGAACCCGTCCTGTCCGAGTTCCCGCTGCACGCCGCCGCTCTTGCTGCCAGTGCCGAATGCGAGGCGCGTGACCTTGACGTTGGAGCGCCCGAGCATTACCAAGTCCGTGGCCGTGCGCTTGCCCGTGTCGGCCAACGCCCTGCCGCCCAAACCGGCCGCCAGGCCAACGCCCGCGGCGGTCCATAAGAAATCTCGTCTGGTGGAATGTGCCATCGTTCCCTCCCTTTAGCCCAGTACTTACCGTCACTCTACCACTTTGCAAGCGTGTTAGGATAGCTCCGGTAGCACCTCAAAAGGCGCGCTGTGAACGTATCTCTATTTATTACGTGCTACAACGACACGCTCTTTCCGGCCACGGGAAAGGCTGTAGTCGCGGTATTGGAACGGCTGGGCCACACCGTGGAGTTCCCGCAGGCGCAGACCTGCTGCGGGCAAATGCACTACAATACCGGCTACCAGAACGATGCCCGGCGCATGATGCTGCACTTTCTCGAAGTGTTTCGCGACGCCGAGACGATCTGCGTGCCCTCAGCGTCCTGTGTGGCGATGATCCGGGAGCATTTCCCGAAGATGGCGGCCGCCAGCCCCGACGCCTCCGTGGGCCGCGACGTGGACGCGCTGCTGCCGCGGGTGTACGAGTTCTGCGAACTGCTGGTGGATAAGTTCCGCACCGTCGATACCGGCGCGTCCTTTCCGCACACGGTGACGCTGCATACCACCTGCCACTCCCTGCGCGGCACCAAGATCGGCGAGCGCCCGGTGCAGTTGCTCCGCGCCGTGCGGGGCCTTAGCTATGTCGAGCTGCCGCAAGCGGACCAGTGCTGCGGCTTCGGCGGCACCTTCGCCATCAAGAACGCGGATGTCTCGGCCGCCATGCTCAGCGACAAGGTCCGCGCCATCCTGGACACGCAGGCGGAAATCTGCACCGCGGTGGACAATTCCTGCCTGATGCACATTGGCGGAGCGCTCAGCCGGCAACGGGCCGGCGTTCGTTGCCTGCACCTGGCGGAGATCCTGGCGTCCACACCGGGAGAGTTCGCATGAGCGTCAAGGTAGGACAAGCGGCCGAAGCGCCATCTTTTGCCAAGGCGTCCCGCGGAGCGCTGGGCAACACGCAACTCCGCCATAACGTGCGCAACGCCACCGACGTGATCCGCGCCCGGCGCGCCCATGCCGTGGCCGAAACACTGGATTGGCCGCAACTGCGCGATTCCGCGCGCGCCATCAAGGACCACGTGCTGCGCCACCTGGGCGCCTATCTGGAGCAGTTCGAAGCCGCTTGCACCGCCGCCGGCGGGAAAGTACACTGGGCGCGCGATGCGGACGAGGCCAATCAGACGGTCATCGATATCATCCGCTCGCACGGCGCATCCGAGGTCATCAAGGTGAAAACCATGACTTCGGACGAAACCGCGCTCAACCCCGCGCTGGAAGCGGCCGGCATCTCGCCCATCGAAACCGATCTGGCCGATCTCATCATCCAACTCGGCGGCGACAAGCCTTCCCATATCGTGGTGCCGGCGCTGCACCGCAACAAGGCCGAGATCCGCCGCCTCTTCATGGAGAAGATGCAGCTCCAGGATTTGGGGGAACGCGCCGAGGACCTGGCCGCCGCGGCGCGCCGCTATCTGCGCGAGCGGTTCCTGCGCGCCAGCGTGGGTTTGAGCGGCGCGAACTTTGCCATCGCCGAATCGGGCTCCCTCTGCGTGGTGGAATCGGAAGGCAACGGCCGCATGTGCGTCACCTTGCCCAAGGTCCTGATCAGCCTGGTGGGCATCGAAAAAATCGTTCCCACGTTCGGCGATCTGGAAGTGTTCCTGCAACTGCTGGCGCGCTCGGCTACCGGCGAGCGCATGAACCCGTATAACTCCGTATGGACCGGCGTTACGCCCGGCGACGGTCCGCAGGAGTTCCACGTGGTGCTGCTCGATAACGGCCGCACGGGTGTGCTGGCCGACCCGGAATCGCGCGCCACGCTTGCCTGCATCCGTTGCGGCGCCTGCCTCAACATCTGTCCCGTCTACCGTCAGACGGG
Source organism: Bryobacterales bacterium (assembly GCA_003142185.1). Lineage (GTDB taxonomy): Bacteria > Acidobacteriota > Terriglobia > Bryobacterales > Bryobacteraceae > Bog-375. The sequence continues at coordinate 54,428 of PLOR01000096.1, forward strand.
CGGCCACGCTTATGGCTCGATTTACGCCGGGCCGATCGGCGCCATCCTGACGCCGCAGTTGCAGGCGATGAAGCATTCGCAATCTCTGCCCTACGCGTCAACGCTTTGCGGCGCCTGCTACGATGTCTGTCCGGTCAAGATCGATATCCCGGAAATTCTGATTCACCTGCGCAGCAAAGTGGTAAAGGGTCACGGCGCGCCGCTCGCCGAGCGACTGGCGATGAAAGCGGTGGCGCGAGCGTTTTCGAATGGCGGGCGCCTCGAATCGGCGCAGAAACTGGTGCGCATCGCGCAGAAGCCGTTCGTCGAGGACGGCGTGATCGGGCGGCTGCCCGGCATGCTGGCGAACTGGACCCGCTTCCGCGACCTGCCCGAAGTTCCCGCTGAATCGTTCCGCCAATGGTGGGCTGCGCGCCGGCGCAAGGAGATCCCATGAGCGCCGCCAAGCTGGACGCCAGGCAGGAGATCCTCGAACGAATCCACCACGCCGCTGGCGGCGCCGGCGATCGCGCCGCCGAGTACGCAGCGATTCCGCGGGAGTACCGGCGCGAAGGCGGCATGGCGCCCGAGGCGCGGCTGGAGCTGTTTGCCGCCCGCCTTTACGAATACGGCGCCAGTGTCTACCGCTGCACCGCGGCGCAGATCGCCGATGCCGTGGCGCAGGCGCTTACCCAGCGCCGCCGCACCGCCATCGTGGTTTCTCACGGCGTGCCCGCGAGCTGGCTGCCCGATGGCTTCGAATTCGTCGAGGACAACGACCTCAGCTATGCCGCGCTCGATCAGAGTAACGGCGTGCTCACTGGCTGCGAGGCGGCGGTTGCTTTCACCGGCACCATCATCCTGCGCCATGGACCCGGTCAACCGCGCCGCGCCGTTACCCTGGTGCCCGATTATCATCTTTGCGTGGTCCGGGCGCAACAGATCGTGGAAACCTTGCCGGAAGCCATCCGCCGCGTGGAGGAGTTCCGCGCGGCGCCGCTCACCACCATCTCCGGACCCTCCGCTACCTCCGACATCGAGATGACCCGCGTCAAGGGCGTTCACGGTCCCAGAACGCTGGACGTAGTGCTGGTGCTGTAGCGGCTCACCTGGACCGGAAATCGGCGGCGCAGGCCAGGTAGGACAGACGATCGCCTTTTGTCGTCTGTCAAGTGGGGCGTATCGTGCCGAGGCGCGACAGGCGGCAGAAACCGATCGCATGTCCTACCTCGAGCCGCAAGGGAGGTTCTCACTCTCCTTCGTGGCCCAGCGCAATCACAAAATACTGCGCTCGGCCGGGTCCGGGGTTGCGAACGCCGTGTTCCTGGTTGGAGGCGGCCCACACTACCGAACCGGCTTCCACGCGCGTGGTCACCGATCCCAATGTCACATCGAGCTGGCCGGTTTGGAGCATCACCACTTCTTCGTGCGCGTGCTTGTGCGGAGGGTGAGACGCCATGCCAGGACCCAGATCGGTCAAGTGCAGTTCGACGTGATAGCCAGTGTGCGTCGCGCCGTCGAAAACCTGGCGCGATTGGTTCGGCCCGTTAGTCGTCACCGGCAGATCGCCGTAACGGTAGACGCGCGACTCGATGAGTTTCTTGTCTTCCTTCTTGGCGCTGCTCTGGTCTTGGCCCTTGGCGGCGGCCAGCGCCGGCAGCAAGAGGGCAATATCTCTGCGTGAGTATTTCACACGCTCAGTGTATACCGGCGGCCGCGCGCCGGGAAGCCCGGCTCACACGTCGAAAATGCGCACCGCCTGCTCCAGGCTGGCGATGGCGTCGCGTCCCGGCGCCGGCCAATACTCGTGCGCAACATAGCCGGTGAAGCCCAGTTCCGCGATGGCCTGCGCGATGAACCGGTAATTGAGTTCCTGCGTTTCATCGATTTCGTGCCGGCCCGGATTGCCCCCGGTGTGGAAATGGCCGATCCACTGATAGTGGTCGCGAATGTTGCGGACGATATCGCCATCCATGATCTGTGCGTGGTAGATGTCGAACAGGATTTTCACCCGCGGCGAGTTGACCCGCTGCATTACCTCCACGCCCCAGGCGACGTGGTCGAACATGTAGTCCTTGTGATTGACCTTGCTGTTCAGCAACTCCATGCAGATGTTGACGCCTTTGTCTTCGGCGTGCGCCTTGACGCGGTTCAGGAAGGCCACGCAGTTGTCCGCGCCCTCGGCGTCGGCCATGCCCTGTCGATTGCCGCTAAAAGTGATGATGCTGGGGACGCCATTGGCCGCCGCGTCGTCGAGCGCCTGGTGCATCGCCTTTTCGAGCGGCGCGTGATTTTCGGTGCGGTTGAGCGCATCGGAAATGGTGCCGCCCGGTCCCGGCGGCCACATGGTGGGCGTCAGACCGTACTTCTTCAGCATCGGCCATTGTTCGGGCCCCTCCAGGTCGTAGCCCTTCAAGCCCAGGCGCGCGGCCGTCCGGCAGGTGTCTTCGAAGCTCATGTCGTGCGCAAACACTCCGCGCGTCACGCATTGTTTCAGGCGGCCCTTGCGGGGCGGCGGTGCGGGCGTCTGCGCGGCCGCGGCCGTCAACGCCACGGCAGGCAGGAAATCTCGACGACGCATTGGAAGCCTCCCAGACCAAGAGGTTAACTTATTTCGTGGCGCGGCCTGTCAGGCTGCTGAGCCGAGAGTCGTCTCGGCTTTTCTTTCTTTTCTTCGGATAGCACCAGAGCGCGCATACCGAACCCAGGGAGCCGGTCCGGGCCAAACCAAGAAAAGCCGAGACGACTCTCGGCTCTGCAAGCTGGACAGCTCGCGCCACGCGTCAGAACTCCAGCCGCAGCGCCATCTGGCCTTGCCGCGGCGCGTTGGACTGGCTGCTCACCACGCCGAAACTTGCGAGGCTGACGTTCGATCCCGGTGCGCCGTATACCACGCGGTTGAACACGTTGAAGAATTCGGCGCGGAAGATCAGCGTCACCCGCTCGGTAATCTCCATGCGCTTCACCGCGCCGACGCTCTCATTCAAATTCCACGGCGCACGCAAGCTGTCGTAGGATCGCGCCGCGCTGCCGAATGTGAAGGATGCGGGCACCGCGAACGCCGCCGGATTGATGTAACGGTCCACCGCCGGATTGAAATTGCTGTAGCTCATTTCGAGCGGCACACCCGAAACTACGTTCGGCCGCAGCGTGGAGTTGAACAGCGGCAGCGTATTGTTGGCGGTCAGCACGATAGGCGTGCCCGCCCAGTATTGATCGATATTGGTGAGAGTCCATCCAGCCATCACCTTGCCCAGCGCGCCGTGCTGGAAAAAGCGCTTGCCTGGCCCGAACGGCAGATCGTAGAGGAAGCTGATGGAAACCGCCTGCGGCACATCGGTGTCGCTCACAGCTTTTTCCAATCCACGGTTGTAATATGTCTGCCCCGCCGGTCCGCCGCCGGCGGCTACGTCGGCGTCGGTGAGAGTCTTCGACCACGCGTAGGCCACCACGCCGGTCAGCCCGTGAGAGATGCGCCGCTCCATTTTCATCTGCAGCGCGTGGTAGGTCGAGTCGCCGTTCGGGTTGCTGAGGTTGGTGATCGTCAGATACTGCGGGAACGGCCGCAGTGCCTGCGCCACCGAGCCGGTGAACCCGGGGTAGGGAAGGGGAATGCCCGCCGCCTGCGCGGCCGCCGAAGTCACCGGCGCGGTGAGCAGGTTGCCCAGGCTCAAATAACTGGGGTTCAGCTCATTCGGCTGAATGAGAGCGGTTCCCAGGCGCGTGCCTTTCACACCGACGTAATCGGCTTCCACCAGCAGGTTCGCAATCAGCTCATGCTGCACGCCCACGCTCCAGTTCTGAAAGTAGGGCGGCCGGCCGTCGCCGGCGCCGATCATCGTCACCGCCGAGCCGTTGACCACCGTGGGGCTGATATCGGGCGGGCGCACGTAGTTCTGCGGAAAGCCGCTGTCCCAGTTGAAGGCCGGCGTGACGCCGTTGTTGGGGCTGGCGAAAACCGGCGATGCGTTGAAGCCGAAACCGAAACTCTGCGATTGCCGCAGACCTGCGTCGGCGTTGCCCGGCCCGTAATAAATCCCGTAGCCGCCGTGCACGGTGGTCTCGGGGCTGGCGGCCCAGGCGAAGCCCACCCGCGGCCCGAGATTCTTGTAGTCCGTGTTCGCGAAGCTGGTCAACCCGCTGCGGCCGGCGCCGGTGCCGAGAAATTCGATTGCACCCGGCAGGTTCCCCGCGCCGGGATTAGGAAGCGTTGGGTCGAAGCTCGCCAGGTTGTCGTGCGCTTCCGTGCGCGGGAAATAGATTTCGTAGCGCAGGCCCAGGTTCAGCGTCAGCGTGCGGCTGATTTTCCAATCGTCCTGCGCGAACCCGGCCAGGTACCGGTAGCGAATGCCCGGAACCAGCGTGAGCTGGTTGAGCTGGCCCTGGTGCACATCTCCCAGCAGAAAACTGGCGAACGCGCTGCCGGTGGACGAGCTGCCGGGCAGCCCGGTCTCCAGCGTGTTGAAAGCGAAGTTGCCCTGCGAGCCGAAATAATCCGCGCCGTTGGTCTGGAGCCAGCGCGCATCGGCGCCGAACTTCAGGCTATGCCGGCCGCGCATCCAGCCGGCCGTGTCGTCGAGCTGAAACACGTTGTTCATCTGTTCGCCCACGGTCTTGGTGCCGTTGGTCGATCCCCAGGTTGTATAGCCGTCGTTGAACGTCACGTAAGGGAATGCGTTGCCGGCGCCCGTTTGGACGCCGGTCAGGCCGATCTGGTTCGGCCAGTTCTGGTTCGCGGCCAGCGAGTTCCACAATTGCGCCTCGCGCGTGAAACCGAATGCGGCGTGGTTGAGCAGCCGTGACGATGGCGACCAATCGTCGCTCAAGCGCGCCCAGCGCGAGTTGTAATCGGTGTTGAGCCCATTGGTGAAGGGATCGGGCAAGGTGTCCGGATTGATCTGCGCCTGGCGGCCGACATAGAGGAAGCCGCTGAGCCGATTCGCGTCAGTGAAAGAATGATCGATCTTCAGATCCACCTGGTCGCGGCTGAAACTGTTCGCGCCCAGCGCGAGAAAGTTATTGAGGTTGCCGCCGTTGGTCGGCTGCGGCAGCAGCGGCAGGATCTTCGATGAAACCGAGCTGTAGTCGCTTTGCGGAATCTGGTTACCCGGATACGGCGTGCGCGTGTAAGCGCCGCTGGCGGTTAAGGTCGTGGTCGTGGGATCGTAAATCAAAATCGGCTTGCCGCCGCTACCCACCAGCGAGGAGAAATTGCCGTCGCGAAAAGCGTCTGGCGGAATGCTCGCCAGCGAATTCGACGACGATTGCTGGTAGCGAAACCCGCTGTAGACGAAATAGAAGAACGTACGCTTGCGCCCGTCATATAGATGCGGGATTGCAACCGGGCCACCCATCGCCGCGCCGAATTCGTTTTGCCGGTTGACCGGCGCCGCCGTGGCGAAGAAGCCGCGCGCATCGAACACGTTGTTGCGCAGGTAGTCGAAAACCGCGCCGTGAAATGCGTTCGTCCCCGACTTGCTTGAAAACACTTCAAACCCGCCGCCGGTGCGGCCGTACTCCGCGCTGAAATCGCTGTTCACCAGGCGGAATTCCGAGACGGCTTCGACCGATGGATAGGTGAACAACGTGCCTCCGCTTTCCGGGCTGGTGGCGCCAACGCCATCGAAGATCACCTCTTTCGCGCGGGATTGCGAGCCATCGATCTGCGTGTTGGAAGCGGTGCCGGTGACGCCAGGCGTGAGGAAGATGAAGCTTTCCGGATTACGCATGTTGCCGGAAACCGAAAGCGGAAGATCGGTGACGAGCTTTTCGGTGATGGCGGTGGAATTGTCGGAGGTTGTGGTGTCGATGACAGGTGTGACGGCGGTTACATCGATAGCCACCCCGTCACCTCTGAACACCCAGGGCACGAGGTCGAGCGTGACCGTCTCGGCCACATGTATCTGGACTCTTTGGGTGTCGGGGTTAAAGCCCTCTGCGACGGCGCTCACGCTGTAGATGCCCTGCGGCAATTGCCGTAGCGCGTAAGCGCCAAATCCAGTGCTCGTCGTGGCGTACTTTAGGCCGGTGGCCTGATTGACGGCTTCCACCGCGGCGCTAGGTATCACCGCACCCGTCTGATCCGTCACTAGCCCCGTCAGCGTGCTGCGGTCCGACTGCGCCACCGCCGCCGTCGCCGCCAAAAACAAAATCGCAAGGTTTCTTAGCATGAGATCGTCGTCCGGCATCGGCCGGGAACTCTTAGTGTTCCACTTCAGCAGTGGAATGGGCAAGAGCCGAACAGAGTGCCGGTACGCGATACAAAGCGACGAAAATCTCGACCTCCGAAGAAACTCACAGGAATCTGAGCGTATGGAAGCGGGGTTTCTTGGGGGCTTGATACACAGCTCATCATATCCCCATGCGCTCGGAAATGTAGAAATCTCGAGCAGCCGGGCCTCCCCGGCCCTGCCTTCAACGATGCTGAACAGACCCACACGAAGCTGGCAGGGGATGCTTCGATCTTCGTAGAGCGCCGCAGCAGCCGCTATTCTAACCCCGGGCTGGAACTCCGCCGCAGCGCCCCATGCGGCCGGCGCCGGCGAGGCCGGTCCAGTCACGGCTGGAAATGGCGCTTCAATTGCTCATTCGCCCGAGAGGTGCAAATCTTATGACGATTCGGTTCAGGCGTTTGCCGCCGCCCCCAGATGCGCTGCGGCACAATAACTCAGCGCGCGTGGCGTTTGTCGCCATCGCATTACTCCTCATAACCGGGCCGTTAGCGGCTGCGCCTCCGTCTCCGTTCTCCACGTTCCTGGTCGCGAACGCCACCGTGCAGGGAATCGGCCACGATGCAGCCGGCAACGTCTTCGTTCTGGGAACCGTCACTAACAGCCCTATTCCAGGCCGCGCGACGAGTCTTTTCGCCGCCCGCTTCGACCCCAACGCTACCACGACCACCTACTTCGTCTATCTGGGCAGCGGCAGCGACGTAGCAGGGGCACTGGCCGTCGACGCGCAAGGCAACGCCTACATCACGGGCCATACGACGTCGAACGATTTCCCCGTTACTTCCGGTTTCAGCGGGTCCGGCGGCCCGTTCGCGATCAAACTGGACCCGACCGGAGCGGTCGTGTACGCAACATTGTTCGCCGGCGCCGTTGCGGCAACCCCCACGGCAATCGCGGTCGACAGCAGCGGCAGCGTCGTCATCTCCGGCATTGGGCTGCAGGGCTACACTACCGCTTCGGCCGTGTTCTCATCGAATGGCCTCAGTGATGATTTATTTGTGATCAAACTCGATCCTTCCGGGACGAAGGTCGTGTTCGCCGCCTTGGGGATATCCGGAAGCCAGATCGCGCTCGGCCCACAAGGTGACATCTTCCTCGCGGGCACTGCGCCTTCCACACCATTTCCCCCGTATCCGACGACGCCTGGCGCATACCAAACCACGTTTTCGCCCGCCTGTCTCCCGGCTATGTTCGGATGCGACTATGCGAGCCCGCAACATGTTACGCACCTCAGCGCCGACGGCATGCAGTTGCTCTACTCCACCTTCATTTCCGGACTGAGCGGCGCAAACAATTCGGGTCTGGCGGTGGACAGCGCCGGGAACGCTTATGTTACGGGAATGGCGACCACGTATGTAACGGGAGCCACCACTTCGACGACAGATTATCCTTACACGGTCACGCCGGGCACTGGCGACCGAATCGGACTGTTTCTGACGAAACTGGACCCCACCGGCTCGAAGCTGCTTTGGTCCGTCCCGCAGGGCGGCAGCTCTCTGGCGCTCGATGCCGATGGCAACCCGGTGGTGGGCGGGTATTCTTCCACCGGCCCGGCTTACAGCGCGTATGGCCAGACTCCGCCACCTGCCGGCAATACTCCCGCCGCGTGTCTTCCCAACGGAACAACCGTGCAATCGAGTGCGTATGTCCAGCGTTTCAAGGCGCAGGATGGCAGCCTCGCCGCGACCGAACTCTTGAGCGCCACCGTGTCGTTCAACGTGACACCACCGGCCATAGCGGTCGAGCCGGATGGCCGCATTCTGCTCGCGGGCGACACCACATATCCGGACGTCCCGCTTTCGCCCGGCGTCGTGTTCAGCGAAGCTGCCGCGCAGCGTGCGGTCCCGGGAGTGTTCCTCGCCGCATTCGATCTTTCGACGCCCGTCGCTGGCCCGCAGGTCAGTTGTGTCACCGACGCCGCAACGCTGGCGCTGGTCGGCCCGGTCGCGCCCGGCCAGCTCGTGTCGCTTTTCGGTTATGAGCTTGGTCCGCAGACGGGAGTATCGGGATCCGCCTCCGGCCAGACTCTGTTTCCCACTTCTCTGGGGAACGTGCAGGTGACGTTCGATGGCGTTCCGGCGCCGCTGCTCTATGTCTCTTCAAGCCAGATCAACGCGCAGGTCCCGTTCGAGGTGGCGTCGCAGACCTCGACCGTGATGACCGTTTCCATCGCTCCGGATTCGGCCAGAGCCTATAGCACCGCAGCTGCCCGTCTATTCGCCGTCGCCGAAAGCAGCCCGTCTCTGTTCGTCGATACAAGTGTGCCGCCGCCGAACTGCGTCCCGGTGACGTTCAGCGGCTTCGCCTCGCTGGTCGCGCTGAACAGCGACGGCTCGCTGAACGGCTGCGGCAATCCCGCCAAGCCGGGAAGCACCGTCACCGTTTTTCTCAACGGCGTGGCGGCAAAGCCGGACAACGGCGCCTTTTTCCCTGCCACCGGGAGCATCACCGGTTCGGACACCGGCCCATTCGGCAGCCAGGTGGACGTGCGGGGAGGCTCGGCGTTGGCGCCAAACGGCGACGTGGCTTCGCTGGCTGCCGGCCCGCTGTTCCCGGTGACCGGCTCGATTGCCGGAGTCGACCAACTCGCCGTCCAGCTTCCTGGAATAGCAGCGTCCGGCTTACAGGCGATCTCTCTGGCAGTGGCAATCAACGGTATCCCCGCCGCCCCGTTGGCTTACGACACGGAGACCGCCTCCGCGATCCAGCCGGAAGTAATCGTTTGGGTGGAGCAGTAAGTCGCGCAAACGGTCCCAGCCCGAGCCGCGGTTTAGAACCCCGGGGGCATGTGGCCGGGGACCCGGAGCCCCACCTCCGCTTCACGCTAAACTAAGAGTTCTCCGCGAACAACATGCCTGGCATTTACGCCCGCTGGATCGACAATTGGGAACGCAAGCTCGCGACGCGCGATACCAATCGCGTGGTGCGGCCGTTTGAATGGGGATTGGACTGGCTCGGCAGGCTCGACTTTCCAGCGCTCCCCGATTACGGGAACGGCCGTCCGCGCGAAGCGCTCGACCGCTTCGCCCAAGAGGCGCTGGGCGATTCGGATCGTTTCTTCAGCTACCGTGTGCCATCGGATTATCAACTGCGCGAGGGCCATCTCACCTTCACCAGTCCGGTCGAGACGCCGTACCCGGAGAACAACACCGTGCACGCGCAGTGGTTTCCGGCCGAGCGCTCGCCGCGCCGGGCCGTGCTGGTGCTGCCGCAATGGAACGCTGGCGTGGATGGCCACGTCGGGCTGGCCAAGCTGTTGAACCGCTTCGGCGCGAGCGCCCTGCGCATGAGCATGGCGTACCATGCCGAGCGCATGCCGGCCGAGTTGCAGCGCGCCGATTACCACGTCTCGAGCAACGTGGGCCGAACCATTCACGCTTCACGGCAATCGGTGATCGACGCGCGTGCTTGCCTGGACTGGCTCGCCGCGCAGGGCTACCAGCGGCTCGCCATCCTGGGTACCAGCCTGGGCTCCTGCGTGGCGTTCATCGCGGCGGCCCACGACAGCCGCATCAAGCTGGGCATTTTCAATCACGTCTCGATGTACTTTTCCGACGTGGTCTGGACCGGCCTTTCCACTCAACACGTGCGCAAAGGGTTCGGCACCGATGTCTCGCAGGACGATTTGCGCCGCTATTGGTCGCCGATCAGCCCGGCCGCTTACCTGGGCCGCATGGAGAACCGCAAGATGCCCAGCCTGCTGATCTGGGCCAAGCACGATACCAGCTTTCTGCCGGTCTACTCGAAACAGGTGCTGCGAGCCTTCCGCGAGATGGACCTGCCGCACCAGGTCTACACGCTCCCTTGCGGCCATTACACCACCGGCCGGCTGCCGTTCAAGCTGATGGATGGCTTCGCCATGTGCCGTTTCGCGGCGCGCAACCTGTAACCGCAATACTACATATCGCGGACACTCCCGAAATCGGCACAGCATATGGAAAACAGTATTGACTTTGTAATTCCTTCGTGCGAATATTTTTTTATCACTGGGAAAGGAGGTGGTCCAGAGAAGATGGAAAGTAATAAGCGACCGCAGGAGGTGGCCGACTGCTGAAGTCGAGCCTCCAAACGTAGCCGACGCCCGCTACCAGTTGGCGGGGTCAAGTTCCTGTGGACCGGCTGCCTCTTGCGCAACCAAAGCCTCAGGTTTTCTCCAAGGCTAGCAACCCCCGTGGTTCCTGACAGGGCCACGGGGGTTTCAAGTTTTGCTATACTGAAAGTCTCGAAAGGATCCCCGCCACAAAAATGAAAGCTGGAATTCATCCCGCTTATGCTCCGGTGAACGTGATTTGCGCCTGCGGCCACACGTTCAAGACTCAGTCGACGCACAAAGGCGACATCCGCGTGGAAATCTGCTCCTCCTGCCACCCGTTCTTCACGGGCAAGCAGAAGTTGATGGATACCGCCGGCCGTATCGACCGCTTCGAGCGGAAGTACAAGGTCTCTCGCGACGCCAAAAAGGCCCAGCCCACCGCGTAAGCCGGGATGGTAGGGCATGCTTTCAGCTTGCCAACGCCCGCTTGCGGGCGTGTTTTTTCCGTTTCGAGCGATTTCCCGAGACCAGAGTTTAGCGCCAGGATAACTGGACCGATAAGTGTTTTATCGAGCGGGTTCGGGTGTAGAATGGTGCGCATGACACTCGACGTGATCTTGATCCTCCTGGCCATGGTCTTAGCGGTTATCCCCTGCAGGGTCCTTTATCGAATCGATCACAACCTCGCACAAACCAACCGCAATCTGGAACAGATTCTAGCGGCACTTCAGGCGAAGCCCTGATTTGGTGAGGTAGATTAGCGTCCCAGTTTGAGTAACGCCGCCCGCAAGCGGGCATGGCCTTGCATCAACCGCAGGTAGCGTGTCTCCGAGCCGCGTTCCTTGGCGCGCAGAATTCCCGCCACGGCTTTCTTTTCCGCTGAGCTCCAACTTTCCGCGCCGGGAATTATGCTCAACACCAGCGCCAGGCCGCACGCCGATTCCACGCCGAAATGGCGAGCGGCGAAGCGGCTCGCGGTGTGCCGCATGCGTTCGATGTCGCTGCCGAACCGTGCAGCCAGTGCGCGCGTGGCCGCGATCCCGACATTGCGAATCGAGAAGCTGTCCCACTGGCCGGCCTCGGCTCCGGGGCCTTCGAACAGCACGTATCCTTTGGCCAGCCGTTGCAGCGTGCGGCGCGAGCTGCGATAGCCGGGCCCGTGCGCGATGCGTTCCTCTTCGCGAACGGTGAGTGCGGCCAGGTGCGCGTCCACCGGCCGGAATCCCAGCTTGCGATAGAACCAGAACGCGCCCGAGTCGATGGCCTCGGGGTTCTCGTCGCCGATCTGGTAAGGATCCACCGAAAAGCAGTTCACTCCCAACACCTGGTGGAACAGGTGCAGCATCCGGGCGTAGAGCCACGCGGATTCGCCTTCGCGGAATGTGTAGTACAGGTTGAATCCCACCTCGGCGCGATTGAACAGCGAGAGCGTCTCCACGTAGCCGGCCGGCACGCCATTCTTGAAGAACATGCCGGCGTGATAGGCGCGCAGCGGAAGCCGCCAGCGAGGCGGCACGCCGAAAAATACGATTTCGACGCCGCGGCCCGCGTCCGCGCTGAAGACGTTGGCTTCGTCCGGGTGGCTGAATCCGTATAGCTCGCGAAAGCGCATGGCCGAGGTATCGACAATCAGGTCCAGCATCCTGCGTGCGTTCGCGGGCGCCAGCCGCTTCACGGCGAGCGGAGGCGACGCCAGTTCGCGGGCGAGCGAAACGTCGCACCGCGCGATCAGCGGCTCGGTGTGACAGAACAGACCGCGCATGGGAACTCGCTGGCGGGAGCGCGAAACCCGGCGGCCGATCTCAAAGGTGAGCGGCAGGCCCATGGCGTTGTACCGCTCGGGAGCGTGCTCCGGCGCGACGGCCCGCACGCGTTCGATCAGCCAGCCAAGCTCGCTCTCCGCGCGGGGGCGCGCCGCCGCCAGCCAGCGCTCGAACGGAACGTGCGCTTCCACCGGCCACTCTTCGCCGATCAGCGGCGCGAACTCGGACGCGCCGGGGCCGACGCGATGCATTTCGTCATGCGCATCCCAGGCCAGGCGAACTGCGCGGCCGTGGCGCTCCACCAGGCTGCGAGCGACTTCGAAGCTGAACACCGCGGTCAGATCCGTGCCGGCGATGCCCGACACATCCGGCTCGGCGAACGGCTCCAGGTCGATGCCCGCGGCGCGCAGTAGAGCGACGCGATCCGCGAACGCAAACAGGATTCGATCGGCAAGCCGCGCCACCTCCGGCGTGCGCGGATAGGCGCGCAGGAACAGCAGCGTCTCATGCAGCCGAATCAAGCCGGCGGCATCGCGCACCCGGTATTTCGCCGCCGCGCCCAGCAGCCGTTCCAGTTGCCCGGTCTCCGGCGGCCCGAAGCGGCGTTTCCACTCGTCCAGCCTGTCCAAGAGGTTCGGCATCCCATTGAGCTTAGTACATCTGTTCGTAAGGACGGTGGCGGGTTTCTGACGGCGGCCCGGCGCGTCGAGGATTAGCGGGCCGGGCATGCCCGGCCCCTACGAGTCCGTTGTAGGGGCGAGCGACGCCTCGCCCTCGACCCGCGCAACAAAACGATGTTGTAACTGCGAAATGGCGTGCTCACTTCGCTTTCGTTACCGCGATCTGCATTTCGGTCGACTGCGTCTGCACCTTGGCATCGTCGCCGGACCAGATCTCCATCGGCGGCCCGGCGGGCAGGTAGCCCTGTTCCACAACCGATTTCAGGAAGGCGCTCCAACGGCCGGTGGAATCCGGTCCCCAGGGACCATTCACGACTACCGATGCAATCTTCGCTGCAGGCACAGACACGAGTTGAAATGGGGCTTCGACATGCGTTGCCAGCGGCACGGGATACCCGGTATCCCAACTCTGCTCAGACTCGAAGCGCCCGAAGGGAGGGCCAACCGGAGTCACACCGATAGTCTTCAGATAAGACTCAACCCTCTCGGATGCCGCCTGAGTTTGCGCGTATGATCCCGTCATGGGTAGCATCACCGCCGTGACGGCGGCGGCTTGCCGGATCTGCGCTTGTAACACGAGCGCATTCTGCTGAGAAGTAGTCTCGCTGGCGCGTGTCTTGGCACTCGATGCCGTAATCATGGTATATCCCACCGGAGGAGTCAGATCGAACCGCGAACGATCGACCTGTCCATTCACGCGGATGTTCCGGATGTGCATCCGGTAAACCGGCTTGCCCGGTTCCTCAATGGCGATATCGACATGGTCGGCCTGCCGTGTTCCCGCGTTAACCCACAGATCGAACGACTTGAGCCCTGGAATTGAAGTACCGTGCGGCGCTTTCACCAAACGATAGCCGATCAGCCGCTTGCCTCCGACTCGCCGCTCGCCGAGCACCTGGTCCGCGGCCGGTGGAAGCGATTCTAATTGCTCCACCCAGTCGTCCGAGTTGGCGGGGCTCTCCACCTGCTTGCCGGATTCAACCACGTACATCCGCGTCAGGTGCATCAGCACGATCTGCTTGCGGGCGGTATGATCGGCCCTCACCTCGATACCCCAGGAACAATTCACCCGCTGGTATCCTGGAGCGGCGTAGCTGAAATCGACTCCCACATAGGGCAGCTCGCTGAAGACGATGGTGTATTCGAGCGACTGAGAATTCCTGAGTTGCTGCGCGGCTGCCGCGTAGACACGGCTCGCAGTGGACTCCCTTGGGATGACCACCAGTCCTACGGCTACTGCCACCAGGGCGGCTGCGGCCATCGCCATCACTCGCACCGCCGGCCGGTAAGTCAGGAAATACGCCAGAGAGCGCCAGCGGCTCGGCGGCCGCTGTTCCACGCTGGTCCGGAACTCCGCCAGCCTGCGCCGCAGGCGATCTTCCACTTCGGCCGGAATCTCCACTTGCGTACTCCTTCGAATCAGCTCATCCATCTCGTCGTTGGCGTCTTGGTTACGCATGGCTGCTTTCCTCCTTGTGCACTGCCGGGATCAAATGCGAGAGCAAACCGCGCAGCTTGGCGCGTGCGCGGGCTACATGCTTGCGCACCGTCGACTCGCGACAGTCCATCGCCGCCGCGATATCGCCATAGGGAATTTCCTCGACCGCGTGCATCAGGATTGCCCGAGCCTGGTTCTTCGGCAGAAGTCCTATGGCGCGACGCACGTGGGTTTCCTGCTCCGCACCGGAGATGTCCTGGGCGGCGGACCGTGTGGAATCGGGAATGTCTTCCGGGATAACACCCGCCTCCAGCCACTTTCCCTGACGCAATTTACGCCGGAGGGCGTCGTGCGCTGAATTTATGCAGATCTGCAAAACCAAAGCTTGAGGATTCGGGTGCATGCATATGCGATCCCAACGCTTCCAAACCGTTAGCAGGGCTTCCTGGAAGGCGTCTTCCACGTCATTGGGATCCCGAATGACACGCCATACGGCGCGCATCATTCGGCCTTCGATGGGCGCAATCAGCCGTTCGTACTCCTTGTGCCGACCGTTCATGGAGTCCTTGTCTTCGCGACGACTCAGTTCAAGTAAAAAGGTTGCCACGACAATTATTGCTCTCAAACTGGAAACGCTCGCCGGGTGTTGTTTGTGGACAGCGGATCGGAGTTTATTGCGCCACCAGTTGGGAGCCGTTCCGGCAGGGTTAAACCGATAGATTCTGATAATTCTGTAAGCTACTGTTAATAGATGATTTAGGCTGCTTAATTCGAGTTGCTCAGGCAAGCTAAAGCATGTCCTATCATCAGGTCGGATTTCTGTGCGGCTGTTATACTCAAGGTTCCCGTGTTCCATTCCATCGAAAAGCAGGTCGCAGACGCGTTTCACGCGCACATACAGGTTCGCTACGGCGTGGACTTGAGCGTCACCATCGAGCAGCCGCGGCAAAGCGATTTCGGCGAAATCGCGGTGCCGGCGGCGTTCCAGCTTGCCAAGCGATTGCGCCAGGCGCCGAAGAAAATCGCGGCCGAGCTGGCCGCCGAGATCGGGCCGATACCCGGCGTGGCGGCGCTCGAAGTGGCGGGTAACGGCTATATCAATCTTCGCCTCGACCGCGGCGCTTACGCAGCGGCGCTGTTGCGGGGCGAAGAAGAAGGTATGTCCGCGGCCGGCGGCAAGATCATCGTCGAGCACACCAACATCAATCCCAACAAGGCGGCGCACATCGGCCACCTGCGCAACGCCACGCTGGGTGACACGTTCGTGCGCATGTTGCGCGCTTCCGGAGCGCAGGTCGAGGTGCAGAACTACATCGACAACACCGGCGTGCAAGTGGCCGACGTGGTGGTGGGCTTTCATTTCCTGGAACACAAAACTACGGCCGACGTCGAGGCGCTGCTGGCCGACCCGGCGGTGCGCTTCGATTACTATTGCTGGGATCTGTACGCGCACACTTCGAGCTATTACAAAGAGCAGCCGGAATCGCTCGCATGGCGCAGTGAGACGCTGCATGCGATCGAGGCCGGCGAAGGCGAGCTGGCACGGATGGCGCATTTGGTGGCGGACGCTGTCGTCCAGGCGCATTTGAAGACCATGCTGCGGCTCGATGTGGAATACGACGTGCTGCCGCGCGAAAGCGAAATTCTCCACCTGCAATTCTGGGCCGCCGCCTTCGAGCAGCTCAAGCAGCGGAAGGCGATTTACCTCGAGAGTGAAGGCAAGAACGCCGGCTGCTGGGTGATGCCCGGACTTTCCGAAGAGGGTAAGGTGATCGTGCGCTCCAATGGCACGGTGACTTATGTGGGCAAGGACATCGCCTATCAGCTCTGGAAGTTCGGTCTGCTGGGCAAGGACTTTCATTACCGGCCGTTGATGACTTACGCCGACGGACGCGTGCTCTGGGTGAGCACGGACACTCCCACCGCGGGTGAACATCACTTCGGAAACGGGTCGCGTGTGTACAACGTGATCGATGCGCGCCAGTCTTACTTGCAGGACGTGGTGGCCGCCGGGCTGCGCGGCTTGGGATATGCGGCGCAGGCGGAACAATCGATCCATTTTTCGTATGAGATGGTGGCGCTGTCGCCGCGCTGCTGCGCCGACCTGGGAATCCCGCTTTCCGAGGAGGACCGGCAGCGGCCGTACGTGGAAGTTTCCGGGCGCAAGGGACTCGGCGTCAAAGCCGACGATCTGATGGACAACCTGATCGCGAAGGCGCTGGCGGAGGTGGATGCGCGGCATGTGGAGAAGCCCGCCGCCGAGCGGCAACGCGTGGCCGAGCAGATTGCGATCGGCGCACTGCGCTATTTCCTGCTCAAATTCACGCGCACGTCGGTGATCGCTTTTGATTTGCAGGAGGCGCTCAGCTTCGAGGGCGAAACCGGCCCCTACGTGCAATATGCGGCGGTGCGGGCGCGCAACATTCTGCGCAAGCTCGAGGAGCGCGGCGAAACGCTGCCGGATTTCGCGGCCGAGCTTTCCGCCGAGGCGCTGGGGCGGCAATTGCAGTCCGAAGATTTCTGGCAGGTGCTGCTGGCCGCGTCCAAGGTCGATTCAGCCTTGGATGGCGCCTTGAGCGCCGGCGAACCGGCGCATGTCGCGAGATATGCCTTCCAATTGGCGCAGGCCTTCAACAACTTCTATCATCAGTATCCGATCCTCCAGGAGGAGAGCCGCGAAAAGAAAGTCTTCCTATTGTGGATGACCGATTTCTTCCGCCGGCAACTGGAACGGACCGCAGGCATTTTGGGAATTCAGATTCCGGAATACATGTAAGAGGTGGGGCCGGTCCCCGACCGGCCAAGGCGGAGCATGTGCGTGGCGCGGGCCGGGCATGCCCGGCCCCTACGGTCGCGGATCATACAAGACACCGGCGGCAAAGACCGCCGGCGCTACCAAAAGAGACACCACGGCCTTGAGAATTGGATGAAGAGAGTTATAAGTGCGTTGTGGGTGGCCGGGCTTCG
>PLOR01000073.1 GCA_003142185.1 Bryobacterales bacterium
TCTCATTCCATCTAAAGCCTTTGTCTACCGATATGCTGCGGCACGTCTGAAGCCGTGCCCTGATACGAAGCCAGCCGCCGGGTTTCCGCTTCCATGTCGCACACCCTCCGCCAGCGATAGCCGGTTTGTGTGCTTCCGTCAAGCCTCGTCTCCTCGGACACGCTCGTATGAGCCGCCCGCACCAGCATCCATCGAAGCCGTGCGATAACCTATGCTCTCTCGAAGGAATTTGAGAGAACAGTGAATACGTTTCCGATTCTGCTGGGAGCGCTTTGCGTTTACGCGCTGGCTTACCGTTATTACTCGGCCTTTATCGCCGCCAAGGCGCTGGCTCTGGATGACCGGCGCATCACGCCGGCGAACCGGTTTGCCGACGGCCACAATTACGTGGCGTCGCCCAAGTGGGTGCTGTTCGGGCACCATTTCGCCGCCATTGCCGGCGCCGGCCCGCTGGTCGGCCCCACGCTGGCGGCGCAATTCGGTTTCCTGCCCGGCTTCCTATGGCTGCTGATTGGCGCGGTGCTGGCCGGGTGCGTGCAGGATTTCACCGTGCTGGTGGCTTCCATGCGCCACCGCGGGCGGTCGCTGGCGGCCATCGCCCGCAGCGAAATCAGCCCCTTCGCCGGCCTGGTGACCATGGTAGCGGTGCTGTTCATCCTGCTGGTCACGCTGGCCGGGCTGGGGATAGTGGTGGTAAACGCGCTGGCCAACAGCCCGTGGGGCGTGTTCACCATCGGATCGATCATGCCCATCGCCCTCGTCATGGGCTGGTGGATGTTCAAGAGCCACGCCGGCAGAATCACCGTGGCGGGCCCGAGCGTCTTCGGCGTGGCGCTGCTGATCGCGGCGGTTGTCGGCGGCCACTGGTTCGCCACCAGCTCCGCCGCCGGGGCGCTCACTTTCTCGCCACACCAGATCACGCTGTTGATGGCGACCTACGGTTTCATCGCGTCGGTGCTGCCGGTGTGGCTGCTGCTCGAACCGCGCGACTACCTGGCCACCTACCTGAAGCTGGGAACCATCGCCATCCTGCTGATCGGCGTCTTCATCCTCCACCCGGACATCCGCTTTCCCGCGGTCACCCAGTTCGTCTCCGGCGGCGGCCCCATCATCAAGGGCAAGCTGTTCCCGTTTCTGTTCGTCACCATCGCCTGCGGCGCCATCTCCGGTTTCCACTCGCTGGTGGCATCGGGCACCACGCCCAAGATGATCGACAAGGAAAGCGACGCCCGCTTCATCGGCTATGGCGCGATGGTGTGCGAATCGCTGGTCGGCGTGCTGGCGCTAGTCGCGGCGACTTCGATGTACCCCGGCGATTACTTCGCCATCAACAGCGCGCCCGGCGTTTTCGCCAAGCTGGGCCTGCACACGGTGAATCTGGATTTGATCTCGCGCGAAGTGGGCGAGAATCTCGCCGGGCGCACCGGCGGCGCGGTTTCGCTCGCCGTGGGCATGGCGCAGATCTTCCGCGGCCTTCCCGGCATGGACCGGCTGATCGGGTATTGGTATCACTACGCGATCATGTTTGAGGCCCTCTTCATTCTCACCACGATCGACGCCGGCACGCGCGTGGCGCGCTACGTTCTACAGGAACTGCTCGGCAAAGCCAGTCCCCGTTTCGGCGACACCGCCTGGCTGCCCGGCAATCTCATCACTACGTTCTTCGTCGTCTGCGGCTGGGGCTATCTGATTTACACGGGCAACATTTCCACCATCTGGCCGTTGTTCGGCACCGGCAATCAGTTGCTGGCCACCATCGCGCTGGCGGTGGTCACGACATTCCTCATCAACATGGGCAAGGCCCGCTACGCGTGGATTTCCGCCATCCCCATGTGCTTTGTGGGCGCGACTACCATCACCGCCGGAGTGCTTTCGATCAAGGATATTTTCTGGCCTCTGACATCGAAGACGGGTCAGCCTATGATCACCGGCTACCTCGATACCGGCTTGATGGCCATCTTCATCGTGGGAGTGGTGCTGGTTGTGTTCAGCGCCGTCCGGCGCTGGATCGCGGTGATGCAGGGCGCCCCGGCGCCGGAAGAAGCCTTCGGCGAGCCGGTCACTGGCAGCGGCGAGATCAAGATGGGATGTTGCTGATTGCGGCACCGCTGGTGCGGCGGACCGCTGGCAGGCCGGGGGCCTGCCCCACTACGCGCCGGCCAGCGCGCGCCGCGGCTCGAAGGTGTAGCCGAAGCCGCGCACGGAATGAATCATGGTG
Source organism: Bryobacterales bacterium (assembly GCA_003142185.1). Lineage (GTDB taxonomy): Bacteria > Acidobacteriota > Terriglobia > Bryobacterales > Bryobacteraceae > Bog-375. The sequence goes on from PLOR01000073.1 coordinate 2,219, forward strand.
GGTTCGGCTGGGTCCTGTTCGATCTTCTGGCGCAAGCGAAGCACGTACACATCCACCGCGCGGTCGGTGATGGCGCGGTCCTGGCCCCACACCGAATCGAGCAGTTGCTCGCGGCTGAAGACCACTCCGGGACGGCTCATCAGGAACTCCAACAGACGGAACTCGGTGGCCGTCAGCGCCAATGGGCCGCCGTTTAACCGCACCTGGCGGCTGCTGGTGTCGAGTTCCAGCCCGCCCGCCTCCAGCATACGCGGCGGCGCGGTCTGGTTGCGGAACTGCAGTTTGATCCGAGCGATCAGCTCGCGCACGAAAAACGGCTTCACCACGTAATCGTTGGCGCCCAGTTCGAGGCCCACGATGCGGTCGGTCTCCGAAGCGCGCGCGGTCAGGAAGATGATCGGGACGCCGGCCAGGTCGGGATCGCGCCGGATGCCCTTGCAGATGTCCAGGCCGTCGGAATCGGGCAGCATGATGTCGAGCAGGATCAGGTCCGGCCGCACCTGGCGGCAAAGCTCGATTGCCCCTTTACCGGTTTGCAGACCGGACAGCGTGAACCCTTCCTTCTCCAGGTTGTACTTGAGAAGTGAAAACAGGTCGACGTCGTCTTCAATGAGCAGGATCTTTTTCATGGGTGGCCTTGTTACCTGCTCTAACGGTATCAGCGGCGATGTTACAGAGCGATTAAGCGCGCGTGAATTCGGGATTAAGGCCGGTCTCAGCGCTGGCGCGCTGGCGCGGGCGTAGAATGGGCGCATGGAGCAGACAAGCACATCCGAAAAACTGCACACGTTTATCGAAGCCTCCAAAGCAAAAGGCGCCGCGGATGACTTCCTGGTCAATCTCCTGCGCGAACAGGGCTGGGCGGCCAAGGATATTTATGCGGCCCTGGGGCGCTACTACCAGAGTCTGACTGGCCTTCCGGTGCCGGTGCGCGCCGAAGGAGCCGGAGAAGCGGCCCGCGATGCTTTCCTCTACCTGCTGGCCTTTTCCACCCTGGCGACCTGGACGATCGCCCTGGGCTCTCTGATGTTCACCTATATCGACCGCTGGTTCCCGGACCCGCTGGTGCGGCAACCAATTGCGGCTTCTTTTGAGGTCTCTAGTGAGATGGCTTGTATCATCGTGGGTTTTCCCATTTTTCTCTTGGTCATGCGCTTCATCCTGAGAGAAGTGGAGACCCGCCCGGAGAAGCTCGAATCGGGCATCCGCAAATGGCTCACCTACATTGCATTGCTGATCGCGGCGGGCACCGTGATTGGCGACCTGATTACCTTCCTCACCTTCTTCCTGCAAGGCGAGCTAACCACCCGGTTCGTTCTGAAGGTATTGACCGTGGTCGCGATCGCCGGAAGCATATTCTGGTACTACCTGGGATCTTTGAAGAAAGGCGTCGGACATGGCGAAGCGTAGAGACGCGATGACAGCGGGCATGGCGCTGGTGGCTGTCCTGGTCGTGCTGGCACTCGGGTTCCATCGCCTCGGCCCACGCGGATACCAGCGCACCATCAAGGCTGACGAGCGCCGTGTCGAAGACCTCCGGTCAATCGCACAGGAGATGCGCATTCAGAATCTCCGGCAGATGCCAATCCCGGCCTCTGTCGCCAAACTGCGACAGAGCACTGGCACGAACTTGAACGATCCGGTGACAAACGCTCCTTACGAGTACCATCCGATGTTCGGCACCGCTTACGAGTTATGTGCCACCTTCGCGACCGGCAGCGGCGCTCAGGATAGATGGGATATGCAGCCCCGCTGGGACTTCTGGAACCACCCCAAGGGGCGTTATTGCTACCGACTGGATGCCAGCAAGGTGACGGAGTACTGACTCGCCCTATGCCGCGCACTCGCCGCGGCCTAACTGCAAAGAGTATGCCTGGTCGTCGCCCCAGTCCTGATAGATCTCGGGGAATAGCTCGGCCGGTTTGGCAAACTCGCGCGTCAGTTCGCGGAAGGTCTCGATCTTGCTTCGCAGCACATACTGGCGGAAGGTTTCGCTCTCCAGCCGATTGGCCTGGAAATGATCCAGCACGCGCACCACGGCGGCGGGCGCCAGGCGCGCCGGAATCGACTGAACGGCCAGGCCGAAGCGCATCACGCCTTCTTCGTCATATCCGCCGCCCAGCAGCATCTGGTAATACGGAACCTCACGGCCATCGATCTTGCGCGCGTTGCCGAAGAACCCGAAGTCTCCCACCCAGTGCTGGCCGCAGGCATTGGGACAACCGCTGATTTTGATCGAAAGGCCGCGCACACGAGGGTCGTCATACCGCCGCAGCGTCTCGCCCAGCGCGGCTCCCAGGTTCATCGACTTAGTAAGCGCCAGGTTGCAGGAGTAAGCGCCTGGGCAAGTCACCACATCATCTATATGCCGCGCGCGGGCAGTTGCGAGGCCGACTGCGGCCAGCGCTCGATGCACCTCCGGCAGCCGCGCCAGCGGAACGAACGGCAGCAGCATGTTCTGATCGATGGATACGCGCAGCGTTCCGTCGCCTGCGGCAGTCGAGATGCGCGCCAACTCCAGCAACTGTCGGCCGAGAAGATTGCCTTGCTCCACGCGCACCGTCACCGCGGCGTAGCCGGTCTGTTGCTGCTCGGCAACGTTGGTTGCCAGCCACGCGTCATACTCGCCGTCGCCCGTCTGGTTACGCTCGGCCAGCGGCAGCAGCGCTCCCTGCCCAAGCGGTTGCGGCCGCGATTGGTAGCCGCCGAAGCCCTCCGGTACCATCTCCGGCCAAGCGATCCCGCCGTCAGTCAGAATAAGCTGGTATTCCTTTTCCACCTGTTCGCGCAGCCACTCGATGCCGCGCTCGCGCAGCACGAATTTCAACCGCGCCTTGTTCTTGTTGGCGCGATTGCCGTAACGGTTGAAGATACGGATCACCGCTTCGCACCGGTTCAGCAAGCGCTCCTCGGGAACGAACTCTTCGAGCAGTTGCGCTTCGGTGGGCAGCGGCCCCAGTCCTCCGGCCACCAGCATGCGGAAGCCGCGCTGGCCATCGCGGATGGCCGCGCGCAGGCCGATATCGTTGATCGCGCCCGAAATGCAATCGCGGCCCGCGCAGCCGTCGAAGGCGATTTTGAACTTGCGCGGCAGGTTGCCCGTCAGATCCTTGCGCAGCAGAGCATACGCCACCCGCTGTGCGTACGGCCGCACGTCGAAAACCTCGTCCCGCGCAATACCCGCCCAGGCGCAGGTGGTGACGTTGCGCACCGTGTTGTAGCAGGCCTCGCGGTTGGTCAGCCCGGCATCGGCAAGCACGTGCATCAGGTCGGCCACGCGCGCCAGCGGCACGAAATGAAACTGGATATTCTGCCGCGTCGTCAGGTGCCCTCTGCCGCCGCCGAATTCCTCGGCCACGCGCGCCAGTTGCCCGGCTTGCGCCGCGGTCAGCATTCCGCTGGGAATCTTCGACCGCACCATTTGCACCCCGGGCTGCCGCTGCCCGTAAATACCGTGCTTTAACCGGAAGGGGCGGAAGTCGTCTTCCGTGATCTGGCCATCCAGGAACGCCTGAGCCTTGCGGCGGAAGGTTTCGATCTCCTCACGGACCAGGCGATCATATTCAATTTCAAAGAGTTGGCGGTCAATCAGTGGCTCTTCAGCGATGCTACCCATAGTTAACCAACATTCTCAATAGATTATATCACCTATTTGTCAATGGAGATTGAAACCGACGGTTGGAGTGGCCTGGACTTTTTCATCTGAGCATCCGGTTAGTCTAGAATCGTATCTGGCCCGGTGACCAAGCTTGTCCGACGGCCTCTTCTATTATGTCTCGAACTCTTCTGATTACATTTGGGATCGGCCTCGTCGTCGTCGCGATCGCCGTCTGGGGCATCGTTCGCATCGGGCGCGGAGGGCATGTCGAGCTGCCCGGCACAATTCTCAAGGTCCGCACCGCTCCGCTCGACGAGCAAAGTGCGGCCGCGGTGATCGATTTTCGCGTGACCAATCCTTCGGACTATCCGTTCCAGGTCCGCGGCGTAACGGTGGTGCTGGAAAGCCAGAGCGGCGCGCAGATCGAGGGCGCCACGGCGTCCGAGACGGACGCGCAGCAACTCATGGCCGGCGTGCCCCTGCTGGGCGACAAGTACAACCCGAGCTTGATGGTGCGCGAGCGCGTGCCGGCGCACACCACGCTTGACCGCATGATCGCGGCCCGTTTCGAAGTGCCCGATTCCCAACTCCAGGCGCGCAAGCGTTTCCTGCTGAGAATCGAAGAAGTGGATGGCGTGGTTCAAGAGCTTTCCGAGAAATAGCTCACGCCCGCGGAGGCTTGCGGTTCGAGTACAGCGTGAGCACCACTGCGGAATAGGCGCTCAGCGCCAGCGCCAGGAGCACATACAATAAGGGCCAGACAGAGCCCGCGGCCACCCAGCCGCTCCGGAAATGCAGGAACGATAACGCGGCGGGGACCACCACCAAAAGCGGCGCGGCCGCGGCGTTCCTCCAACGGCCCCGCCAGCGAATCAGCGCCCAACCTGCCAGAAATGGCGGAAACAGCACGTCGACAGCAAAACACAATGCCACCAACCATCGCAAGACGGTCATCGATGGGTAGTGTAGCAGCCTACGCCCAGCCGGCGCCACGAGTTGTTAGGTCTGGTTACGTAATGACTGTTGGAGCCGCGACCGTGAGGGAGCAGTCGATACAGTTATTACGAGGAGAGGCCTTATGACGTCTTTGAGGGAGCCGCGGGTTTCTTGGCAGCAGTCTTCTTAGGCGCCTTCTTGGCGGCAGCCTTTTTGCCGGCAGACTTCTTGGCTGCGCTCGGCTGCGGCTCGGCCACTTTCGCGGCTTTGACGGCTGCCCACCGCTTGCGGGCCGCTGCCGCTATGGCCCGTCTGCCAGCGGCGCTCAACTTGCGTTTCCGCTTCGCGGGCGCGGGCGCGGGCGGCACGGCGGTTTCAGTGCGGCCACCCTTCAGCGTTTCGCGCAGTTCCGCAACCTGAGCGTCTATCTTTGCCTTCTGCGCCTCAAACCCCGCGATAGCGGCGGCGATGATCTCGTTCGTGAGTGTGCGTGCCATACGTTTTCGTAGGTTCACCTTTCCTGCATTATTTTGTCACATATTGTTGGCGTCCGATACCAAATAATATCTTCGACGCCGATTTTGCCGGCTAGGGCCTGGTCGTGAAATAACCATGCCAGATCCTGGCGGCGGACGTAGCGCACGCACTCGTGCGTGCCGTGTCGAGACTCTTCTCGACACCTGCCGTGTAACTCAGTCCCGCGACAGACTGCGGCGCCGGAACGACCAGACCGCCAGCAGAAAACACACCAGCGCATAGTCCAGGCCATAACTCAACGTGATGGCATGCACGTCCCAAGTGATCTTCTCTAGCGAGGTTTGTGTGATCGTGAGAAATCTGCTCTCCGAGAGCAATTCCGTCGACGGAAGCAGCGTGTAGACGATCGCCCGCAGCGGACCGGGCAGGAAGGCCGGCGGGCGCGCTCCCGGCGACACCATGAACGTCAGAATGGAGGTCACCAGCACCAGTCCGAACGCCATCACCGGGTGCATCATGGTCACCAGAAACATCGAGATCGCGCTGTAAATCGCGTAGCGGACGAGCGGATAGGCGATCAACACCCACGGCGTAGTTTGGATGCGCTCCCCGCCAATCCAGGTCAGCAGATAGCTGAATCCGAACATGAAAAGAACGTAGACCGCCATCAGAAGTTGCACGCCCAGATATTTACCGAGCAAGAATTCCCAGCGGCGCACGGGCCGGGCCATCACAGCCAGAATGGTGCCGGATTTCATTTCGTCCGCCACCGTGTCGGCGGCCGACCAAGCCGCCAGAAGGCTGCCGAATCCGCTGATCATCGTCATCAGCGCGCCCACCAAGGTGAGCACTGGCGACTCCATCTGCGCGGCGGCCGGCCCACTCATCGCTTTCATCGCCAACAGCGGCGTCAGAAACAGCAGCAGAATGCCGACGAAGACGGCAAGAAACAGAACGATCAGTTTGTTGCGCAGAAAACCGGCGAAGGTGTTCAGCGCGATCGCGCGAACTTTCATGCGCCGCCCTCCCCATGTTCCACCACTTTCAGAAAAACCTCTTCGAGCGAACTCTTCACCGGATTGATGCTCACCACGTCGCATCCGCCGTTCCACAGCGCCTCCGCCATCTCGCGCTTCCGGGCGGCATCGAGAACGATGCGCACGCCGTGCGGCCCGCGTTCCACCACCGCTCCGCACGCCGCGGCCGCCTGTTCGATCTCTTCCGTAATGCGGTCCGCCACCAGCTCGACGCGATCGCCGGTCGAGAGCATTTCCTGGAGACGGCCTGCCCGCAGCAGCCGGCCGCGGTCGATGATCACAATCCGGTCGCAGATCTGCTCCACTTCCGGCAGAATATGCGAGCTCAGAAAGACCGTCTTTCCCTGCGCCTTCAGCGCCAGCAGCAATTCCAAAATTTCCTTGCGGCCGGCCGGGTCGAGCCCCGAGGTTGGCTCGTCGAGAATCAGCAATTGCGGGTCGCCGAGAAACGCCTGCGCCAGTCCCAGGCGCTGCACCATCCCGCGCGAATACTTGCCGATCTTCATCTCCTCGTAGCCCGCGAGCCTCACCTTCGCGAGCAATTCCGGAATCCTCGCCGCGGCCTCCGCCGACCGGTTCCCCGCCAGGGCAAGGTGAAACCGCAGCAGTTTCGGCGCGGTGAGGTATTTGTAGAACGCGAAGTTCTCCGGCAGGAACCCGATCTTCTCCTTCGCGCGCACGTCGCCCGGCGTGCAGCCGAGTACGCGAATCTCACCCGAGTCCGCGAAATGAAAGCCCATCAACAGGCCGATACTGGTGGTTTTGCCGGCTCCGTTCGGCCCCAGGAATGCGCATACTTCGCCGGCGCCCGCCTCGAACGACACGCAGGAAAGCGCCGTGACCTGTTCCTCCCGGAACATGCGGCGGTACACCTTGGTCACGTTTTGAAACTCAATGGCTGCCGCTGGCATCCGTCGCTCCCGCCATAGGGTTGTAGTTCTTGATTCCGAGTTCTTGCGCCAGGATGATTTCGAAACCCGGCGCGAAACCCACCTGACCGTGCATCACCCTGCCGTCCTTGTCGATCACGAACAGCGCCGGAATGGCGTCCACACCGTACGTCCCCAAGGTCTTGGACGCGGGATCCAGCAGCACCGCGAACGGCACCTTTAACTGGGTGGCCGCAGTCTCGGCTGCTGCCCGGTCGTTGTCGATGCTGATGGAGACGATCTCATAATCGGCATCGCCGTTATGAGTTTGCCGATAGAACTTCTCGAGCGCCGGCAGCTCCATGCGGCAGGGCCCGCACCAGCTCGCCCAGAAAGTGACCACCAACTTCTTGCCGCGAAAGTCCGCCAGCGAGACCGTGCGGCCATCGAGCGCGGCCAGATGAAAATCCGGCGCCGGCTTGCCATCGAGCGCGGTCACCCACCCGCCCTGTCCGCCATGCCCGCCGAGCCTGGTTTCAATCGCCTTGGCCCGCCAGGTGATCCAAACCGTAAACGCCGCCAGAGCCGCGAGAGCCGCAACAGCGGGAAGAGAAGGCCGCGCGCGCATTTCAGACAGTATAACCCGATTCGGCGGAGCGCCCGCGGTGTGGCGCTACAATTCAGTGTGATGAAGACACCCTTTCGGTTGGACGGGCGCAAAGCCCTGGTGACAGGCGGGGCCAGCGGCATCGGCGAGGCCACCTGCCGCGCGCTGGCGGAGGCGGGCGCGCTGGTGACCATCGCCGATATCGATCGCGACCGCGCCCGAGCCCTCGCCTCCGAGCTCGGCGGCGCGCAAGTGCTGGTCCTCGACATTACCGACGAGGAGGCGGTCCACGCAGGCGTAGGCGCGATCGAGGCGCTTGATATCCTGGTCAATAACGCCGGCATCGGCCTGGTGGGCGGGATCGAGGAAACCAGCCGGGCGGACTTTGAGAAGCTGCTGCGCGTCAACGTGGAGGGCATGTTTCTGGTGACCAGGGCGGCGATGCCCAAGCTGCTGGAATCGCGGGGAACCATCGTCAACATCGGCTCCGTGGCCGGGCTGATCGGCGTCAAACGCCGCTTCGCCTATTGCGCCACCAAGGGCGCGGTGGTGGCGCTCTCCCGGCAGCTGGCCGTGGATTACGCCGGCCGCGTGCGCGTCAACTGCATCTGTCCGGGTACGGTGGAGACGCCCTTCGTGGAAGCGTATCTCGAAAAGTTTCACAAGCACGAGAAGGACAAAGTGCGGGCCGAGCTGCACGCGCGCCAGCCGGTGGGACGCATGGGAAGGCCGGACGAGATCGCCTCCATGGCGCTCTATCTGTGTTCCGACGAAGCCGCCTTCGTCACCGGCGCCACCCCGACCATCGACGGCGGCTGGACCGCGGCGTAGGGCAGGGCCGGTGGCCACTGCCGCGCCGAGTGGCGCCGAAGCGATACCTATGCATATGCTAGACTTTTCATAGGTGATCCCTATGCCAACCCTATACGTCGAAAATGTTCCCGACGAACTGTACAGTGCGCTCAAAGCGCGCGCGAAGGAGAACAGCTCTTCGATTGCGGCTGAAGTGCTCGAGTTGCTGGCCGAGAATGTTCCTGCGGAAAGCGAACTTGCGCGCAGGCGAACGCTGGTGAAGCGTGCGCGCGCGTTGCGTGCGCGGCGTCCGGGCGCTGGTCCACACTCCCCGGCGGAAGAGATGCAGCGCGAGGACCGGCGCCGGTGACCGCCTACGTCCTCGACGCGAGCGTGGCGGCTAAGTGGTTTCTGCCTGCTGGGGAGACGCTGACCGATGAGGCAGTCGCCCTGTTGAAGCGCTTTGCGGCCGGACGCCTGGGTCTGCTGGTGCCCGACCTGTTTTGGCCGGAGGTGGGCAACATCTTCTGGAAAGCCGGACGCAGCGGGAGAATGTCGACGGCTTCGGCGCGAGAGGCGGTCAGCGCATTGTCGGCTTGCGGCATCCGCACAACGCCCTCTTTGCCTCTGCTGGGGCACGCTCTCGAAATCGCCACGGAATTCGAGCGAACCGTCTATGACGCAATCTACGTGGCGCTGGCGGTGGAATCGAATCACTCTCTGGTGACAGCCGACGAGCGGCTGGCCAACGCCATGGCCGCGTATTTCCCGGTTCGGTGGTTGGGAACGGTGTAGCCGCCACTGCCGCTACCTCGCCAACACTTTGCGAATCGCCCGTTCAAAGCCGGCGAGCGAGCGCTCGATTTCGGGCGCGGAAATCGTCAGCGAGAGCCGCATATAGCCGCTGCGGCCGAAGCCGGAGCCAGGGACGGCGAGGATGCCTTCTTCCTGCAAAGCGCGGATGAAAGCGATGTCGTCGGGAATCGGAGTCCTGGGGAAAACGAAAAGCGAGCCTTCGGGGCGCGGCGCATCGTAGCCCATGGCCTGGAGCGCGCCGCACAGCCGATCGCGCTTGGCCTGGTAGAGGCTGACGTCCACGGTGGCCTCCGGCTCGATCGCCACCACGCGCTGCCAGATGGCGGATGCGTTGATGAAGCCGAGAATGCGGTGGGCGAACGTGCAGGCGTTGGCGAGAGCAGCGGCTTCCTGGAGGCGCGGCGAAATCGCCAGGTAGCCGATCCGTTCGCCCGCGATCGCCATCGCTTTCGACCAGCTCCAGGCCAACACGGAGCGGTCGATCAGGGCCAGCGTGTCGGGCGGCGTCACCGAATCGTAAACGATCGGGCGATACGGCTCGTCGCTGATGGCGAGCAGCGGATCGCGGACGATCGCATTCAGTTCGCGCAGTACGCCGGCCGGATAGAGCCTCCCGGTGGGATTGTTGGGCGAATTGAGGATCAGCGCCTTGGTGCGCGGCGTCACGGCGGCGGCGATGCGGTCCGGATCGGGCAGGAAGTCGGCGGTGGTTTCCACCGGGACCACGCGGCCGCCGTGGTTTTCGATATAAAAGCGATACTCGGGAAAACACGGATTAAGAACGATGACTTCGTCGCCGGGGTCGAGAATCGACTTGAGCACGGTGTTGATGGCGCCGGCCGCGCCGCTGGTCATGATGAGATGCTCCGCGGCGAAGGGAAGGCCGGTGGATGCGGCCAGGCGCCGCGCCAGTTGCGCGCGGACTTCCGGGTAGCCCGCGTTGGGCATGTAGCCGTGGGTATGTGGGAGATTCTCTTCGACCACGCGGCGCAGTGCGCCGATCACCGCCGCGGGCGGTTCCACTTCCGGATTGCCCAGGCTGAAATCGAAGACGTTTTCGGCGCCGCGTTCGCGGCGAAGCTGGATGCCGATTTCAAACATGCGGCGAATCCAACTGGCTCGCTCGAGTTGCCCGGCTATGGATTGCGAGATCGGCATGAGTGTGTTCGGCTGTGGCGCACGCACTCGTGCGTGCCGCGTCGAGACTCTTCTCGACGCCTCTGCGCCCTGGGGCAGCGTGCGTCGGCATGAGTGCCGACGCGGCGCGCACTCGTGCGTGCGCCACGTTTGCCCGTCAGACGATGTGAAGTCATTATTGCGTTGGTCCTACGCCTGCCGGCCGCGGATCCGCTCCGCGATTTCGCGGTTGCGGCGCGCGTCATCGGCCTCCAGGTGGATCACGGTCTGTGGCCGCAGCGCCTCAAGGAGCGCGTCCGGCTCCAGCTCGTCGGCGATCAAAACGTAGTCTACCACCCGTAGCGCGGCCACCATGCGGGCGCGGGCGTGGATGTCGAACACCTCGCCCGGGAAAGGCAGCACCAGCGCCACCAGAGTCGGGGCGCCGCTGCGGCTGCGGATGGCTTCGAGCTCGCGCGCGTGTTCGGCGCGGAGCACGTCGAAGTAGCCGGTGACCACGGTCAGCGGGCCGGCCAGCGCGCGGGCGGCGTCTGCAGTCAGGATTTTGCTTCGTGTATCCATGTCTCGTCGGTGGTGTCAATGAGTTCCAGCGAAACCGCAACCACGCGCTCCGGCGTGACGCGGGTCATGCAGCGGTGATCGATGGGGCAATTGCGCAGCAGGCACGGACTGCATTCGGCGTGCTCGCGCACCACACGCGCCAGCGGTCCGGTGGGGCCGGTGGTAACGTCGTCGGTCGCGCCGAAGACGGCCACCGTCGGCACGCCCAGCGCGGAGGCCACGTGCATGGCTCCCGAATCGTTGGTGAGATACAGGCGGCAGGCGGCGGCCAGGTCGATGAACTCGCCGAGCGTGGTGGCGCCGGCCAGATTGCGGGCGTCCACGCCTCCACCGCGCACACCAGCAGCCACGGCCTCGCACAATTCGCGCTCGGCGGCCGAGCCGAACACCAGCACGGTTGCGCCCAGCGCCTTGGCCACCGCGCAGGCAGACTCGGCGAACCGCTCCGGTAGCCAGCGCTTGGCATCGCCGTAAGCGGCGCCGGGACTGACGCCTACGCCCGCGCCATCCACGCCGAGCTCGCGCAAACGTGCCGCGCCGGCTTCGCGCGCAGCCGGAATGCCCTCCAGGCGGATAGCGGACGACTCCGGGAAATGCTCGATCAGCCCGGCGCGCCGCAGCAGTTCCAGGTAATAGAATCGCTCATGGCGTGGAATGTCACCCGGCTCCGGCCGCCGAATCGCGCGCGTCAGCAGCCAGCTCCGCCCGTCGCGCGCATAGCCGATGCGCTCCGGAATCCGCGCCAGCCAGGCCGTCAACGCCGCGTCGAATGAGTTCGGCAACAGAAACACAGCGTCGAAATGCCGCTCGCGCAACCTGGCGGCGAAGGCGCGGCGCTCGCCCAACGTCTTGGGCGATGGGCAGGGAATCACGCGGTTGATCGAGGATTCGCGGGCGTAGAGTGCGGCCACCGAGGGCCGCGCCACCAACGCAATCTCGGCGCGCGGGCACACCTGACGAATCGCGCGAATCGCCGGTAGCGACATCACGGCATCGCCCAACCAGTTGGTGACGCGGATCGAAATACGTTCCAGCGCGGCGGGATTGAAGTCCACTCTCGTTCAGCATAACAACCGGGCGGGCGGCGCGCCCAATCGGGGAGATCTCGCCGGCCACGCCGGACCCGCGCGCGGCTGCCGGCAGGTCGGGGACGTCGGGGACCTGCCTCACAGCGCCCTACGCACTCGCCCAGCGAATCAGGCCGGGCAGAAACTGCTGCGGTTCGTCGACGTGGTAGGGGAGGATGCGGACGGTGTAGCCGTGCATGCCGCTCTCGCGGCAGGCGGCGGAATGGGCGGCGAAGATATACACGCCGTCGGCGGCCTGGCTCACCATTTCCATGGGAACGGCCGCCGCATCGCAGATCTCGAAATCGGCGTCGAGCATGCCGAGATAAAGTTCCACCGAGACCTCGTCGCAACTGAGGCCGCCCAGCCGCACGCGCGCCCGCACTTCCACTTGGCCGCCGCTGCGCAGTTCCGTCTCCGGCAGCGCATCCACGCTCTCGATGGCAACCTGCGCCCAGTTGTCGCGGATGCGCTGGTTCCAGGCGGCCAGCGCGCGAGCGGCGGCGGCGTTGCCGGCCAGCAGGTGCTGGTGCCTTTCATGGCTGCGCAGGTAAAAATCGGTGGCGTACTCGGTCACCATGCGCTGCATATTGAATTCCGGGCACAGCGTGGCGATGGAGGACTTCATCCGCGCAATCCAGCGGCGCGGCAGGCCATCGGCGCCCCGCTCGTAGAACGCCGGAATCACGTCGTGCTCCAGAATCTCATACAGCGCCAACGATTCCACCTGGTCCTGATAATCCTGGTTGTCGTACTTCTCCCCGCGGCCGATGGCCCAGCCGACGAAAGATTGGTCCGCGGTCTCCGGGTGCCAGGCTTCATCCCACCAGCCGTCCAGGATGCTGAGGTTCAGTCCGCCGTTGGCGAGGGCTTTCATGCCGCTGGTGCCGCTGGCTTCGAGCGGCCGCAGCGGCGTGTTCAGCCATACGTCGGAACCCTGCACCAGGTAACGCGCCACGGCCGGGTCGTAGTTCTCCATAAAGACAATCCGGCGGCGGAACTCGGGGCGCTGCGCGAGTTTGACGATCTGCTGGATGAAGACCTTGCCGGCGTCGTCGCGCGGGTGCGCCTTGCCGGCGAACACAATCTGCACCGGCCGTTGCGGATCGTTGAGGATGCGCGCCAGCCGGTCCGGGTCGCGCATCAGCAAGGTGGCCCGTTTGTAAGTGGCGAAACGGCGGGCGAAACCGATGGTGAGAGCGTCGGGATTGAGCGCTTCGTCGGCGGCATCGATTTCCGCCTGCGGAGCTCCGCGCCGTTCCAGTTGCTCGCGCAACCGCCGGCGCGCGAAGCCCACCAGCCGCTCGCGCCGGCGCTCGTGGGTACGCCACAGTTCCTCGGCCGGGATGGTTTCGGCGCGCTTCCAAAGCTGCTTGTCGGCGCCCTCTTCGCGCCACTTCGGACTCAGGTATCGATCGTAGAGCTGATTCATTTCGGCGGAAATCCAGGAGCGGAAGTGCACCCCGTTGGTCACCGAACCGATCGGGATTTCGTCCTCCGGCACGCCCGGCCACAGCGTCTTCCAGATCTTGCGGCTCACCGCGCCGTGCAACTGGCTGACGCCGTTGGAAGAGGCCGCCATGCGCAGCGCCAGCACGGTCATGCAGAACTCCTCGGAATCGTTGGCGGGGTTCTGGCGGCCCAGCCCGTAGAAATCCTGGCGGGAAAGACCGAGGCCGCGGGCGAAGTCGCCCAAGTAATGATCGAGCAGGCCGGGAGAGAAGTAGTCGTGCCCGGCCGGAACTGGCGTGTGGGTGGTGAACACCAGGCCGGCGCATGCCACTTCACGAGCTTCGACGAAGCTGAGGCCATGACGCTCCATCAGCCGCCGCACGCGCTCCAGCGATAGAAACGCCGAGTGTCCTTCGTTCATGTGATAGACCGTGGGCTCCAGGCCGAGCGCCTCCAAGGCGCGGTAGCCGCCGATCCCGAGCACGATTTCCTGTTTGAGGCGCATCTCGGTTCCGCCGCCGTAGAGCTGGTCGGTGATGTCGCGGTCTTCGGGCCGGTTCTCGACTACATTGGTGTCCAGCAGGTAGAGCGAAACGCGGCCCACCACCGCGCGCCAGATCTGGGCCGTGATCTTGTTGTAAGTCAACTCCACGGTAAGCGGGCGCCCGTCGGCGCGGCGCTCCAGCGTGATCGGCAGGTTCTGAAAGTCGTTGTCCTCATACGTTTCCTGTTGCCAGCCGGCGGCGTTAAGGTATTGGCGAAAGTAGCCCTGCTGATAAAGCAACCCGACGCCCACCAGGGGCACGCCCAAGTCGCTGGCGGCCTTCAAATGATCGCCGGCCAGCATGCCCAGGCCCCCGGCGAAAATCGTCAGGCATTCGGTGATGCCGAATTCGGCCGAAAAGTAGGCAACCAGCAAGCCCTCGTTCTGCCCGCAGGAGCGCCGGTACCAGCTCGATTCGCCGGACAGATACGATCCCAGCGCGATTTGCGTGTGGTGCAGATAGGCGAGAAAGGCCTCATCGCCGGCGGCGGCTTCCAGTTGCGCCTGGCCGATCAGCCCCAGCATCCGCACCGGGTTGTGGCCGGTGGATTCCCAGAGATCGCTATCCAGCCGGCGGAACAACTCGACGGTGTTGTGATCCCAGCTCCACCGCAGATTGTACGCCAGCGTGCGCAGCCCTTCGAGCGGGGCGGGTAGGGAGGGCACCACCTTAAACACATGCGCGGGTTTCATGCCATAAGTATAGGCGTCTCAGATCCTCCATAATCTTGAATTTATTGCCAGCGCGGCGTTAGGGGACGTGCGTAAGATCCTGATGTGGCGCGGGACACGACTGTCGTTAACAAGTCAAGTTG
>PLOR01000022.1 GCA_003142185.1 Bryobacterales bacterium
GGTTTTGGGTGTTCACCGAGGAGCACGGGGCAGCACGTGCGATGCGCCAGAAGAGAGACTCCGCGTTGTGGCGCCCCAGCCTTAGCGTTGACAGCCATACTTTTCGCGAAGTTCCGATGCGTCGCGATAGCCATGTCTCTGGAACCTGAACGACCTTAGACGTTCCGTACCTGCGCCCAGAATATGGTGGGCCGATAATGATTAGAAGGAGTTTTTGTGTACACATTGCAGCGGCCACTTCATCCCGATACCGTCAGAGGGGTTTTTCGGCAAGATGACGTGCGGCTGACGACGGTCCAACTAGCGCGAGCAGTAGGACACCCTGTCTCAGAGCTTGATCGGCTGGGCGTTCCGGTCGGAGCGGACAGCTTGATTGGCAGCTCTGAAATGTCGCGCTGGCAGTAACGTTCCGAGTTTTTCTAGCGCTGGGGCAAGTCCGGTCAAACACGCGTTCGCGTGATTCGTGCACGAGTGGCAAACCTTTCGTTCCCGGACAATCTCGAGCTAAGGGTCACCGTCAGCCTAGGGGTGGCAGCTACGCGCCATGATGGCACAGGCACAGAAGACCTCGTGACAAGGGCCGACGCTGCGCTATATTCTGCAAAGCGTCTGAGGCGCAACTGCGTCGAATCGTCTGAGTGAATCCCTCCAGTGCCGGTTTACAGCCGTGACCGCCGTTTCACGAGACTGATCCCCTGTGCTGCCACGTTTCCCAGATCCGGACTTCCTGGGCGTGTCGGCCGGCGTACGTCCGCGAGTCGGGCGTGATACGGCCAAGTGAACGGAACGTTACTTGTTCCCCGCAACAGCCGCACGGTGCGCAATCGGAGGTATAGGGACTTGGGCCCAGAATGTAAAATGAATTGTTCCGATTTATTGCGGTTGTCACGCAGGCTAGGGAAAATGGCGAGCTATAGAGTTAAATGGACGTGGTAGCCGGTGCTGGTGCATTCTGTGCGGACGGCCGTGCGGCTGTGGTTTCGCTGCTGGAAGCGCGATTGTTCGGGCTGCCGGCAAGCTACTGGGCACCGATTGCAACTCTCGTGATTACGCAGCCGTCACTCGGTCGGACCCTGCATGGGTGGTCGCATTTCATCGGTTTGCCGAAGTGTCCGTCGGAATTGGGGTCGCGCTGTTGTTGGCGGTGGTCTGGCCCGAGACGGAAGCCACACCAGCGAGCTAAGATGGATTTCCAATCTAGTCCCACAGAGAGGATGGCGTCATGGCGAAAAGAGTAGCAGACGTGTTAGTGGATGTTCTGGCAGAAGCAGGAGTCCGGCGGATTTACGGTATCTCCGGCGATTCGCTCAATGGCATTACCGACTCGATTCGAGCAACCAAACAACTCGATTGGATTCATCTGCGGCATGAAGAAACGGCAGCCTTTGCCGCGGGCGCGGATGCCCATCTCACCGGCGGATTGGCGGTCTGCGCCGGGAGCTGCGGTCCCGGAAATCTGCACTTGATCAACGGACTCTACGATTGTCACCGCAGCCGGGTTCCGGTCCTCGCCATCGCGGCACAGATCCCAAGCGATGAAATTGGCAGCGGATACTTCCAGGAGACCCACCCGGAACATCTCTTCGCGCAGTGCAGCCACTATTGCGAAGTGATTTCACAACCCGAACAGATGCCTCGTATTCTTGAAATTGCCATCCAGACCGCGATCTCGCGGCGCGGCGTTGCCGTCATTGTCCTACCGGGCGACGTGGCTTTGCGAGATGCGGTCGAGCAACGGCGGCGTCTGCATTTTCATGCACCGAAACCGACGGTATGCCCTTCCGATGACGAAATCGCAGAACTGGCCACACTCCTGAATAACTCAAAGAAAACGACGATTCTGGCAGGAGCGGGCTGCGCCGGAGCTCACGATGAGTTGATCGAACTCGCGGGCAAGCTAAAAGCCCCCATTGTGCATGCCCTGCGTGGCAAGGAGTTTGTCGAATACGACAACCCCTTCAGTGTCGGTATGACGGGGCTTCTGGGCTTCTCCTCCGGCTATCACGCGATGATGAATTGCGACACGCTCCTGATGCTCGGAACCGACTTCCCGTACCGGCAATTTTACCCGCAAGACGCGACCGTCGTCCAGATCGACATTCGGGGTGAGCAGATCGGCCGTCGCACCAAAGTAGACTTAGGCTTGATCGGCGATGTGAAATCTACGCTGGCCGCGCTCAGCCCCCAGCTTCGCACCAAGTCGGATGAGGCGCACTTAAGTGCTTCGCTCAGGCACTATAGCGAGGCCCGCAAAGGCTTGGACGATTTGGCGGCCGGCGGACCTGGACAAAAACCAATTCACCCCCAATACGTCGCAAAACTTCTGAATGAGCTTGCGGCGGAAGATGCGATCTTCACCTGCGACGTCGGTACGCCAACCATCTGGGCCGCGCGCTATCTCCATATGAATGGCAAGCGCAGATTGCTCGGCTCTTTCACGCACGGCTCCATGGCCAACGCGCTCCCGCAAGCGGTTGGAGCGCAGGTCAGTCATCCCGGCCGTCAAGTGATCTCAATGTCCGGAGACGGTGGGTTCGCCATGCTCATGGGCGATCTGCTCTCGCTTCGCCAGTTGCAGTTGCCGGTCAAGATGATCGTCTTCAACAACAGTTCCCTGGCCTTTGTCGAATTGGAAATGAAGGCCGCCGGCATCCTCGATTTTGGAACCGACTTGCATAACCCGAATTTCGCGAAGATGGCCGAGGCCGCAGGCATCCTGGGGCTCCGGGCCGAAACGGCGGATCAGGTTGAACCGATGATCCGGCAGGCGCTCAGCCATGACGGGCCGGCTCTGATTGAAGCTATGGTGAGCCGGCAGGAACTCTCTATGCCGCCTACCATTAGCGTCGATCAGATCAAGGGCTTCAGCCTGTTCATGATCAAGGCTGTTCTCGATGGCCGCGGCAGCGAGATCATTGATCTCGCCAAAACCAACCTTTTGCGCTGAGGTAACCAAGCCTGGCCGACGGTCAGAGGCGTGGGTCCTGAAGGTGCGTCCGCTCAATCATGACGACGTTGCGATAAGCCTGCGCGTTTGCATCGAGCGCGTCGCCGCAGTTCGCCCATAGCAAGCTTCCAGTTAGTGGACGCCCCAGATACGGCGATGTGGGATATCACTCCCTTGTCATCACTGGAGTTTTCCTTCTACGCGATCCCCGGTTCCGCGGCGTTGAAATTCGTCCCAGCGCAGGGCCGCCTCGTCGTCTTGGCCTCGGATCGCATGCGCGTAGACCTCCGCCGTCGTCCGCACCGAGGAGTGCCCGAGGCGCTCCGACACCACCGGCAGTGGCACACCATCGGCCAGCAGGTGCGACCCGTGACTGTGGCGTAGGGAGTGCAGACTCGCGCCCTTCGGGAGATTCAGCCTGCGGAACAGAAGCGAAACCACCGACGAGACTGAATTCGGCCGCAGCGCCGTTCCGTCCGGGTTGGCGAAGATCAGGTCCAGGTCCGCCCGGTAAGCAGGCCCGAACTTTTTGCGGAATTCATCCTGGCGCTTCCGATGCGCGCGGAGAGCGGCGAGTGCCGACGCCGGCACTTTCACGTCCCGTGGCCTCTCCGTTTTCGTAGGCGAGCACAGCATTGCGATCCCGGCGGCGGAGCGTTAAGTGGTGTTATCGCTAGCCGTTCTGCCGGACAAATCGCACCAACCCGTTGCGACGGCAACATCCAGGAAGCGGGGAATCCTGGGCCTTGCGGAATTTCGCTGGTCCGCAGCCTGAACAGGGTGTGGAGCCCGACTCCGAGTACGCCGTGATCCGGCCAGAATCGGAGAACACCCGGCGCTGAATTGCACGACTTGGCATCTCGGCTCAAACGAGTGCCGACTGGGATATACTCGGGCAGAAAGGAGATTCATGCGCAACATCGCGCTCGTCGTCGCACTGGCTAGTGTGACGGCGCTCTTTGCACAGTCACCATCGTCTTACCGCATCACCCACACCTACACACTGGGCGGGGATGGCCGCTGGGACTACGTTGTGCCCGACCCACCCAATCACCGTCTGTTTATCGCCAGGCAGAATCGCCTGATGGTCGTCGACGAAGACAGCGGGTCGCTGCTTGGCGAAGTCAACGGCATCGATGGCGCGCACGGGACTGCGCTGGCGCCTGCCACGGGTCATGGATTCGCCACCTCAGGTAACGACCAGTCCGTGGTGATGTTCGATTTGAAAACGTTCAAGGTGCTCGGCCGGATTCCGGCCGCCGAAGACGCCGATGCGATCGTCTACGACAGCGTATCGAACCGCGTCTTCACAATGAATGGGGATGCGCACTCCTCGACGGTGATCGACCCGCGGGCGGGGACGAGGATGACGAACATTCCGCTCGGCGGCAAGCCCGAATACGGCGCGTCAGCCGGAGGCGGCAAGGTGTACGCAAACCTCACGGACAGGAGCGAAGTGGTTGAGATCGACGCGAACGCGGCGACCGTGTTGCGGCGCTGGTCCACGGCCCCGTGCAAGCAACCGGTCTCCATGGCCATCGACACCGCCCACCATCGGCTGTTCAGCGGATGCCGCAGCGGCCTCATGGCGGTCTCCGACTATCAGGCCGGCAAGGTGGTGGCGACGGTCGCGATCGGCACCGGCGTCGACGGCGCCGGGTACGATGCGGCCTCAGGCAACGCGTTTGCCTCGAATGCGAATGGCACGCTCACCGTGATTCATCAAGACACTCCGGACCAATATCGCGTTGTCGAAAACGTGCAGACGCCGCAGGGGGCGCGCAACATGGGGCTCGACCCAACGAATCACCGCGTGTTCATCGTCTCCGCAAAGTTTGGACCAGTGCCGGCGGATGCGGCTGGCAGAGGCAGGCCACCGGTGCTGCCCGGATCGTTTACATTGATGGTCATCGAGCGCGATTCGTCAGCACCCTGACCGAGTGGAGGTCCTGGTCGACCGAATTGCGAATCGACCTGGCGACGGCGTTATTTCGGGTTATCGGTGGCTACATCGCCGATCACGCCTGGCGCGCTACGGCAGCACGGTGAAATCGGTCCACTGGCCGGCGGCGGCTTTGCCGCCGTTTGTCTCCGCCGCGAGCACTTGCAGATCGTAGTCGCCGGGAGTAAGTCTGTCCGTCAGTTTCAGCGCGCCGAACACGACCTTCCCGCTGCCTTGCACGTCGATCACCTGCGCCGGCGCCGAGAACACTTCCTTGCCATCGCGCAGAAGGCGCACCCGCGTGGTCAGATCTACATCCGGCTTCTTCTTGCGGCCGTTCTCAACCATGCAAAGAAACTCGAGCGAGCCGCCGCGCTTGAACTGCCGCAGCGCCGGCATGATGTCCGGCAGGTCGTGCACGTCGTGCGACCGTTCGCCATCCAGCAGGATCACGCTGGCCAGCGCGAAACCCGTCTTTTTCAAATCCGGAATTTGGATGAACTGGGTGGCCGAGCCGATCCTGCCCGTCGCCTCGTCCCGTGCCGCCACGCGAATCTGGAACGCCCCGCGTTTTGGAACCGGCACGTCCAGCTGGTAGAGTGCACCATTCCGCTGCGCCTCAGCCATCCTGCCCGGGGCTACCCGTATATTGAAAGTGCGGCCCACCGCGGCCAACGGTTGGTCGCCGGTGCCGGTGGCGACCGCCAATACCATAACCCGCGCCCCATCGCTGCCGTCGACGTTATGCTCCCAAGTCAGGTCGGCCACATTGATTCTCATAAGGTTGCGGACCACCGGACCACGTGGTTTGGGCACCTCCGTATATAGCGCCGTCAGCCGCATTCCCACGCCGGAGGACCGGAAAGGCGATAGCATGGCGGCACGCAATTGTTCGACAGGTGTGTTGAACTTCGGAAGCGGCTGATCGTCCGTCTCGCCGAGGAACCCGGATCGCGAGCGCACGTGCAGCCCGGCGCGCGTCACTTTCACCTGGATGCGGTGGAAGTCGCTCCTCTTGTTCTTGCCCAGCAACGTACTTTCGGGTGGGTGATACCCCAGCAGGTAGTAACCCGCCTGGTCCTCCAGCACCCGATCAAGCCCCCTGTTCAGGTCGTTGCCGTTATCGTAGGCCAGCCCGCCCGTCTGGTCCGCGAGGTAACCGAGATTCTCCTGCAGGATATTGTTTCTGATGCCCTTTCCGCTGCGATCGACGACTCGGGTCAGGTTGTTTGCGGGGGCGCCCACTGGAGTTACCGGCGTCTCATCCGGTGGCGGATTGTCCTGTGCGTCGAACTGCAAACTCTGCAATCCGGTCGCGCACATGGTGTAGATCACGGTGCCCGACTGGTTGGCCCGATCGGTCAGGATCCGAAGGGCCCGCTGAACGTCGGCGTTAGTATCCAGGGCATCGTCCGCCGCCTGCGTATTTAGTCTGTGGGCGTGCGAACCGACGCCGGCTTCAGACACTTGCAGCCCATCGGAGAACAGCACGATTGATTTGCGCCCAGGCATCTCGCTGAGCGCGCCGACGATATAGTTGATTGCCCCGAGCGTGCCGACGGTTGAGATGGCGCTGTTTTCGCTGTCATATCGCGCATCGAGCGACTGGGAATCGTCGCTGAGGGCGGAGCCGATCAGGTCCCCCCACGACGAGGATTTGGCGTATGGATCGAAGTACGTTATGCCAAAGCGTCCATTGGGGTTCCAACGCAAGCCGTCGATGACCGACAGCAGCACCCGTTTATCTGCGCTGAATTGCTGCAAGGCGCCCGATCCGGCGCCCGTCCGGCAGACCGCGACCAGGTCGCCCGGCTGCATCTGTTCGCTGACAAACTTGCCCAGCGAATTGCGCACCAGTGCCATGCTTTTGAAGGAAAGGCCGAGATCATCCACCATCAGCACGATGGTCCGCCGCACGTCTTCCGGACGAAGCTGCGCCAGCGGTGGAGGCGGCAAGGTCGCAACGGAGCTGGGCGAAGGTTTTTCACGCGCCGCCTTGAGTTCCGCCGCCTTGGATACCGGGGTTATCTGGACGTACGAAAAATGCGTCAGCTTTTGCAGCTTGCCGTCCTCGAAGACCTGGAAATCCGCCGGGATGAGATTGGTGACCTGGTGCCCTTTGGAATCGGTCACTATAGCGTCCAACTGCACCAGCGTCGAGGTGACGGCAAAAACCGCCTCGGGCCGCGGGGAGTCCGGCGCCGGCACGGCAGGCTGCTGCCCCGAAGCGAACCACACGCCAATCAAGACGCTGGCGGCTGCCTTCATAATTTAAGTCTGACAGGTAGGTACCCTCCGCGCCAGCCTCTTTCGAGCCATGCCCATCGCCCGGCTCAGCGTGCTTGCGCAGGCAGTCGCTGTCTGCTTGGCCTTTTCTCTTATGCCGCATCGTGGACAGGCCGGTGCCGACCGCGCATCGCTCAGATAGCCGCCAAGCCGACTCTCTATACTTGCATCGCGAAACTGCTGTTTTCTTCAAACGGCTTGGTAGTGGAGGACGTTATCGCGCCTTATCGGTAGAAGCAGCTTTCAGACTGTTGGTTTCGGCCGCTGCGGGCACTTCCCACAACCGGCCCGTGGTTTCCTGATCTTTGATACGCTTTACAAATGATCCGCCTTTTCCTGCTGCCTTTTCGCCGGTGCTCGATTGAATCTGCCATGGCTCTTCGGCCGACGAATGTAAGCCGAGCCACGGCGGGACTGCTGCTGGCGCTGGCGTGGCTGGCAGGTGCGCCGCTTGCGGCATTAGCGCAAAAAGCGGCCGATTACCCATCAGGACGTCTGGATGATGAAGCGCATGGGCGAACCCGTGGTGAGCCCAGACGGCCGTTGGATTGTTTTCTCCCTGACGGAGCCCGATTACGATCCTGCAAAACAAACTTCGGATCTCTGGGTTCTCCGGTCCGATGGCACCGAGCCGCCTCGGCGGTTGACATATACGAAGGAACCTGAGAACGGAGTGGCTTGGTCTCCCGACGGAACACGAATGGCTTTCTCCACCAAGCGGGAAGGCGATCAAACGCCGCAAATCTACATCTTGCCGATGTCGGGCGGCGAAGCGCGACGCGTCACAAACGTCCCTGGTGGCGCTACCGGGCCGCAATGGCGTCCGGACGGAAAGGCGATCCTCTTTCAAAGCCAAGTGGACCCCATTGCCGAGCAGCGAAAGGACCGAAAATGGAACGCTCGCATTTACGATGCCATGCCGATCCGCTTTTGGAATGCCTGGCTCGATGAGCGGCGACCTCATGTCTTTGTCCAGGAGCTGAGTGATTCCGCCCAGCCGCTCGACCTAGTAAAGGGATCTAGGCTCGCGGAAAGCGCGGGCTTCAATGGTGTTTTCAACGAAACGGGCGGGCAGGACCTGCAGGCGGTGTGGGCGCCTGACGGCAAGTCCATCGTGTTTGTCGCATATGCCAATCGAGACCGGATGATGGGCGAAGAAGTCGAGTCGAAGCTCTTTTTCGTCGCGGCGGCCGGTGGTGAACCGGCCGCGATTACGGAAAGAGGCGCTAGCTATGAGCATCCGCACTTTTCGCCGACGGGCAATTATTTATATGCGCAGACCGAGCGCAGCCCGGACCCGGCCGGACGACTCTATTCGCTGACCCGCTTGGCGCAGTTCGGCTGGCCCGATACAGGGAAAGTAAAGATCCTGACTAAGGGTTGGGACCGGTCGATCGGGTCGTTCTCGATTTCGCATGACGGGCGTAACGTCTACCTTGCGGCGGAGGATGACGGATTCGACCAACTCTTCGAACTCACGGTATCAAGTGAGAAGCTGGAACGGATCATGCAAGTGACGGAGGGCGGCTATACAAGCGTTCAGCCGGTTGAAGGTGGTATGGTTGCTGAGTTTCAGACGTCCTTGCGGCCGCCAGAGATTGTGCGCCTCGATCCCGCCAAGGGCTCGCACACCATGCTGACGAACTTCAACGCGGCGGCGGTGGCCGATATTGACGCACCCGCTTCCATTCATTTCTGGTTTGTGGCCAAGAATGGCAAACGCATCCACAGCATTATGACCCTGCCGCCGAGGTTCGATCCAGCCAAGAAATATCCCCTGGTGGTGTCTCCGCATGGCCGGCCGAACTCGATGTCGAAGGATAACTTCACGACACGCTGGAACAGTTACCTGCTTACGTCGCCCGGCTACGTACTACTCAGAACCGACTACACCGGTTCGACGGGTTTTGGCGAAAAATTCGCCGATGATATCGAGCACGATGTGCTGCGTGGCCCGGCCCAGGAGATCTTGGAGGCGATTGACGAGGCGGCTAAGCGGTATCCCTACATCGACACCAGCCGGCAGGCGGCGATAGGCGCGAGCTACGGGGGTTACTTGATGAATTGGTTCAACGGGCACACGAAGCAGTTCAAGTGCCTGGTAATTCACGCCGGCGCGATAAACAACGAATCGCAGTACGGCTCAAACGATGGTGGCATCGACCGTGAACTGCGCATGGGCGGTCCTATCTGGGAGAAGGGCGGCCAGTGGAACGATGAGAGTCCGTTGCGCTATGCGAATGAATTTTCAACCCCCGCGCTCATCACGGATGGCGAGCAAGACTTCCGCGTGCCGTTGACAGAGAGCATTACGACTTTCAAGATCCTGCAGCGGAGAGGCATCCCTGCGCGGTTAATTGTTTTCCCAGACGAAGGTCACTGGATTCTAAAAGGCGAAAACAACAGATTGCACATGGAAGAAGTGCTGGCGTGGCTGAAGCGTTATTTATAGTGGCGGTTCGATAACTCGCCAAGCGGCGTTCCGGGAAGTGGGCACAACCGAACGGGCGTTAAGACCTGATATCGGCAGCCCTGCGCTGCCCTACAGCTCAGGCACATCGGTGGTTCGCGCCTGATGCCCTGCGCTGCTGCTGCTTTGCTCTTCTTCCGCGCACTGAACAGCCGAGTCCAGAATGATCACACTGTTAACGGCTCACTTTCTTAATTGCTGGACGAAGAAATCCGCCATCATGTGGTTAGCCTCGATGGCCTCGGGAAGCGCAGAGTCGTACCAGAAGGCGTGGGGCAGAGCGTCGAAGACAACCAACCGCGCATCGACGCCGGCGTTCAGGTAGGCGCGGTGCAGGTTGACGGTGCCTGAGAGCAGCAAATCGCGGCCGCTGGTGATGAATAGGGTGGGCGGCAGCCCATGCAGGTCGGAGAAGATCGGCGAGAGCAAGGGATCCCGTCGGTCAGTGGCGGCTGCGTACTCCGAGTCATGAGGTTCTGGCTCAGGCGAATCCAGATGCCCCGAGAAGCCCCGCAAGCCGTAAACCGCCTCCGAGTCGCCGTAGCGTGCGAAGTCGCCCATCCCGCTGAAGATGCCGAGTGCAGCCGGCAGCGGCAGGCCCAGTTGCTTCAGGCGAGCGGCCACCTCTGCGGTCAGAATGGCCCCGGCCGAGGTGCCATAGATCACTATCTGGCTGGGCTTGTAGGTTTTCAGCAACTCCTTGTAGACGGCGACCGAATCATCGACGGCCGCGGGAAACGGATGCTCCGGCGCCAGCCGGTATAGCACGGCTACCACCTTGATCCTGCTGTAGCCTGCGATGGGAATTGACTCCGTATAGGAGCCGGAATCTGAGTTGAAGCCGCCACCGTGCAGGTTGAGGAGGACCTTGTCACGGTTGGCCTCGGGCAGCCCTTCCGGGGTGACAACGCGAACCGGAACTGCGGCGATCTTGTCCTCAACGAGCTGATTGGGGCAGAGCCGGCTCCATTCCACACGCGCACGGGCCGTGTAGCCATCGGTGCCCCGGCGGCGCTCGGCTAGAGATTGCGGGGGGCCCTGGTCGGGCATTTGTCGACTCAACGAGCGCTGAGCCTCGGCGCTGATGGTCTTCGGAACCGGAACAATCCGGGTGACGTGCGCCGTGCCCTGGGTGTCGATGTAGCTGGTGTCACGTGTGGGAGACTGAGTTGCCGTCGTGGGCTGGGGGGCGGCGGTGGGCTCCTGCGCTTGGACGATTGCGGAAGTCAGCAAGAGCAGCAGTGAGGCGGAACGGGCGAAGAGATTCATGGAATTGAGCTCCTCTTATGAAAGATTAATTCTGGCGCGCTCACACGCGGTCAGAATTGGAACTCCTTCACGATACCAAAGAGGGATGCGTGTGTTCCCCTGCCATGAGCGACGCCCGTTCCGCGCGAGCGATATGGTTCGATATCGGTAGCCAACTCCACAAGCAAGCCGACCGCTGCGCTGTTTCCGAGTAGCGCGTAACACGTTCCCCATCCGTTTTCTGATCGGCTAAACTTAGCTGAACCCCTTCTATGCCGCTGTCACCGGGCGACAAACTTGGTCCATACGAAATCCTCGCGCCGCTAGGTGCGGGCGGCATGGGAGAAGTGTATCGCGCACGCGATCCGCGCCTCAATCGCCACGTCGCCATCAAAGTTTCTCAGGAACGATTCTCCGACTGCTTCGAGCGCGAGGCCCGCGCAGTGGCCGCGCTGAACCATCCGAACATCTGCCAGTTGTACGATGTCGGGCCGAACTACCTGGTGATGGAATTAGTGGAAGGCGAGGCGCTGGCGGCGCGATTGCGGCGTGGAGCGTTGAAGCTGGAGGAAGCTGTTGCGGTGGCGAAGATCGCACGCTGTGCGGGCCGTTAATTAGCGCGAGAACCGGATTGCAACTCCGCCGGTAAACTCGTCCATCATCCAATTGCCGCCGTAGTGTTTATCGAACCAGGGCTCGTATCGCAGCTCGGGAGCGACCGTCACGTTTCCAAAGCGGAACGGGAATTCCAGCGCGGCGGCTGCTCCCGCGATCGCTTGGCGGGAGACGGGAAAGGAGTAGTTGTCCACGGAGGTAGAAGTTCCGGAGAACGGATCTACAAGCTTGGCCATGCCTTCCGTGCCCGTGAGGAACCGCGGGTCCCATGCAGAACCGGAAATGCCGAAGCGGTTCTGCCTCAACCAGGGCGGGGAATTGCCACCGGTTTGCGGTGCTCGACGTTTTGCCCACTGCCTCGCCAAGCGGGCTGTTCACCCCGTACTGATATACGTCAATGTAGCTCGTAGCGCTGATCCCGACACGTTGATAGACCGGGTCGAAGCGAATTCGCAGCCGCGGCGCAATCGGAATTGAAGCTGAAAGCCCAATGGCTGGGTGGAGAGGCGCGCTCTGGTAATACCCGCATTGCGCACCGGTCGCACAAAGCTCGGGGTAGGAGTAAGTAGTTAACGGCCCTACGAGCGGTGCATCGATTCGCACTCCCATTTCAAGTCGGGGTTGGGAAAAAACGATTGGAGTAAAGAGAAAAAGGACCAGTAGCGTACGATTCACATATCTAAGACCGCCGAGCGGCTTCAATTCAACTACAGCACCGGTACCTTTTTTGCAGAACTTTCCGATACAGTTGCCAGCTTGGGTCGCTAACAGGCGAAAAAACTCACGGCGCATCGGATGTCCAACTTCCCCTCAGCCCGCAATCCTCCCGAAGGTTCTGGGTGTCGTCGGTCTGCAGACGCGGGTTTGCGCTACCATCAGGAATTGACAAGCCTGGACGAGCAGGCGCTGCACCGGATCGGCCGAGCACCAGGACGTTGACTTTAGTGCCCGGCAGCGCAATGCAGGGCCGGCGCAAGCAAATCGACGAGAATTGCAGCCAGCCGGAGGATTCATGAGCGACCGCGTGGAGTTTGATATTGTCTGTCCCAACAATCACAACCAGACAGTTAGATTTAGCCCGGAAGAATTCGACGCGGCGTTGAAATCCGACACGTTGGTGTTCCACTGTAATACATGCGACACGGACTGGACTCCATCCAGTGAAGAAATCGCCGAACTTCGAAAGCAATTCTCGAAGAATTCAAGCTAGCTCCGGCAGAAAGGTTTTGTTGTGGACGTCGCCGATCCACTTTCCAGAAACCCCGTTTAGCATCTGGAATCCTAATGCACTGGGCCAGGGATCGGTACGATGACATGAATCTGCGAGGGCTTTCGCGGGGCGTCGCATCGTCGTACAATCATTGTCGGGCGGCATAGTACAGGCAGGAGCATTGCGTGATGCTTGACAGGCGGCCCATCGAGCCGTACTGGCAACTCAAGGGTGTCGGCCGGTAAACCGTTGCGCCGGATAGGACTTGCGAGGTCGTCCCGCCTTGATTATCCCACGTGTAGGTGGCCTTGAAAGTCCATCGCACGGATGGGATGTGGAATTGCAGTGCGGTGCCGCGGCCCGCCTGATCGTAACGGTACAAGGTAGAAAGAGGGGTCGGACCCGTTCAGGTTTATCTCAGCCAGGAGACCGGCAGCTAATGAATAATTGCTGCGGTGGCTTCGGACTCTCTCAGGGGCTCCCTGACGGCCTTCTGGAGCGAGGCGCTGGGAATGGCCAGGCACATGCTTCTTATTCAATCGATGTTACGAATTTTATTGATCTCCGGCCTGCTTGGTTCCGTTGCGGGCGGCGCGCTGCACGCCGACGCCATCAGCGAGGCGCGGCCCGCAACCCTCGAAGCGGGTTACCGCCAGATGTACAATCTGCAATTCGCGCAGGCACATGAGACGTTTCGGGACTGGGAAGGGATCCATCCGGACGATCCGCTGGCGGCGGCTTCGGACGCCGCGCAGTACCTGTTCGCGGAATTCGACCGGATGCACATTCTGCAGTCGGAATTCTTCACTCACGACCAACACTTCATCACCGACCACAAGCTGACGCCCGATCCGGCGAGGAAGCAGCGCTTCCGGGAAGCGCTGGCCGTCAGCCGCGGGCTGGCCAATCGCAACCCCAGGGAATCCACGGCCGAGTTCGCCGCGGTGCTGTGCGATGGGCTGGAATCCGACTATATGGCGCTGATCGAAAAGCGCTATGCGGCCTCCTTTGCGCGAATGAAGGCTTCGCGCACGCGCGCCGAGAAACTGCTGGCGGCCAATCCCACATACTATGATGCCTGGGTGGCGGTGGGGCTGGAGAACTATATGCTGAGCGTGAGACCGGCGCCGGTGCGCTTTCTCTTGCGGGTGGGGGGTGGCCAGACCGACAAGGCGCTGGGCCTAGAAAAGCTGCGGCTGGCGGCAGAGAAGGGCCACTACCTGGCGCCCTTTGCGCGGCTGCTGCTGGCGGTGGCGGCGCTGCGCGACCACCACCAGGACCAGGTCCGAAGCCTGCTGGACGGCCTATGCCACGATTTTCCCGAGAATCCGCTGTATGCATTGGAACTTGGCCGGCTGGGACCGATTGCGGCGGGATCCACACCCTAATGGAATTGCGTATTCTACCGATAAAAAGGCGTAGTGTCCGGAAACTGGATCTGCATGAAACCGCGATAGTTCCGCCATTGCCCCGTACTCGCGATAATGGGCCTTGAAGACCCAGCGAGTTCTCGGCCCATTCCGGTTTCTGCTGATCGCCGTTTCCGGAATTTCCTCTCCACGCACTTTGTTGCGCACTTGGCAAAAGTGGAAGACCAGGCCGCCTCCCGCGGGATTCAGGTGCGCATCGAACGTCATCGCTGCCGATCCCAAGCACATCGGTGCCGAGATCGGCTTCCTGAGTGTTCTGCATACCTGGGGCCAGACCTTACAGCCGCATCCCCACGTTCACTGTGTGGTGCCCGGCGGCGGGTTGTCGCCGGATCATCAACAGTGGATCCGTGCGCCCAATCACTTCTTCCTGCCGGTAGGGTGCTGAGCCGGGTCTTTCGCGGCAAGTTTGTAGCGGGGCTACGACGAGCCTTTCGCCAGGAGAAGCTCGTCTTCTTCGGAACCTGCGGATCACTGGCTCAGCCGAAGGCGTTCTATGATTTCCTGCGAACACTATTCCGCGACGACTGGGTCGTGTACGCTAAGAAGCCTTTCGGCGGGCCGGAACACGTGCTCCACTACCTTGCCCGCTACACGCATCGCGTCGCCATCTCGAATCATCGCCTGGTCGAGATCGCCGATACTCAGGTGAGCATCCGCTGGAAAGATTATGCGCACTACAGCAAGCGCCGCGTAATGACGCTGACACACGAGGAGTTCTTGCGGCGTTTCCTCCAGCACGTCTTGCCTCGCGGGTTTCCCCGCATCCGCTACTTCGGGTGGTTTGCCAACCGCCGGCGTGGAGCGCTCCTGCCGCTTTGCCGTACGCTGCTGGCCCTCCAACCAACACCGGTTCCGATAAAGCCGGCCGTGGCGCCGATGCTCTGGCTGTGCCCTTGCTGTCAGGGAACCATGCGGGTCGTCGAACGGCTGACGGCCAGCCAACTACGCCGAGAGGAAAGTCGCCCGGTCAAACGCCTTGACAGCTCTTAACACCGCACCACTTTCGTTCACTGGGCGTGGCTTCGGCGACACCTTACTTCACGTGTGTCTGCTCCGTCCACACGACTGCTTTTCGTCCCCCGCATTGCCTGACAACGGTATTGCCGCAGCCCTTTCCAGCCGGGATCTCGCCCCGCCCCAGTCCTGCAACCTCCGTCAGCCGTACTCTATCCCGGACTCCACTGGAGACATCAGCATTCAAAACCCATATTTCGCGGCACCCCAGGCGCCGCGCCAGTCGCTTCCTTCTTACGACTCTATCCGAAACGGCCCGGCCTCTGCCTCACGCCCGTTTCACCCAAGCATCGTCGGCCGGGCCGCTTCCGATAGAGATCTAGCGTGACTCGCCCGGAACCATCAATCGCGGGCGGAAAACGTTCCTAAACGCTGCGCGGCTACTCATGAGGAATCCTCAGCAGGGAATCATGAGGCGGCCGGAGTCGAAGTTCCTTCGGCCGTTGTCCGGCTGGTCATGAGAGCACTTCGCGGGCTCGCTCGATCCAGATTAAGCGGCGCGTGCGATGAACGATCACCACTGCGAAGCTAGGTGGCGAAGTGCTGCTTCAGCCAGATGATCTGGGAGCGGATTTGGAACCCGCAGGACTGCAGGCCCAACTCCACCTCGGCGGCGTGAATGCCCGCATGCCAGACGTAGGCGACATCGCCGGGAAACAACTCCCAAGCGGCGGACCAGTCGACCCGATCGTCGTTGCGATCTTGCCACCTTGGCGGGTCCGCGGGTTACCTCGGGGCGGTTGAGGACATCAAGCAAATACTGGGACCGGGAGAGTCAGCCCCCGGATTCGGTATCCTCCACGCTGCCGGTCTGGGCTCTAAACGCAGCGCAATAAGGCGGGGTTGATTCTGTAGTCGGCGTGTCACAGGAGCAACGCCGTTCGAAAGTTGATGCAAGATTTGCACTTTGCGTACGGAAGGTGCAGGCGCGTTATCCCGGCAAGTGAGTGAAAGGTCTCACTCCGTGCGCGGCATGCAACTTGCTCAGAGAAGATAGTTGGAGGTCCATATCGGAAATTCCGGCTAGAAGCCCAAAGCAGAAATGCCGGTGGAAATCTCCGCCAAAATGCAACACTCCAACAAGGAGAAGCGTCACATCTCCAAACAGGCGGCAGAGTGAGCCGTTCTTGCTCGAGGTGCGGGGTGTCATCAACCTCAAGGGCAAGGGCCAGGTGAAGACTTGGTTCCTGGGCTGCCGGAGCGCCGATAACACCGCTATGACCGCGGCGAGAAGGCGGAGCGCCAAGTGATCGTCCACGCCTGGGAAAGAAGCCCGGTGCTGATCGTCATGGCCGGCGCACGTGCCTGTGCCATCCCGCTGCACCACGTGGCGGAGACCATGCGCCCTCTCCCGATTGAGCCCGTTGCCGGGACGCCAGGTTTCGTGCGGGGCGTGTCCGTAATCCGTGGTGCGCCGACTCCCGTCGTCGACCTCAAGGCGCTCTTGGAGAACGGCGAAAACAGCGCAACCTATGGTCGCTTTGTGACCATAAAGCTAGGAGAGCGGCGGGTGGCCATCGGCGTGGATGGCGTTGTCGGCTTGACGAACCTCGATTCGGCCCAGCTTGGAGACTTGCCGCCGATTCTGCGAGATGTCGCCGCCGACCTCATCGAGGCGATCGGCACCCGCGACGCGCAGCTCCTCGTTGTGCTTCGTGCTGCGCGCATCGTTCCCGATGAAGTCTGGACAACCCTCGCGGCGGCGGAGGCGACGCGATGACGCCGGTCCTCGACCGAACCGGCCTCGATCAGTTTCGGACCATCATCGCACGCCGTCTCGGGCTGCAGTACGAGGACGGAAAGCTCGACTACCTCGCCGAGGTCGCGCGTCGACGTATGGAGTTGGTGGGCAGCACCCGCTTCGAGTCCTACCTCGATCATCTGATTTCTTCGCCCAAGGGCTCCGATGAGTTTCGGGCGCTCGCCGAGGAGCTCACCGTCAACGAGACGTTCTTTTTCCGCAACGCCGACAACTTCCGGGCGTTTGCCGAGACTGTTCTTCCCGAGCGGATTCGCGCGAAGACCCGGGAGAAGCGACTTCGCATCCTCTCGGCCGGATGTGCCTCGGGTGAGGAGCCGTATTCGTTGGCGGTCCTGGTGCGCGAAGCGTTGTCCGACCTCGGAAACTGGGACGTGAAGATCATCGGCCTTGACGTCAACCCGGCGGTCCTCGCGAAGGCGGCCCAAGCCCGCTACTCCGCCTGGTCGCTTCGGGCAACCTCGGAGGACGCCAAGCGCCGCTACTTTCGGGCAGACGGTCCGGACTTCGTGCTCGCTCCCGCAATTCAGAAGATGGTGACTTTCGAGGAGCGTAACCTCGTCGATGAAGACCCTCTCTTCTGGCAGTCGCTCGCCTGCGACGTCGTCTTCTGTCGAAACGTTCTCATGTACTTCACGCCCGACAAAGCGCGTGACGTTGTGCGCCGCATCGGCGGGGCGCTGCTTCCGGGCGGATTTTTCTTCCTGGGCCACGCGGAAACACTTCGGGGGCTCACGCAGGAGTTCCATCTTTGCCATACCCACGACACGTTCTACTACCGGCGGCGCGATGCCTCCGAGGCTGTGGTGGCAACGGCGACATGGGTAGGACTATCCAGGGAGCAAGCGGAGGATTCGCTCCCCGCAGTCGTCGAATCGACGGCATCCTGGGTCGACGTCATTCAACGAGCCTCAGAGCGAATCGCCACTCTGGCCGATGGCCGTTCTGGTTCGCCGAGCCAAGACGCGCCGCTCACCACCCCGGCCGGTCAGGCCGCTGCGACGGCTGCCCCGCGCGCGTGGGACCTGGGGCTCGTGCTCGAGGCGCTGAGGCAGGAACGCTTTTCGGACGCGCTGGAACTCATCCGCTCGTTACCCCCGGACTCCCACGAGGACCCCGACGCATTGCTCCTGCGAGCCGTCCTCCTCACGAACAATGGCAGGCTCGATGAATCCGAGGAAGTCTGCAGCCGTCTCCTCGCTGTCGATGAGCTCAACGCAGGCGCTCATTACCTCATGGCCCTCTGCCGCGAACATGCCGGCGATTCGACCGGCGCCATCGAGCACGGCCAGACCGCCATCTATCTCGACGCCGGTTTTGCAATGCCCCACCTTCACCTGGGAATCATGGCCAAACGCTCGGGCGACGCCGCGACCGCGCAGCGTGAACTTGGGCAGGCGTTGATCCTCCTCGGCCGTGAGGATGCCTCCCGACTTCTTCTGTTCGGGGGCGGGTTCTCTCGGGACACCCTCCTGCAGCTCTGTCGTACG
Source organism: Bryobacterales bacterium (assembly GCA_003142185.1). Taxonomy (GTDB): domain Bacteria; phylum Acidobacteriota; class Terriglobia; order Bryobacterales; family Bryobacteraceae; genus Bog-375. Next base: position 18,415 of record PLOR01000022.1, read on the forward strand.
GAGCTGCGCGCCGCTGGGGGTGAAGGATGAACGAGCCCCAACTCGTCGAAAGCAAGGCCGCCGCGCTTCGTCAAGCGTTCGACCAGTCATTCGCCTTGCCACCGCCACCGGCGTCGCAGGAGGTCGAAGACCTCCTCGCGATTCGCGTGGCGGGCAATCCTTACGCAATTCGTCTTCGCGATATCGCCGGGATAGTAGCGGGACGCAAGGTGGCCCCCGTCCCCGCTGTCACGCTCGACCTGCTCGGTCTGGCGGGCATCCGCGGTGGTGTCGTCCCGGTGTTCGGACTGGCGTCGATCCTCGGCTACGGACAAGTCCCCGGTTCGCTCCGGTGGATGATCCTTTGCGGAGCGGAGGAACCCATCGCCCTGGCCTTCTCCGACTTCGAGGGTTACTTGCGACTTCCGAAGTCCTCTCTCCATGCGGATGAGAACCTTCGCGCCACACGCCAATACGTGAACCAAGTCGCGAGCACGGAGGCTGAAGCTCGCGCTGTTATCGGCATTCCACTTATTGTGGCAACAATCCGGAATCGCATCGGCCATCACCGGTTGGCAAAGGAGCAGTGACCAATGGCTCGTTCGTGGACATTTGGAAAGAAGATCGCGGCTGGCTTCGCGCTGTCGTTTGTACTCCTGGCGGCGATCGGAGCGATAGCGTATCGGAGCATCAACGCACTTTCGCAAACCAGCGACTCGGTGGCGCACACGCACGTTGTCCTGGAGCGCATCGCCAGCGTGCTCAGCCTGCTGAAGGATGCAGAGACCGGACAGCGAGGCTACATCATCACCGGCGATGAGAGCTTTCTCGGGCCTTATCAGGCAGCGGTCCCCGAGATCGCGACAACCGTCAACGACCTCCGGGAGCTGACCTCCGACAATCCCGCTCAGCAGAAGCGGATCGGCCAAGCGGAACCCCTCATCGCGGCGAAGCTATTCGAGCTGAAGCGAGTCATCGAGATGCGCAGAAACCGGGATGTCGACCAGGCGATGAAAGCCATACAGGCCGGAGAGGGGAAAAGGCTCATGGATGAGCTTCGCGGCATACTTGCGGAGATGGAGCGGGAAGAACGAAATCTACTCGAACAACGCGCCGGGGAAGTGCGAGCCGCGGCAACCGGTGCGACCATTGCCATTACGATTGGGACCCTGTTGTGCCTGCTGGTCGTAACCGCCGCTGGCTTTACAATCACGCGGTCGTTGACGAGTCAAATCGGAGCGGCGGTTCAGCACATGCAGAGCTCATCCGGCGAGCTGCAGGCCGCAGCCAATCAGCAGGCGACAGGCGCCAAGGAGCAGTCCACCGCGATGAATGAGATCACGACGACGATGAGCGAGCTGCGGGCGACGTCGAAGCAGATCGCCGAGAGCGCCCAGCGCGTGGCCCAGATCGCCGAGGAAACGGCCAAAGGCGCGCGCTCCGGAGAACAGACGGTTTCGAAGGCCAACGACGCGATCGGAAGCATCAAACGAAACGTCGACCTCATCGTGACCCACATGCTCGACCTCGGGAAGAAGTCCCAGCAGATCGGCGGCATTCTCGAAATCACCAACGAGCTCGCCGAACAGACGAACATCCTCGCGATCAACGCTACCATCGAAGCGGCCGGTGCCGGCGAGAGCGGCAAGCGTTTCGCCGTGGTCGCCGACGAAATCCGTAAGCTCGCCGACCGCGTCGGGGGTTCCACCAAGGAGATCCGTGGGCTCATCGATGAGATCCGCGCCGCCGTAAATACGACCGTGATGACCACCGAGGGCGGTACCAAGGCGGTCGACGCGGGCGCCCGTCAGTTCTCGGACGTGGCAACAGCCTTCAGGCAGATCGTAAGCCTCGTGAGCACGACCACCGAGGCGGCTCGAGAGATCGAGCTCAGCACGAAGCAGCAGTCGACGGCGGTCGAGCAGGTCCACATCGCCGTCTCCAACGTCGCGCAGGCGACCAGGGAGACAGAGGCCAGCTCGAGCCAGACGCTCCAGACGGCGTCCCAGCTCGCCAACCTTTCACGGGACCTAATGCGGCTGGTTCAGCCCCAGGCGAACGGGTAGCCGAATGGCGAAGGACCCGTACAAGTATTTCCGTGTCGAGGCGCGGGAGCTCCTCGATGGGCTGTCGCAGGGCATCCTGCAGCTCGAGAAGGATACCCCCGCGCCCGAGGTCATGGCTCGCCTGCTGCGCCTGGCGCACACGCTCAAAGGCGCCGCCCGTGTGGTCAAGCAGCCTGGGATCGCCGAGCTGGCGCACACCGTCGAAGGCATTCTGACGACCCATCGTGAGGCCGGACAGCCCCTATCTAAGGAGCAAGGGAGCGAGCTACTGGGCCTCTTGGACGAGATCGCCTCGCGTCTTTCGGCCCTCGAGCCCGCGAGCGACGTCGTGGTCGCCGGCCCCGCTCGCCCGCCAGCCGAGGAGCCACTGGAAACCTTGCGGGTCGAGATCCAGGAGATGGACTCGCTGCTTCGCACGGTCACCGAGGCCGGCGTGCAGCTCGGCGCTGTACGCAAGGGACTCGGTGCCGCCGACCGCCTTCGTGATTTGACGAGCCTACTAGTGGATCTGCTCGTCGCGCGTCCCGGTGAGAACGGGGCCGGAGCCTCTGCGGGCATGGTCCGCGCGCACTCCCTCGCGGAGGAACTGCGGTCAAGCCTCGATCGCTTTCAGCGCAGCCTTGCTGTCGACCTTGATCGCGTCGATGGGGAGCTTGTCGAGATTCGCGACGTCGCGCATCGATTTCGGCTGATCCCGGCTCAGACCGTGTTTCCGTCGCTCGAGCGCTCCGTGCGTGACGCAGCCCAGACGCTCGGCAAGCGCGTCGTTTTCGAGGCTTCGGGCGGCGAGGTGCGCCTCGACGCGAACGTGCTGGCATCGCTGCGGGATGCGCTCATGCACGTGGTGCGCAACGCCGTCGCGCACGGAGTGGAAACCGAGGCCGAGCGTGTCGCGCTTGGGAAGTCCCCGGCTGGGCAGGTGCGGCTGGAGGTCTTGCGGCGCGGCGGTCGGGTGGCTTTCGTATGCAGCGACGACGGACGGGGCATCGACGTCGAGGCGGTCAGAAGGGCCGCGGTGGATCGAGGGCTCGTGCCCGCATCCGAGGCGAAGTCCCTGCCGGCAGACAAGATCATCGCGTTGCTTGGCGCCGGCGGACTCACGACGTCAAACGACGTCACCGAATTGTCGGGAAGGGGAATAGGCCTGGATGTCGTGCGGGCGACCATGTGCCGGCTGAAAGGAGAAATGAGCATTCGTAGCGAGCCGGGGTGCGGTGCGACCGTTGAGGTCCGGGTTCCGATTTCCATCGCATCGCTGCAGGGGATCGTCGTCGAGGCGGCAGGCGAGTTGGCTGCGATCCCGCTCGACGCCGTGCAGCAGACGCTTCGAGTTCGCGATTCAGAGGTCGTTCGCTCGGCGGAGAGCGACTCGATTCTCCACAACGGCAACGTCATCCCCTTCTTGCCGCTCGACCGTATGCTACGGCGCTCGGGCTCGGCCGGCCGGAACCGTGGCGTCTGGTCGGCCGTGGTCGTCGCAGCCGGGGACCGGAGCGTCGCGGTTGGAGTTGACAGGCTGCTTGGCACCTCCAACATCGTGATGAGGGCGCTTCCCGGCGTGGTCGAGGCCGATCCAGTGGTTTTGGGCGCATCTCTGGATGCCGAGGGCAACCCTCAGCTCGTGCTGGACCCAGGAGGTCTCGTGGCGGCCGCCGAGCGCGGTCGCGGCGCAACTTCCGAGGAAGCCCGCCCGCGGCGGGCGCCGGTCCTCGTCATCGACGACTCGCTGACGACCCGAGTGCTGGAGCAGAGCATCTTGGAATCGGCGGGCTACGAGGTCGAGCTCGCCGTCTCGGCCGGGGATGCACTCACGAAGGCTCACGATCGTCGCTACAGCCTCTTCATCGTCGATGTCGAGATGCCCGGCATGGACGGCTTCGAGTTTGTGGCTCAGACCCGGTCCGACGCGGCTTTGCGCGATATCCCCGCCATCCTGGTCACCTCCAGGAATGGCGTGGAGGACCGGCGGCTAGGAGAGCAGGTCGGCGCTCGGGCCTACTTCGTCAAGGGCGAATTCGACCAGGGACAGCTCCTGCAAACCATTCGAACGCTGATCGGGTAGCCATGGCGAAGACACGTGTTCTGGTGATCGAGGATTCCCTGACGGTTCGAAAGCGCATGTTGGAGGTGCTGGCCGCCGATCCCGACATCGAAATCGTTGGCCAAGCCGGCGACGGCAAGCGCGGAATCGAGTTGTGCCAGCACCTGCGGCCGGACGTCGTCACCCTGGACATGATGCTGCCCGTGATGAGTGGCCTGGCGGTCACGGAATTCATCATGGCCTACTGCCCGACGCCGATTCTCATCGTGTCCGCCTCGACGAACCGGGGAGAGCTCTTCAAGACGTACGAAGCCCTGGCGGCCGGCGCCCTGGACGTGCTCGACAAGCCTCTGGGAAACGAGTCCGACGATACCTGGGAACAGAAGCTCGTCTCCACCGTCAAGCTCATCTCGCGCATCAAGGTCATCATGCATCCAAGGGCCCGGCTTGGCCCGATGGGACGGCCGCCGGGTGGCCCTGCTTCGATTGAGTCCGCTGCCCGCGGCACGGCGCTCGCTGCGCCCGTCGCGGAACGCCAGGCGCTGCAGCGAGAGGGCTGTCTGCGCGCCGTCGCGATTGGGGTCTCCACGGGCGGGCCAGCGGCGCTCATCGAGATCCTGCGCGGGTTGCCCCACGGCTTCCCGCTTCCCATTCTCCTGGTCATCCATATCGGGAAGCTCTTCGCCCCCGCTTTCGCCGAATGGCTGGATGGGCAGAGCCCCCTCCGCGTTGCCTACGTGGCCGATGGCGATCCTCTCCCTCCATTCGGAGAGGGGAAAGTGCTGGTGGCATGTCCCGACAGCCACCTCGTGCTCCGCCAGGGCAAGCTCCGGCTCACTCAGGATCCGGAACGACACTCCTGCCGGCCGTCGGTCGATGTTCTCTTCGCTTCCCTGGCGCAGGAGCTCGGTGCCGACTGTGCGGCCTGCCTCCTCACGGGGATGGGCAGGGATGGAGCCGAGGGACTCTTGGCCATACGACGTGCTGGCGGAAGGACGATTGCCCAGGACGAATCGACGTCGGTGGTGTTCGGCATGCCGAAGGAAGCGATCCTTCTCGGAGCGGCCGAGCAGGTCCTTCCTCTGGAGAAAATTGCGTCGGTGCTTGGCGCGCTGGCGCGCGGCGCGGATACAGGGAGGCGGATATGAAGCCACGGGTCCTCATCGTGGACGACAGCCTGACGGTGCGAATGGACATCGGCGAAGCCCTCCAGTCGGCCGGCTTCGACACGGTTCTGTGCGCCGACCTTCGAAGCGCGAGAGAGGCGCTCGCCCGTGAAGGCTCTGTCCTGATCGTCCTCGATATCCTGCTGCCAGACGGGGATGGGCTCGATTTTCTCAAAGAGCTGAGGAGTTCGCCGACGACAGCCCAAATGCCGGTGCTGCTGCTTTCCACCGAGGCCGACGCCAAGAACCGCGTCCGGGGGATGGGCGCGGGCGCCGACGAGTACATCGGTAAACCCTATGACCTCGGACTGCTCGTCGCGAGGGCACGGGCGCTCACGCAAGCGGATGCGAGTGGTGGGGTTGGATTGGGCCGCCGCGTGCTGGTGATCGACGACAGCGTCACCTTCCGCGACGAGCTCAGACAATCGCTCGAAGGCGCCGGGTACCACGTTCGGGAAGCCGCCACCGGGGAAGAGGGCCTGGCGCTGGCTGCCGCCGACCGGCCTGACGCGGTCGTCGTGGACGGCATACTCCCGGGCATCGATGGAGCCACCGTGGTACGCCGTCTCAAGTCGGACACGGCGTTGCGAAGCACACCGTGTCTGCTCTTGACAGGCGCCGAGGGTACCAACGACGGACTGCGGGCGCTCGAGGCGGGTGCGGATGCTTATGTGCGCAAGAGCGAGGACCTCGGCGTCATCCTGGTTCGCCTCGCGGCGCTCCTGCGCGGCGCGATTGCTACCGGTGGCGAGACGAGCCCGAGCCTCCTCGGCCCCAAGCGCCTGCTCGCCGTCGACGACAGCATCACCTACCTTCAGGAGCTCGGTAGCCAGCTTCGCCGGGAAGGTTACCATGTGGTCATGGCAAGCTCCGGCGAGGAGGCGCTGGAACTCCTCGCGGCTCGGCCGGTGGACGGCATTCTGCTCGATCTCGTCATGCCTGGATTGTCCGGCCAGGACACGTGCAAGCGCATCAAACAGCGAGCCGAATGGCGCGACATCCCCCTCATCATGCTCACGGCGCGCGACGATCGGGATGCGATGATCGAAGGCATCAACGCCGGCGCCGACGACTACATTGCCAAGTCCGCCGACTTCGACGTTCTCAAGGCCCGCTTGCGCGCTCAGCTTCGCCGCAAATACTTCGAGGATGAGAACCGCCGTATCCGCGAGAAGCTAGTTCGGAGGGAGACCGAAGCCACCGCGCGCGAGCAGGGGGAAGCGGAACAGAAAAAGCTCGATCAGCGCCTGCGCGACCAGCAGTTCTACACGCGCTCTCTCATCGAATCCAACATCGACGCGCTGATGACCACCGATCCGCTCGGCATTATTACCGACGTCAACAAGCAGATGGAGGCGCTCACCGGCTGCACGCGCGATGAGTTGATCGGCGCGCCGTCCAAGAACTACTTTACCGATCCGGAGCGGGCCGAAGCGGCCATCAAGCTGGTGCTGCGCGAAAAAAAAGTCACCGACTACGAACTCACCGCGCGCGCCCGGGATGGCAAGAAAACGGAGGTATCCTACAACGCCACTACCTTCTACGACCGGGATAGGACGCTGCAGGGCGTATTGGCCATCGCGCGGGACGTCACGGAGCGCAAACGCAACGAGCAGGCGCTCCAGGAAACGAACACCGAGCTGGCGAGCGCCAAGTCCGCCGCGGAGGAAGCCAACCTCGCGAAATCGGATTTCCTCTCCAGCATGAGCCATGAGCTTCGTAGCCCGCTCAATGCGATCCTCGGTTTCGCCCAACTGATGGAGTTGGCCTCCCCGTTGCCGACGGACTCTCAGAAGGAAAGCATTGCCCAGATTCTCCAGGCGGGATGGCATCTGCTAAAGTTGATCAACGAAATTCTGGATCTCTCGGTGATCGAGTCCGGAAAGGTGTCGCTATCGACGGAATCCGTGTCGTTGGCCGAGGTCATGTCCGAATGCCAGGCCATGATGGAGCCGCAGGCGCAACAGCTTGGCATCGGCATGACCTTTCCTCGGTTCGACAACCCGTTCTTTGTCAGCGCCGACCGGACCCGGTTGAAGCAGATTGTCATCAACCTGCTTTCCAACGCGATCAAATACAACAAGGAGCAGGGAACGGTCGTCGTGGATTGCACCACGAGCACCCCGGGCTTCACTCGCATCAGCGTCAAGGACACCGGTGCGGGATTGTCCCCGGAAAAGCTGGCGCAACTGTTCCAGCCCTTCAATCGGCTCGGACAAGAGGCGGGCGGTGTGGCAGGCACGGGCATCGGCCTGGTGGTGACCAAGCGGCTGGCGGAACTGATGGGGGGCGTGCTCGGCGTTGAAAGCACTGCCGGCGAGGGAAGCGTGTTCTGGTGCGAGTTGATCTCGTGCGCTGCACCAGAACTTGTAGTCGAAAGCGGCGAAGCCGCAACAGTTGACAGACCGCCAGTGCCGGCCGGTGCGCGGCCGCGCACCCTGCTCTATGTCGAGGACAACCCGGCGAACATGAAACTGGTCGAGCAACTCATCGCGCGGCGCCCTGACATGCGACTGTTGACTGCGGTGAACGGTACTCTCGGCATTGAGGTAGCGCGCACCACTCGGCCGACGGTGATCCTGATGGACATCAATCTGCCCGGCATCAGCGGTGTGGAAGCATTGAAAGTCTTGCGCATAGACCCGGCCACGGCGCACATCCCCGTCGTTGCCCTCAGCGCCAATGCCATGCCCCGCGACATCGAGATGGGCCTGGACGCGGGGTTCTTCCGCTATCTCACCAAACCCATCAAGATCAAAGAATTCATGGATACGCTGAACACGGCATTGGAATTTGCAGAAGAGGAACTTTGCCGGCGCAAATGAAGCGGGAGGAATGTTAAGGTCAGTTCATCCGATATTCTTAACGCAAAGTCCTGATCGTAGACGATCAGGAAGCCAGTGTCCTTCTGCTCGAGCGGATGCTGCGCGGCGCGCCGGCAACGCGGGATTCAGTTGGGTTGGCAGCAGCGGGGCTTGGTGCAAGATCGCGTCGAACGTTGCCGCCGATGTGGTGCCCTGGAACGGCAACGCACCGGTAGCCATCTGATAAAGAACCACGCCAAAGGAAAACAGGTCGGTACGCGCGTCCAGATCATGGCCGAGAGCCTGCTCGGGCGACATATAAGCGATGGTGCCTACGGCCGTCCCGGGACTGGTGATCGGTTCTTCGGTCATGGCTTGCGTGGGCGCCAAGGAGTTGGCCGCCAACTCTGGCGGCCCGGTGATCTTGGCGAGCCCGAAATCCAGGACTTTGACGTGCCCGGCGTGTCCTGCCCGCGCGGGCCCGATAAAGATGTTGCCAGGCTTGATGTCGCGATGCACGATGCCTTTGGCGTGAGCCGCTGCCAGCGCGTCGGCGATCTGCATTGCCACCTGCAGTAACTCTTCCGAGGCGACAGGTCTGCCGGCGAGACGTTGTTGGAGTGGCTGGCCTTCCAGCAGTTCCATCACCAGGAAGGGCCGGCCCTCAGATTCGCCGATGTCGTAAATTGCGCAGATATGAGGATGATTGAGCGCCGAGGCAGCACGGGCCTCGCGTTGAAACCGCTCCAGCGCGACAGGGTCCGTGGCGAATTGCTCGGGGAGGATTTTCAGCGCCACATGACGCCCCAGCCGGATGTCTTCGGCGCGGTACACCACACCCATGCCGCCACCGCCCACCTTCTCGACGATGCGGTAATGAATGAAGGTTTTGCCGAGCATCAACAAGTGCGCTTGGTACTGGCGCAGATGTTCGGGCCCGAGCTTGTCGGGCGGTTGGTGGAAGTGTTGGGCGAAGTCCTGCACGATTCGCAGGTAGCCTTTTACGGTACTCTGGGCATAATTACGACGCTGGAGTTCCTCCAGCATCATGGTTCGAAGTTGGGTCACAGGGACCCCCTTGTGACCCATAAAATACCGCCGCGATCAGTCGCTTGCCGCCGGCCTGAACCACGCGCAGCGTCCGCCGCGCCAGCGGCTTCGTTCAAACGCGCCAGGGTTCGGTGATCGACATTGCCAATTCCCATTGAGCACGGCTTCGTTCCGCCAAGAGCGGCGCCCCGTTGACGCGGACGTTATCACCTCATATCGGTAGCTGCCGCTGGGCGACGGTCGGGACCAGTTGCGCACAAATGAGCGCGGATTCGATCACGGTGTGCACCGCGCACCCGCTAGATCATTTCTACCGGAATGCTCTGGACGAACTTCTCCAACTCCGCATCGGTCAGACCACCGCGGGATGCCGCCACCTGCGTAGCGGGTGCTCCCCGAAGCGCACCCCGTGTGGCGCCCGCGCTTGTGCGATGATCGAAAAGTATGGCTGCACTGCTCACGGTGGTCGCCGAGATGAAAGCCAAGCCCGGCAAGGAAGAGGATCTGCGCCGCGCGGTGCTCGCGTTGATCGAGCCCACCCGGCGGGAGGATGGCTGCGCGCAGTACGATCTGCATGTCCACACCGAAGACCCGGGCCGCTTTCTTTTCTACGAGAACTGGGCTTCGCCGGAGCACCTCGAGCGGCACGCCGCGTCCGCCCATTTCCGCGCTTTCGAGAAGATGGTCGGTGACCTTCTGGCCGAGCCGATGTGCGTTGAAACCTATCGGCGCATCGCTTAGTCGGCCCGCTCGTCTGTGCTTCTGCGCCCAGGGTCGGTTTATTCCGCTTGCGGCGGCGCCATGCGCGTTCCGGGCGTGATGATGACTTCTCCTGTTGACCTCAGGCAGATTTCGTACACCCGGTCGGGCTCCAGACGCATGTAGGGCGCGTCGCCGTGGATAGCCCGCACGCCGCGCTCCTTCGCCAGTTTCTCGTCGTTGGCAAGATCCCAGAAGCGTTTCCAGAGATCCTTCTCGAATTCGCTGGTCGCCTGCCGCTCCGCGTAGACCTCGGGCACCTGGCCATCCTTGTCGATGACGAACCCATCTCCGGGCCGCATGGTGCTGGAGAAGATCCGACGAAACACCATAAGCGCCCCGCCCTTGACAGGGTCGCCCTGCTCGATGAAGTGGTCGTCGAACTTGATCACTAGGGTGTCAAAATAGACTTCTTGCCCCGGCAGAGTCATCTCTCGAGAGACATTGATCGGCTTGCCGGCGTCGTCAACCTCGGTGAACCTAATCGTGGTCTGTAGGCTCCCCTGCTGGTCGTTCGCCTGTCGAAGAACCTCAACCCGCGCCCGGCGGTCGATGCGCTTCAGAATCTTCAGGTAGGCTTCGAGGCGCTGCTTCTCTTGTTCGAGCTTGAGAATGGTCTCTTTCTGCCCGCGGATCTGGTCCTGCAGTGCCTGCCGCGGCTTGACGACCAGTTCATACGACAGATAGACGCTGGCGGCGGCGATCGCGACCAGCACCACGGACCCGACAAAGGACCGAATGGGAAAATGACGGCCGCTGCTCATAGGATCCTCAACATCTACCAGACTTTCCGCTGGTCTCGTCTCTGCGATTGAGTATATACCCGCCAGCCTCCGAACCGCACCGAGAGACCAGGTGCCGCATCGCCGTTCTTGCCCGTATCGCAGTGATGCTGGGCGAACGCCGCAGCCATCCGTTTCGCAGTCCTCCCTGCTGACGCGCGCCACTGTGACCAGAAACTTCGCAACAAGGGCCGAGGTCTTTCCCCAGCGCACTTGCTGCTGGAGCAATCTTGGCGAGACCCGACCGCATCCACGTGCGGCGATATCGCGCCTTATCGGAAGCTAACCTGTCAGGCTGCCGGACCGGCGCCGCTCGCTGCAGAGTGATCTCCCAGATCCTCGCCAGTTCCTTTAACTCAACGGTCTCGTTCAAGCGCGCGGTATGGACGCCCAGCCGATGCTTGTGGCCGTCAGAGTAGCGCAAAGGATTGCTCTCCGGAGGGATTGTGTAGACAGTGGTAGTGAGCTCGTCCTGCTCAATCGCGAAATCCAGTTTAAGGTCGTTCGCTGGGCTGGCGTCCGCGGCTCCGCCAGGGAGCGGACGAAGAGAACGAAGAGACATTTCCGTGGAGGTCAGGCCGCGTTCGCGTACGATGACGTAGCGGTCTGAGAGAATCCCGGCAGGTCCATCTGGTTGCGGGAGTTCCACTGCTAACTTCGCACCTTGCCACCAAGACACCGGCCTGTGCCGAATACGCCTTTGCTGTTGGATTACGATACCGCACACGACGACGATCAGCGCGCTTAAGACCGCTGCACCCGCGATCCTGCGTCCCGTGACAAGGCGCCGCATAAATTCTGTCCCGTATTCTACAGCGGGATCGCCAGGGTGAGAATCCCCTTGGCAGCGATCACTGATTTCCTTAGTGACACGAGTTCGCTGACGGCCGCGGTCCCGGCAGGGCTACTCCAGGCGAACGATAAGGTTTATTATCGGCAGGCGCCGGGCCTGCGCCGGGGCGCCGTCTGTCACACGCCAGTCTGCCACCTTTCGGCCCCGTTGCACATCGGTGGTTTGGGCGTTATACGTCAAATCGAGCACGAGTCCACCCGTCTGAAGAACGGCAGATCTTAACTGACATGGAAAGCGACAAGCCCAGAATTCTCGTGATCGGCGCGGGCGTTAACGGCTCGGTCTGCGCCGCCCGCCTGCACGCCGGCGGCGTCGATGTCACCGTCCTCGCCCGCCCCCAGCGCCTCGCCGTCCTGGAGCGCGATGGCATCGTCATCGAGAACCCCTTCAACCAGCGGCGCACCGTCGCCAAGGTCCCCCCTCATCAGCGAGCTCGCGCCCGCGGATCGCTACGACTACATCCTCGTGGTGGTCCGCCGCAACCAGGTCTCGGCCCTGCTGCCCACGCTCGCGGCGAACTGTTCGCCCAACGTCGTCTTCATGTACAACAACCTCCTCGGTCCCGCGGGGGGGCGCTGTGTCATCGTGACACACTCGCTTGAAAAAGCCGTTGATTCTAAAGCCGGTCTTCCGGCAGCCGAAGTGCTCCTGTGCATGTTATGCCTCTGAGAGTATTCGTATGTCTGGCATTATTTACCACGACCGGTGCGATGGCGCAGTCCTCCGGCTTCCTGCTGGGGATGGATTACAGCGAAACGGCGCCGGTTCCTCTTTCCCTAATCGTCTGGGCGCCGATTGCGGCGGACGCCGCCGGAGAACTCTACATTCAGTCGATTTGTACTATGTCTGGCGTCGTTTCTGCTTGCATCACCAAGTTGTCTGCCGACGGACAGACCATCTTGTGGCAGCAGACCGGCGCGGGCTTCTCTTCCACCATGGCCGTCGACCCGAGCGGCGCCGTCTACCTCGCATGGGGGAATCAATCGGCATCGGCATTCGTGGTCGAGAAGCTGAGCCCCGATGGCGCCACGGTCGTGTGGAAGACGCCGATCCCCGGCTCCGCGCTGGTGGATGGCAGTGCCCGCGGCGATCCAAGCCTCGCAGTCGATTCCTCGGGCCGCGCGTTCGTGGTCTGCGACGCGGCCACCGGAGGCGTAGTGGCTCGCTTGAATGCGGCCGGCGCGGTCGACTTCACGCTGCATGTGCCGGTCAAACCGCTCGCGATCGCGGTCGATCCCACCGGCTCGGACATTGTGGTCGCGGTGGGCGGCGGTATCGCGCGGCTGGCATCGGACGGCATCACCTGGATCGATATCGACCTGCCGCACCCGATCATAACGCCACCGCTCACCCTGCTTCCCAACCCGGTGCTGGCTGTCGCAGCCAATGGCGATGCGGTCATCTATGGCAGCGTGCCGAACGGCGGCTGGGTGCTGCAGCGAATCGACCCGGCGGGCGCGGTGGTGTTCTCGAAGGCATTTCCCGCCGGCTCGGCAGGTGGCCTGGCGTTGGACGCAGCCGGCAACGCCTACATCACCGGCTACACCGGAAGCGCGCTGTACGCGGTTCGGAACAGTCTCGCGCCGTGCGGAGCCACGTGGCTGAGCGTGTATGCTCTGGATGGCTCCGTTCTGCAGACGACGTACCTGCCCGGCGCCGCAGTGACGGGTTCCACGACCTACATTGCCGTCGACGCGGACTCCGCGGTCCACGTGCTGTCCGCAGTCCCTTCAGCCGCCGCGCCTGCGCGAACCGGCCCATTCGGCGCCGCGGCTGCGGGCACTTTGTACCGCTTCTCTCCCAACGCGAACGCGCAGACGCTATCGCTCGCCTGCATCGGCAACGGAGCGAGTTTCCTCACCGGGCCGGTCGCGCCGGGAGAGATTGTGAGCCTGTTCGGCAACGGGCTCGGGCCACAACAAGGCGTGCAGCCCGCCACGACGCAGAACCCGTACCCGACGCAGGCAGCCGGGGTGGAGGTGACGTTCGGCGGCACGCCTGCACCGTTGCTGTGGGTGCAGGATGCTCAGATCAACGCCGCCGTGCCATGGTCTCTCACCGGGGCGACAACCGAGGTCTGTGTGATGTATAGCAACGCGCAGTCGAACTGCCTCGCGTTGCCCGTGGCGCAGGTGTCACCCGGCGTTTTCACCGTGGATGGCATCCACGCCGCGGCCGTCAATCAGGATGGAACTCCCAACTCAGCCGCGAACCCAGCGCCGCTCAGCTCAGCCGTGTCGGTCTTTGGCACCGGCCTCGGCCCGTTCAGCGCCGCGCCTCTGGAGAGTTCGCTCGAAGGACTGCCGATCCCTGTCAACGCCCCGGTCGGTCTCGAAACCGGTTGCCCAAGCGCATACGATTGCCCGACTCCCATCTCATACAACACCATCTACGCGGGGCCCGCGCCATCGCAGGCCGCGGGGCTGAGCCGAATCGACTTCAAAGCCAGCGACGCGGTCTTGAACGACGGCCTGGTTCCCCTTTACCTGACACTTCAGACGCAATCCGGCCTGGCGCTCAGCAACCCGTTTCAGATTTACGTGACCGGCCAATGAGGAGCTTCGCATGATGCTTTGGAGATCGTCTTTTTGGCTGGCGGCGCTGGCCGTGACGGGCGCGGCGGCAGCCCCGAGCTTCCGTCTGGGAATCGACTATATCGAGTGGGGGCCGTTCACCCTCGAAACCACAACGCAGATTGCCGCCGACAACGCCGGAGAGCTTTACATCTTCACCATCTGCTCACCCGTTGTGGACGGCCCGCCGTGTGGGACGAACATCACCAAACTGTCCGCCGACGGCAGGACCATACTCTGGCAAACCGATCTCGGATTCACGTCGCAGCTTGCCGTCGGCGGCGACGGCAGTGTTTACGTCGTCGAAGCCGCGGAGTTCAACCTGGTCGCAACGAAGCTGAGCGCGGACGGAGCCGGCGAGACGTGGCGCGCGGTGCTCGGCCCGAATCTGGGTTCCGCATCGAAATGCAGCGGCCTTGCGGTCGATTCGAACGGCCGCGCTTTCGTGGCCGTGGATTCTCTCAATGCGAACGGCCAGCAGACCGGGTGCGCGGCGGTTCGCCTGAGCGCCGCAGGCCCAATCGACGCCACATTTCCCGGTGCGCCGCAGCAAACGTATCGCGTCGCGGTGGATCCGTCCGGCGCGGACGTCGTCGTGGCGGGAGCGGGCTTTGCCCGCCTCTCGCAAAGCGGCACTTGGACGGCCTTCACGCCGCAGAACCTTGTGTATGCAGTGGGGCTCGCGGTCGATGCGAACGGGGACGCCGTCCTGTCCGGCCAAAATGGCACCAGCCTGGACTCGTTCCTCGAGCGCGTCAATCCCGCCGGCGCGACCGTCTTCTCGATTACCACCGCGGGCTACGGACTTGCACTCGACGCGGCGGGGAACGCATACGTCACGGGCAACAGCGGAGGATTCCTCCATCCGGTCTTGAACACCGTTGCGCCGTGCGGATCGACGTGGCTGAGTGCATACGGCAAGGATGGGTCGCTGCTGCAGACGACCTACGTCGCCGGTGCCAGCCTCGTCGCGGTCACTCCGGATTCCACCGTGTTCGTCTGGAACTCGGAAACTTCGGCCACACCCACGCAGATCGGCCCGTTTCCGCAGCTTCCGAATGACCCGCGCTACGGATCGGCTGTTCTGTCCCGCCTCACGCCGCACGCCGACGCACAGGTCCTCCCGCTGGCGTGCGTTGCCAATGCGGCCAGTTACGGCACCGGGCCGGTTTCGGCAGGCGAGCTGGTTTCGCTCGGCGGGAACGGGCTCGGGCCGCCGCAGGGCATCCAGCTCACAGCCACGCCGCAGACACCGTACCCGACGCAGGCGGGCAACGTCTCGGTCACCTTTGACGGCATACCAGCGCCTCTACTCTGGGTGCAGGACGCACAGATCAACGCGGCCGTTCCCTGGGAAGTCGCCGGGCCCACCACACAGGTCTGCGTCACATACAACAACGTGAAGACCAATTGCCTGACTTGGCCCGTGGCGCAGGTAACTCCGGCCGTATTCATGCAAGACTCCTCTTACGCGGCGGCCCTCAATCAGGACGGCACGCCGAACTCAGCCGCCAACCCGGCGCAGCCCAATTCCATCGTGTCCGTCTTCGCTACCGGCCTCGGGCCCATCAGCCCCGCGCAGCCCGATGGCTCGCTGATTGGCCTGCCTCTGCCCGTGGACGTGCTGCCAATCACGCTGGAGTCCTGCACTCCGCAGCCGATGACGGGAATGTGCTTCCCGCCGTTACCCAGCCCCAGCACCACCTATGCCGGGCCCGCGCAATCCCAGATCGCCGGAGTAAGTCAAATCAGTTTTCACGCCAGCAACCTGGGTAGCTACCTGTATGTGACGGTCGGGTCGGCCGCAGCTACAAGCAACTACTTCCATATCCATGTGGCCGGCCAATAGCGGGCGTCAGAGCTATCGAATCAATCGATGCACTCAGTAGAACACGCGTTGGAATGGGCCTCGTTCAGGCATGAACGGCGCTCGTCTCGCGCGAGCGTTATTCGCTATTCTCGGACACTGTTTTTCTTACGGTGTACTCGCGGGCTGTAATCATTCGTGCATTGGTCTCACGCGGCATGATCTTGACAGTGGCGGAGCGAGCGCGTGCGCCGATCATCGGGCTTAGTTGTGCCGGCGCCTTCGCTTCAGGCCAGTAGCGGAAGTTGCGGAGGCCGGCGCTGCCGGAGCCGGCGGCGAAAACGGCGGGGCGGAGGTCGAGGAATCCGCCGAGGACGTTGTGGTGCATGCCGCTGACTTCAGCCGATTCGCGGGTCTTTTGCCAGCTTTGGCCGGGGAGGCGGAAGTAGAAATCGATTTCCTGATTGTCGTTGCTCGCGGATCGCATGCGAGCGCTAGGTTATGAGTTACAACCGGGGTCGGCGGCACCGGTGTGGTCGCCATTCTGCGCAACGGCGAAGGTCCATCGGTACTTTTGCGCACCGATATGGACGCTTTACCTGTTGAAGTACGGGTACGTTCATTTGCGCGGGAATAGACTTCACAAGCAGGTAAGTCGTGGTATCGTTGGCTCGGCCCGGGAGGCAAAGGGGAATCCCGGTTCAATTGACCCATCCATTGGCCGTTTCGGTTACCTCGTCAAACGACTTGACAGGGGACCTGACGAGCCCGTTACAAAGAGAGGACAAGAAAAACAATGCGCATGCTACTTACCGTCGTGGCCCTGTCTGCTGCCGCGGGTTTCGCCCAGGATGTCGTCCAGTTGGCGCCTGAGCGCGTGAAAGTACTCATTGAAAATGACCAAGTTCGTGTGCTCCGTTTCAGCGAGCCTGGGCACAGCAAGCTGCCGATGCATTCGCACCCGCCCTACGTGTCGGTGGCGTTCACGGCTGACTATTCCAAGTACATGTTTCCCGATGGGAAAACCAGTGAGGAACACACCAAAGCGGGCGCCGTTGACTTTTTCAAAGCCGTCACGCACGCGTTCGAGAATCTTTCCGACAACACGGCTGAGTCCATCATGGTGGAGTTGAAGGACCGGCCGCCCGCAGCCGCGGCGGTGACGACGGAGATGGACCCCGTCAAAGTCGATCCCAAACATTACAAGGTGTTGATCGACAATGACCGGGTTCGCGTACTGCGAGCCAGGTACGGGCCACACGAGAAATCGGTGATGCACGAACATCCGGCCTCGGTCGCCGTGTTCATGACGGACAGCCACGCCAAATTCAGACTACGGGACGGCACGTCCCAGGACATCAATACCAAAGCCCGCGATGTGACTTGGGCGCCCGCGGGAAAGCACCTGCCGGAAAACCTCGGCGACAAGCCGATGGAAGTGATCGTGATCGAACTAAAGAGATAGCCGAAGCCACCTGAATGGGCTCCTGCCCCAAAAGGTAAAAGGGTGTTCAGGAGCCCCGAATCCACGGAGGTGCAGGCTTGGCGGTTCTCTGCGGAATAGGCGGCGTTAACGCGCCTTATCGGCCGAAGCGACACTAGCCTCCTGATCTTGGCCTCCCCGCCGCTCAGGCGAGCATCGAGGTCGGTTGGGAGATACTATTAGTCTGACCGAGACGCCGAACGTTGCCCTTTCTCAAGAGTTAGACTGCTATGCCGACCGACCCCAGGGAATACATCTGGCGTGGGCTCGAACATTCCCAGAGTGCTCCCCGTTCCGGACAAGTGAAGGCTTTTGCCTCACGGCGTTATGACCTGATCTCGCCAGCCCTGCGCTGTCAGCCCGTGCGTAGTGGCCGGTTGGCTGCTTTGCGATTCTTCGGCGCCAGCACAACGAAGGCTTCCGCCGCCGAAGCGCCGCCCGAGCCAGAAACCGAAGGGGGCCGTCGTGTATGGATGCGCTGTGCGACGGCAGAATTCTGGCGGTTAGGTCTCAGATCTTTCCGGCGGGCGCTTGGCACCCCGGCCCAGGAGCTGATGCAGGGCAAAGGGAACTTCGTCGGGGTGCGTTGCGCACCAGGCCACGATGCGCTCGAACTTGACGGTATCCTCAGCGATAGCGCTGATTTCCATCAGCTCGGTTTCGATGATCTCCGGGTCTCGCATAGAACATCCAGCATGGCACACGGCGGCCACCATTGGCACATTGGTTGGCTCGTTATCTACCATACATAACTGCGCCTGCGGTCGTGCGGGCGCGATCCGGGCCGATCTCTGTGCGGCTCCCTTCCCAACGGTGGTCTACTCCGGCCGGCTATTCGCGCTCACCCGCTCATCATGCGGGGCAAAGGCGGTAGAATCGAAGGCTAGGAGAGGCCGATGGATCGAAACACTGCGCGGCAAGACGCCTGGATACTTGGCATCAACTCCGCTTACCACGAACCGTCGGCGTGTTTGGTCCACAACGGCAAGCTTGTGGCGGCTGCCGAGGAAGAGCGGTTTAGCCGGGTGCGGCATGGAAAGCCGGCGGATTTGAAGAACCCGCATTGGCTGCCGGAGCAATCCATCCGGTATTGCCTCGCGGAAGCGGGTATTGAATCAGGAGCTATCACCGAGGTCGGCTACTCTTTTGCGCCCGAGTTGCGACTTGCCGGAAACGTAGCTGTCGACACCGAAGCCACTCCCGAAGGTGCGGGGACCATAGAAGGTGAGGAGCGATTCTATCGGCTTCTCCGCCAAGTGCCGCAACGGCTGAGCCTGCTGTTGGGGCAGGATGTGCGAGATCGGTTCCGCTGGATCGAGCACCACCTCTGTCACGCTGCCAGCGCGTTCTTTGTGTCTCCTTTTGAGGATGCGGCTGTTCTCTCCGTGGATGGGATCGGCGAGGCGGCCACCACTTGGCTGGGCCGGGGGCAAGGCAATCGCCTCCACTTACTCGCTGAGTTCGGGTATCCGAATTCGCTGGGTCTTCTTTGGACAAAGCTCTCCCGGTTCCTCGGCTTTGGGAACTACGGCCAATGGAAGGTCATGGCCTTGGCCGCTTACGGCGACCCGGATCGTTTCTATCCCGCCTTCCGGACTTTTGTGGAGTGCGACGACTCCGGCAATTTCGAGGTCGATGGCCGCACACTGCAGTTTCGCGTCGAGAGTTGCGCGTCGCTGGAACGGCTCTTCGGCCCTCGCTGCGGCAGGGAGGAAGAACTGGATGACCGCTTCCGCGACATCGCTGCCGCTCTCCAACGAGTGACCAATGAGGCCCTTCTCGCTGTCGTGCGCCGGCTGAAGGCAGAGACAGACAGTAAGAATCTGTGCCTCGCGGGCGGTGTGGCGCTGAACTGCGTTGCCAACCGGTTGCTGCTGGAGGAAGGCGGCTTCGAAGACCTGTTCGTCCAGCCTGCCGCGAACGACGCAGGCACCGCGCTGGGTGCGTGCTATTACTTGTGGAACCAGGTGCTCGGCGGCGAACGCGTCGAGACAATGGTGCACTCCTACCTGGGACCGTCCTTCGCCCGGGACGCAGTGTGCTTGCTTTCGCAAGTTAACCCGGAGGCGGTGGCCAAAGCGAGCAACCTGCCGGCACAAGTCGCCCGTCTCATCGCGCAAGGCAGCACGGTGGCGCTATTCCAGGGCCGCATGGAGTTTGGCCCGCGCGCGCTTGGCAACCGCAGTATCCTCGCCGATCCAAGGCGAGCCGATATGGTGCGGTTGCTGAATGACAAAGTGAAGCAGCGCGAGTGGTTCCGTCCATTCGCCGCCAGCGTGCTGGCGGAGCGTGCCTGCGAATGGTTTGCCATGGAACGGCGGACCATCGCCGATCGCTTCATGGTCCTCGCCTATCCTGTACGCCCGGAGAAGCTGGGCTTGATTCCCGCGGTCACTCACGTGGATGGCACCACGCGCCTCCAGACTGTGGATCGTGAGAACAACCTGGTGTTCCATCAAGTGATCGAAGAGTTCGCGCGCATCACCGGCGTGCCGCTGGTGCTGAACACATCTTTGAACGAGAGTGAACCTATCGTCTGTTCGCCGGCGGACGCGCTGCGTACTTGTCTGAAGTCGGGTGTTGACTACCTCGTGATCGAAGGTCACATCGTCGATATCGCCAGATGCCACGCGAGCGTGGCAGCCCTGCTCGACGTAACTCCGCCGGTGCGCGATTCCATGCCGCAGCAGCAATCGTCGCCGGATTCGGCAGATGCGGAACCGGCGTTGGACGAGGATGTGGCGGCGGTCTTCATGAGCCGGTAGGCTCCTGTGCCGGAAGACACAGAAATGATCGATCTGGTTCCGGCGGACGGATACGTTGTTTCTCCCCTCGACTTCGCCGCACGCTTTTCGACGAACCTGTCCGGCGTGGAACGAATCTTCCTGGAGCAAAACGCGAGTCTCTTTGGCACCGAGGCGGAGATTCCTCCCACGCTGCGCACACCTTGGATTGCCGCCAGCGGCTCTGCCGGCGAAAACGCAGATCGGATCGTAGCTCGTCCCTCGGGCGTACGGTCCGCCGTATGGGATGCCGAACAAATCCAGTTCAAGGGATGCCGCCCGGCGCCTGAGGCCGCAGACTTCCCTTTCGAGCACGTGGAGTTCGGAGGCGACAGGATTATCTCGACGCGCGTCCCGTTCGGAGTCATGACGGCAGAGGCTGTCAGTCGCGAGTTGCTGGGTCACTGCTTCTGCAAGACTTATGGCATTCCGTGCGCCACCACTCCGATGTGTGTATTCGGTTATTCCAGCGGACCCGCCGCAAACCGTTTCTGTTTGGTGTTGAAACTGGCAGGTGGAACGCGGGCGGAGAAGTTTCTCGGCACCAAACCGTTGCCCGTGTCGGAGCTTGTGTCGCCGTCGGCGGACAGCGCAGTCTTCACTGGTTCGGAGGTCGTAATGGAGGGCCTGAACACGGTGTGGCACGCGGACCAGAAGGGACGGTGGCTTGCCGAGTTGCATTTTCGCGGCGCATTTCGCGGCCTTCTAAACAACAACGTCGGCAACGATGTCGTCCAGTTCCTACCCAGCGGGAAGCATCGTTTCCTTCTACGCGACTTCGATTCGTTCCAACTCATTTCGCTTCCATTGGCAGCATCGCGCGAGTTCCTGAGCGCGTTCGCCGTGCAGTGCGTGGTGGAAGTTGTCAAGGGAAGCTTGCCGATTCTGGATTATGTCTCCACGCAGACAGGTGAGGACGCGCAGCAGGTTTTGCCGCGGATCGGCGCCGTCTACCGGCGGAAAAGCTCACTCTGGAATTCCTACTTCCGCTATGCCCGGCTCAAGGCGCGGGCACTCGCATGGAGCGAGGCGGAATTCGTATCCGCTACCGAACGTGCGTTCGAATCCATGGCGTTTCTGGAGGCCTCTTGTTCGGTGATTCTGAGTGACTACGCCCTGGAGCGCCTTCGGCGGCGCCGGCCTCAACCGTACGTGTTTCACTGAGCCAGGTTTGACTGAGATGCCGCACGACCACGCTGACCACTCACCCGCTGATCGTATTCTGCGTGGCGGAAGGATCTACACGCAGGATCCGTCTCGTCCATGGGCCGAAGCTTTGGCTGTCTCCGGCAATCGCATATCAGTCATCGGTTCCAATGCCGATGTCGACAGTCTCGCCGGGCCCCATACCCAGATGATCGAACTGAACGGCCGGTTCGTCATGCCGGGCTTCAATGACGCCCACATCCATTTCACTCCCTCCATGCTTCCCCTTCTGCGCCAGTGCGGGATCACAACCGCACAGACCATTACCGAGGTGGCTGACTTGCCGGAGTACGTCCGGCTGGCCGGCGAAGGGGCCTTGACCGTGCGGCTGGAAGTCCGTTTGCCGTTGCAAACATGGAGCGAGTTTCCACGCTACCGCGCACTGGCCGCGCAGACTGGCGGAATGGTCGAGGTCATCGGGCTGAAGGCCTATGCCGATGGGATGCTGCGGAAACGTACTGCGTTCTTGCTGGAGCCTTACAGCGGCTCTGCCTCTGGCCGCGGTTCGCTAACCAAAGCGGCGGCGGACACCGCGGTCTTCGACAGAATGCTGGACGGTGCTGTCTCGGTCGGTGCCGACGTGAGCACTCATGCCATCGGAGACGCCGCGACTCGGTTCGTGTTGGGGCACTACGAGAACCTGATCGCCCGGCACAAACTGGCAGGCCATAGGCTTCGAGTCATCCACGCGTCTCTCGTTTCACCAGTCGATTTCTCGAGGTTTGGCGCGTCGAACATCATTGCGGAAGTCAATCCCTATCACGCCATGGCCATCCCGTGGCTGAAGAACATAGTGGGTGAGGAGCGGACGCGTTGGGCCTTCGCTTTTCGGACACTCAAGGCCAACGGCGCTCGTCTGTGCTTCGGTTCCGACTATCCCGGACCCGATGGCCGGCCGGAGTTCCCACTCAATCCTCTATCCGGAATTCAGGCCACCGTTCTCCACGAGAATCCGCAGGAGCGATTGAGTGTCCAAGAAGGCTTGGCGGCTTACACGATCGGTTCCGCCTACGCCAGCCGGCACGAAGATCTCAAAGGCGCGTTGCAAGCCGCAATGGTGGCGGATCTGATCGTACTTTCGGAGAATCCGCTCGAAGTCGCCGCCGACCGGATCGATTCCATCCGTGTCATCCAGACGTGGATGAACGGGAACATCGTGTTTCAGGGGCCTGCCTAGCTTCTCACAGCTTGGCTTCGCCCAACTCGACCGCCCTCTGCTTCAGATAACCGATGATTTCGACCAGTTGAGGAACTTGTGTGCCGCTCCCCTCGCGCGCCTGTTGCAGCATCTCGAGGTTGGCGATCGTCGTTTGCACGTGCCACGCAAACTTTGCCGCGGCCAGCGTCCTGGGCAACACGGCGTTCGCGCTCTTCCAATCGCTCCCGATTGCGGCGAGCTCCAGCACGGTTGCGAGATCCCAGTAGTCGCTGGATGCGGCGCCGCCGCGGCGTGCGACGGCAAAGTTGACCAGGGGTAACATCTGCTCGGCCTGCTTCAGATCCCCCTTTTCGATCATCAGGCTGATCGCGTTCACCCCGGGATAGTAGTCTCTGGGGTCCGATTCGAAACCCTTTTTGTAAGCGCCGATGGCATCGTCCAGCGCGGCAGTTGCCATCAGGTTCTTGGCCGCTTTCAGCTCCTTGTATCGGTCCTTGTGAACCCTCCCCAGAATTCCCAACGTCTCCGGGTCCGGGCCGCGTTCCTTCAGCAGTTTGTCCAGGATCGAGATAGCTCTGTCGCGGTCGCCCGGCAGCTTCCGGCGATTGAGCGCCAGCGCCCACTGCTGTCTGACGACCACGTAGTCCTTGAGGTAGTCGGGGAAAGCGTCGCAGAGTCGGACCATGAGATCCCAAGCGCTCACATCGCGATAGGAAAGCATGAGGTCGACGAGCACGCCCGGTTGGGCCGCCTTCAGGTTGCCCAGGCTCTCCTGCACCTGAAGCAGCGCGGCCGCCCGTTGCGCGTCCGTGGGTCCGCCGCGCGCTTCCGCCAGCTTCAGGCGGAACTCGTCTTCGTGCTTCACGCGGTCCTGAAACGCTTCCGTGACCTCGTGGGGCAGATCGATGCCGGGGAAATCGGGGATCAATTGAAACAGCGGACTGTCCTTGACCGCTGGTCCCTCCATGACCGCCAGCAGGCGGGCGGTAATGGCCGCCTTGAGCGCGGAGGCCGCTTCCGCGGTTAGCTTTCCGTTTTCGAGCGTGTAGCCGATGGCGCGCACCATGGCCACGTCGAACGGAAGCGGGTGAATATTGGCGAAGATGGGAACCGTCGTGAACGGCCTTGCCGCGTGGCGGATGCCAAGCTCGTAAAACACGTTCGGGTTGGCCAGTGTGAGGTCGGCGACTACGTACTCGGAAAGCAGCAACCGGGCGAACATCGGAGCATGAATGATTCCGCCCGTCCGCTCCTCATCGCCCCGTATTGCATCGAGTCCCGCCGCTAGGATCGCCGGTTTGATGGCGTCGTTGTAAACCTGGTCAAAATCGATCTCGACGCCGGTGGAAGGGTCTTGCTTCTTCTCAAACGGCATGTCCACGAAACAGAGTGCTTGTAGGCTCATTGTGCCAGTGCTCCAGGGCTTTGCGGATCGATTGGATCCGGGTGCCCTCGTTGGCCGGGTAGGTTCCCGGCTCGTTAGTGATTCCGTAAATCAAGACGGTGGGGGCCATGTCGTTGAACTTACCCTATCCTAGTTCTTATCCGTACCCCTCTTACGAAAACTCTTCACAAATCCGTCGATTTTCGTGGGATCAGAGAGCATTTCCATGGCGTTTAATACTCTGCGGACAAGATCTTTCCGATACGTCTTGACCACCTTCTCTTTACTAGCGTACAGCTGCCGTATGTATTCGTCGGGAGGGAACCACTGCGTCATCGCGATCTCAATCTTCTCTTCAGAATCGCACTTTTCCAGCCTGATGGGCAGCAGACACTGGCCGTCCCGCGTTCTTCTGCGCAGGATGGTGAACAGCTCCTTCTTTTGTATGAAATCCGACGCATGGAAGCGCGGGCTCATCAGCGCCAGCGCCAGGTCACAGTGCCGAAGCGCAAACTTGATCTCTTCTTCCCAACGGAGGCCCGTCTGGATGCCCTGTTCCCAGAAATCGTCCTGTCCCGGCACATCATCGGCCCTCTTCGGCGGCGGCTTCCGATCCCACCAAAGGAAAACGTGCTCTTTACCGAGAGCCGCTTCTGTCGCAGCGCGAAGATCCTCAAAATATGTGTCGTCAACCCTAGCCCCCTTCGGGACTATGTCTTTATGTGCGTAACAGACAAACACGGTTGTGAGCCATCTCAGGTTCGTCAGCGTTTTCCCAAGACCCTCGACGAACTCCCCGAGCAGCGCCCGCGCTGCCGGAACCCGGTTCTCTTTCAGCCGGTCCAGGACGCGCCAGTGATGGCGGACCAACCGTCGGATATAAGCCTTGTGCTGAGGAGGCGACCATCCTGGAAAAGTCAGATAATCCAACAATCCCAGCTTTGCGTCCTTCGCCTCGGCGTCAATGCCCGCTACGATACTGTTGTAAGCCTCAAGGGTCGAGCGGGCGGTCGTGCCGGATAGTGTTGCGGCGGAGGAAGCGAGCAGATTCACCATCGTTCGCTCCAGATGGTAAAGGTCCATCAGACTCTTGCGGAGTTGGAGCTTTTCGTCCAGCCAGAGATTCAGTTTTTGCTCGGTGTAGGGGTCGGGTTTCGAAAAGTCGGTAAGTGCCTTAGTGCATTCGACTAGCTGCTCGCCTAGCAATTTAACGCACGTGTTGCAAACCCCAACAAAACGCTTGCGGTCCTGAATGAATGCTTGGCTAGCCCGCGAAGTCACAGTGATACAGCGCCTTTCTCCCTGCTTCCGCGCGCGCCTCTATGCGAGCCGAGCCCGCTATGGCGCGTGCCGTTTCGCTTATTCCTCGGGTTCTTGACCGCTCAGCCAGCTTAGTTGAAGCGCGTCGCGATAAACACGATCCATCAGGTCCATCTTCTCAATCAATGTACTCTTCAGTTCGTCCAGGCGAAATATCTCCCGGAGTTTCAGATAGAGTTTCGAAAGGGCGTCACCCGCGATGATGTATACAGTCGGGTCTTCCAAGCCGGTGGCAAGCATCTGACGCAGCGACAGCACCTTGCTTTGCTTGAAGAGTTTTTTCTTCTTCGGATCGACCATCTGTCGTATGGTAAGGTCGATCAGCTTGTTTAGTGTCACCAGCGAGTGCCAGCGAGCTCTCACCATTTCACAAACGTCAAGCAACCCAGGCACGAAATACGACGCCGGATCGACATCGGAGTTTTCACATACGCACAGAATCGAACGGCGAGACATGCAAACGAAGAGTCGCGCGTCCAGATTCACGCTGAAAAGTCCCGGGATGCCAACCGGAGTGGGTGGCTCAACGTACGCAGGTTCCAGGAAGAGTTGGTCAGCGACCGAACGGAACAGGATTGGAGCTATCGATGGTTCGTACCTCCGAATCTTAATCATCTTGGTGCGAGCCGGGTCGTCGGCGGCATCGCCGTGACCGCAGAATGCCTCTGCGATTTCACCATCGACTGCAGCCACCGTAACTAGCCAAGGGCTTTGGCCTTCTCTGCCGGGCTCGATCAAGTCGTACTTCACGTCCAAACGGTCGAGGGAGTGTTCTGTGCAGAGATTAGTGACCAGTTCCTCAAAGCGGTCGTAAAGGCTCTTACGGCCAGAACCTTCACCTTCTAAGTACATTGGCTCCGGGGCCACTGTCGATGCCCCCGGCCTCTGCGAAGTCAGGTTCAGAAGCTTCAGGATGTCAACGGTGGAGAGTTTCTGCGTGGGCTTGCCGGTTACGTCGAGAGTCAGGCAACAGGTTGCACCACTCGGAAAGATCCGAATCAGCGAACCGAAGGAAAACTCCCGTCCGGCAACGGTCCCGCTGCGCTTGGAGGATTCAAACCAGGCGGAATCTGCCCTTAGCGACAAGTGTGGGACGATGCTCTCGCGACTGCTGGGAGTGCCCATGTGCTCTGTCCCTCTTGCTTTGGGCAAGTCGGGCGGGTAGACGGCTTTGCCGTTCTTAAAGGCGGGCACAAACGAGTAGATGAAGTAAACCGTGACTCTATGACAGGAAAATGGGACGGTCAGTGTCGCTTTGTCTTCAGTCATGGGTCGGTGCCTCGCTCATGCGGATTTCTCCAGCGCCTCGCGGCGGAAGATTTCCAACGCTTGTTTCTTCATCGAGGCGAATGCCTCGCTGCCCATTTGAGTCAGTTCCTTCTGGGCCGGCAGTTTGCTCTCCAGCACCGCGGCGACGCTGGCCGGGCGCTTGGTCAGGAATACCGTCCGCTCGCCCAGGTAGATCGCTTCGTCGATATCGTGCGAGACCAGCAAAATGGTAACCCCGGTCGCTTCCCAGATCTGCAGCACCTTCTCATACAGGCTAAGGTTGGTCTGATAGTCGAGGGCGGAGAACGGCTCGTCCATGATAAGAATGTCGGGGTCGAGGATCAACGCGCGCAGAATGGACGTCAGTTGCGCCTGCCCGCCCGACAGCGCATAGGTGTAAGCGCCCAGATCAATCCGGAACTGGAAACGGGCCACCACCGCTTCCACCTTGCTCATCCGCTCGGGCTTCGAAACGCCGCGGATCCGCAGCGGGAAGGCGATGTTCTCGGCGACCGTAAGCCACGGCATCAGGTATCCGCGGTAGTCCTGAAACACGTAGCCGACGCGCGGGCGGGATGTGCCGCCATTCATCTTGACGCTCCCCTCGTCCAGGCTTTCCACGCCGACGATGACGTTCAGCAGAGTGGTCTTGCCGCAGCCGTTCGGCCCGAAGAACGTCAAAAACTCGCCTTTGCGGACGTCCAGCGAGAAGTCGCGCAGGACCACGTTGCGCTTCTGACCCTCGCCAAACGCCTTCGAGGCGTGCTCGATCTCGATGTATAGGGGACGATCGCTCACTTTCCCGTCCAGAACACGATTCGCGTCTCTGCCCACACGAAGCCGCGGTTGATTAAGTAGCCCAGCAACCCAATTAATACGAGAACGGCATACAACTTCTCCGTGTCGTTCACGGTATAGGCATCGAATACCCGCTGGCCGAGCCCCAATTGCGTGCCGATAAACATCTCGCTGACGATGACCACCACCAGGCAGAGCGACAGCGAGGTCCGCATGCCTGACAGCGTCTGGGGCAAAGCTTCGAAAAAGACCACCCAACGGAAGACTTGCCATTCGGACGCCCCGAACACCCGCGCTGCCCGCAGCCGCGTCTCTTTGGCCTGCAGCGCGCCGTAGGCGCAGTTCAGAATGACGACAAAGAGCGCGGCCGAAAACGCCATCGCGATCTTGGCGCTGTCTCCGATGCCGAAGAGCAGCAGGAAAAGCGGAAAGAGCGCCGTCACCGGAAGCGAGCGGAAGAAGTCGAGCGTAGGGTAGCTGGCCGCATAGACCTTGCGGGAATTCCCGATAAACAGCCCAAACGGAACGCCGATCAGGCATCCCAGAATGTAGCCGCAGCCCCATCGCCAGGCGGTGGCGCCGATGTCGGAAGTCAAGTGCTCGTGGAGAAACAGCCCCACCAATCGCCTGAACGTAGCGGTCGGGGATGGAACCAATAGAGGGGGAACCAACTTCAAGCCTGTGACCAGATACCACAACGCCAGACACAGCAGGGGGAGAGCGAAGCCCCACACCCCGATCCGCACACCGGCGCTACGTCCCGCGGGCGGAGCATCCTTTGTCCTGATCTCTGGAGTTGGCATTGGCACGGAAGATCACTTTGCCGTGGGAGTGGTTCTGGCGGCATCCGCCTGTCGCAGAAAGCTGAGATCCAAAACGTCGGTATAAGCAGGCACCGGCTTGTTGTCGAGGCCTTTCTGTGTCGCCTTCGCCCACTGGCCGGTGCTGGCGAAAACGTTCAACAGCCCCTCGTCCGCCTGCACGTTCAGCTCATATTCGCCCCAGATGGCGGTGAGAACCGACGGATCCATTTGCATCTCCTTGGCCAGAATCGCAATGGCCTCCTCACGGTGGTCCTTGACGAACGCCTCAGCGCGGATCAGGGCCTTCAGAAACGACCGGATTCGAGCCGGCTCGGCCTTGGCAAAATCGCCCCGCACCGCCAGCAATCCATACGCGGTGTAAATCCGCGGATCGTTGAACTGCACCAGCTTGCCGTCGAGCGCCTGCTCGACGTTGTAGCGGTATGGCTGCCAGACCGATCCCGCGGGGATGCTCCCATTCAGCACCGAGGCCTGAATGCTGGGTGCCGTCAGGCTGAGAAACTGGATCTTCTTTCGGTCCAGCTTGTAGAAATCGACGAAAAGGTCCGCGAACCGGTGAGAAGTCGTGCCGGGAACCAGAGCCAGGGTCTTGCCCTCCAGATCCTTTGGCGTTCGGATGCCCTTGTCCCGCCGCGCCATGATCGCGTCATCGTGCTTCCGCATGACGCTGGCGATCACCTTGACGTCGGCCCCCTCCTGGAACTTCACAAAGGCGACGTTGGTCTCCACGATGACGCCGAAATTCAGGTCGCCACTAACCACCGCATCCATCGCCACTTTGCCCGTTTGCAGATAATTGGGCCGGACGTCCAGACCTTCCGCCTGGAAGAAGCCTTTCTGCTGCGCGATGATCGGCAGCATCGAGATATTCGTGGGGCCACCCCACACGAGTGGCTTCAAAGCAGATCCCTTGGAGGCGTAGCGATAGATCGCGATGCCGACAGCCAGAACGACCACCGCAGTGGCAACCACCCACGTCAGAGTACGGCGTTTCGCCATCATCCCAGACTCTCCTCCGAAAGGTTCAAGGACTTCCAGAATACCGCAAAAGCGATTTCCCAAGAGGGACTTGAGAATGCCCTGAAGTTCTGTCGGCCCAGATGGTCAAACGCTCCTCCCGGGCAGAGGATCAATCCGGACATCGCCTTCGCGCAAAGCTCGCGCCTTCAATCACCACTCCGGCAAATTTCCCAATCCGCTGTCCCCATAGGCCTTACACCATCTTCTGCGTACTCCGGATGCCGCGCCGCCCGCCTTCCTGTGCCACAGTGAGATTGGGAAGCAAAGCGGGACTGGCACGAATCTCGCTGCTCTTGCGAAACTTCGTGCCAGTACCCGGTTTGCTTGGGTGCCCCGCTTCGTTTTTCGCCCGGTTCACTGGCTCCGTGGGAACGATCGTGCCCACGGATGGCCGCCGGTTCTTATTGCTTTCAGTAACTTAACACCTGCCCGTGGGCACGATCGTTCCCACCGGGCTGTACCGATCCGGCGCTCACCCCATGCGCAGCAAATCGGGGCTCGTATGGGGAAGAAATGAGGCGCCCACAAACTCGTCCATGTAGCCGGCGAGATCGGCGAGGTCCACGTAGGTCACGCGCGTAAGATAGGTGGCGATTTCATCGCGGAACTCGCGCGAGAGCAGGCTCAGCGCGGCGCCTTCGAGCGATCCGTTATCGATGTAACCGTAGCGTCCGAGCGGGATGTCCGGCAGCAGCCCGATTCCCACCGCGGCCGGCAGGTTGAGATAGCGGCCGAAGTTGCCCGAGACATACGCTCTCTCTATGGAGGGGCCGCCCGGGCCGAGCGAATCGACCAGCGAGCGTATGCCCGCGAAGATTGCCGCTTTGGCGCGAATGAGACTCGCCAGGTCCCGCTCCCAGAGCGCCACGCGCTGGTCGGCGGAGAGTGCAATCGCACCGCCCCACTTGCCTTCCATGCGGCGTTCCCCGGGCACGCGCGCGGTTAGCCTGCCGCCGCGGTCAATCCAGCCGGCGCGGAACAGGGCGTCGGCCAGCGCGATCAACCCCGACCCGCACAGGCCGCGGACGCGTCCACCGCCAATCACGGAAAGCTCCATCGCGCCACTTTCCCCATCGATGGCGGCGCCGTCCACCGCGCCACGGTCCGCGCGCATGCCGCAGCGTATCCCGCCGCCTTCAAACGCCGGGCCCGCACTGCACGCGCACGCCAGCGCGAAATCGGCATTGCCGAAGACGATCTCGCCGTTCGTCCCCAGGTCCACGTAGAGGGCCGTCTCAGTCGCGCGTGAGAAGCCGGCGCGCACCGCCCCGGCCAGTATGTCGCCGCCGACCCATCCGCCCGCGCCTGGAACGCTGTCGACCGGCGCACCGCGGCCGGGCCATCCCAGGTTCGCCGCGTCCACCGGGCGAAAGGCCAAGGCGCGCGGCTGCGATGGTACGCGGCGAATCCCCGAGGGATCCTCGCCCAACAGCAGGTGGATCATGGTGACGTTGCCCGCCACCACGTAGCCGCGGATGCGCCCTGGATCAAGGCCTCCAGCCGCCGCTTCGCCGATCATCGAAACCACAGCCAGGCGAATCGAGGATGCCAGTTCGCCCAGCCCGCCCTTCTCCGCCGCGACGATGCGGGAGATCACGTCGGCGCCTTTCGAGATCTGCGGATTGTAAGCCCCGGCCTCGCCCACGATCACGCCATCGGACAGACGGATCAGCAGCAGCCGCAATGTGGTGGTGCCGATATCGAGAGCCACGCCCAGATCCTCCGGCTCGCGGCATTCCACCAGCGGCGCCAGCTCGAGCGGCCAGGGAGCCCACGCCGAAAGAGCATCCGTACCGATGTACCGGTCGCTCGAGACCAGCTTGGGTAGTTGCGCTTCCACCAGCGGCTCGACGGTCAGCGGTCCATGCACGGGCGTGAGGCACGCCAGCACTTGCGGGAAGCCGGATTCGCGCCGCAGAACGCGGTACTCGGGGACCTGCCCTTCGAGAATGCGTACCAGGCAGCGCCCGCACGCGCCTCGTCCTCCGCATTCCGCGCGCACCGGTTCGCCGGCCAACTCGGCGGCGCGCAGGATGCTCGATCCCTCCGCGACGCTGGTGGAGCGGCCGGAGGGTGAGAACCGGACTGGGTGCGAAGGCATCGGCGATCAACCGGTGTTACGGATGCGTTCCCAAGTCGCGGGCCAGCGGTCCCCAGACATCGCGGAAGAAGGGCGCGATGTCGGACGCCTCTTGCGGGCCCACCAGCACATGCCAGCCGTCACCCAGGGCATCCTCCAGTTCGCCGGAAATTACCGGGACATATCCGGGAATGATCACGGTGTGGTGGCTCACGCGTTCGGCTGCTTTCATCTCGCGGAGGGCTTTGGCCACGCGGTCGCCCGAAAATTTGCCGGCGGACCAGGCGGTCAGCACGCTCAGTCCTTCGGCATCCACCACGGCCAGATGACACGCCACGCCGGAAGCTTCCGCTTCCGTCGAGACAATGAAATAGGTCAGCGAAAAATTGGAGGTGACCAGCAGCGGCGACCGGTCGTTCGGCTCGCCGATGGCATACAGGCCGGGGTCCATTTGCAGCGGCTTTTGCGGGTCGGTGTAAATGTTCTGCCGCAGGGTCCAGAGGGGCAGCCAGGTCTCCCCGCCGCAATCGGCCAGAGCCACGAGCGACGCGAACTTGGTGATGCCCAGCACGGCTTTTTCGATCTCACCGGCGCCCACGCACAGGAAGACCGGGTGGCCCAGGCCTGGATGGATGCGGTCGAGCGCGCCACGGCGGATGGCGCTGAGGCTGTGATGCAGCAAGCGCGGATCGGCGCCGGGTGGTTCGAGCAGAATATCGGTGACGCCAGCGCGCGCGGCGTCGCGGGCCGCGTCGGCCAGCGAGGCCAGGTCCGGCGCTCCCACCACCAGCGGTATGCCGAGACGCGCAGCCAAAGCGGCGTATCCCTCCAGGTTCGCGCCAGCGGGTGGAACCAGCAGGGGGCGGTGCTCTTTGATTCTCTCCGCGATGGCGGTCGCGCCGGGCAGCGTCGCCGCGAGAATGGCAACCGGAAACCCGCGGTCAGAGGCAGCGACGGCGGCGGCTACGCTCTCCGCGGTTTCCACAACGGCGATGCCATCCACCTGAAACGTCTCTCCGGCGCGTTCGATGCGGATCGCGCGCCAGTGGTCCAGCTTGGCGTCGCGTTCGGCCGCCGTGAGTCCGGCGGGATCGAAAATCTGGAACAGTCCGGGATGCCGCACGAAGGTCTTTTCGTGGCGGAAGAAAACCGTCTCTTCCCCGACTGTGATGGCTCGATCGCCGCGGCCGACGGTGACGCCACGAATGGGCGGCGCCGAGGCAGCACCTAGCGCCGCTTTGGCCTCCGGCGAGGCATCCGGGCACTTCTCCAGCGCTTCCTTTCCCGCGGCCAGCTTCATGGCGAAGGTCAGGCAGGTAGGATACCCGCACTTTTTGCAGTTGGTATTGGGAAGGAGTTTGAAAATCTGCAAACCGGTCAACGGCATGGTGCGCCTCCGCTGGTTTCGCGATGCTGCGATGTTGTACCTTCCTGGTGAACCACTCCCTCAGACGCCGTGAAACCATAGCCACAGATAAACACTGATGAACACGGATCTAAAACCAAGGTCTTATCTGTGTTCATCGGTGTTCATCCGTGGCTCGAAATGAATTCTGCACCACTCCCTCACGGTCGTGGCTCGGTTCGGAGCCGAACCACGAATCCAGTTGCTTGCGGATTCTGTCGAGCGTCTCGGGATGGCGCAGCACCACCACCTCGGCGCCGGCCTCGATCAGAGTCATGGCGGTAGCCACCTCCCAGTGGATGCCGCGCTCCCGCTGGCTTCCCCAAAGCGGCTCTTTATCGGCAGGAACCTTGGCTTCCTTGGCCTTCCACGCCTCTTCTCCCACCAGGCAGACGATGGGGCAATTCAGCATCGCATCGCCACCCAAAGCCGCCAGCCGGATTCTCTCCATCACGGAGTAGCTGTACTCCAATCCATAGCCCAGGCCGCCGGTGAGCGGATCGATCAGCACGCGATTCAGATCCACATTGCTATCCGCCAGCAGAATATTAAGCTGCTTGGCCATGTTCACGTCAATCGGGCTCTCCCCCACCAGCGCGTGGCCGTAAGCCACCGCGACCGCGGCCAGCGTTTTGTAATCTTCGTTGGTTGCCGAATGCAGCGCGAGCCCTTCTCCCCGGCAGTCTTCTGCCACGCGTGCCAGCACCGTGTTCTGCTTCTGGCCGGCGCCCGGCCCCTTCACGATCAGGGGCACGTTCACCGCTTCCAGCACCGCGCCGACATCGGCGGCGGCCTGCTCCGGGGAGCGGTTGCCGCGGTCCGTGTGAGTGCCCATCAGGTGGACCAGCAGAAGATCGGCGCCGAAATCCGCGACAGCCCGCCGGGCAGCCTCCGCGGGCCGGCCCAGGACGCCTTCCCACGGCTGGCGGACGCTTTCCACCCAACGCACCGGGTCCACGTCGGTGATCTCCAACGCCAGCGCGGGCCGATGCGGAAACGCGGCTTCGAAGGTATGGAGCGGCAGACCGTTGCCGCCGCCCACGGCGACCGGCCGGCGGCTGCCCGCTCCCAACGTCACCTCGCGGAGCGCGCCCGCCCATTTCTTCGGTTTCAGGTCCAGACTCATGCTTGGGGTTCCTCAAGGCTCATCGCCGAAAGACGTGGTGCGCGCTCCAATTTATCTGTCGGCATCAGACCATCTCGCCCATCTCCAGCGCGGGGTGCTCCACCGTCGCCAGGTATTCGATCAGCGGCTCCAGCTCCGTGCAGACGGTTTCGTCGGCGATCTTCTCATAGAAGCCGGGCTTGCCCAGTTCCTCGCAGCGCTGCCGCAGCCTGTCTCCCAGTTTTTGCTTGATGCGCGTCGTGGTCCACACCAGGCGCGCCAAGCCGCCATCGGCGCTGATGAATTTGCGCGAGAGTGCGTAGATGGTGCCGATGCCGATGAATCCCGGCGTTTGCTGCCCGCCTCCGGTCATCTCCGCCAGCGAGGAAAACGTCATGCCGACGGGCGTCTCGCCCGCGTATTCGCGATCCACGATCATGATGCCGCCGGTACCCGGCAGAATGCACGCGATGCACTCGAAGCAGCCGCACGAGGTCATCGGGTCGGTGATCATCGAATAGGCCGAGAACCGCTCGAAGGCGCCGTTGGAGGCGTTGCGAATGAAGTCGTTGATGCCCTTCCACTGGCCGAGCACGGGGTCCACCGAATCGCCCTTGCGCACCGGCAGATTGCCGCCGTGCGGGTTGATTTCGTAAGCGGCCTTGCCATCCAGCCAGTTGTACGCGCCGCACAGGCCCAACCGCTCGGGAGTGATGATGCAGACGTGGTTGGGGGCATAGCTCTGGCACAGTGCGCAGGAATAGAAGATCTCCACGCGCTCATCCGTCAGCGCGCCCATGCGTTCGTCTCGCGACTGGTAAGCGGCAGCGGCGGTGGGATAAAGTTCCTCCACGCCGGCTGATTCGGTGAACAGGGTGACTTGCACTTTGTCCACGATGGCCGGGAAATCGTTCCTCAGCTTGTGCAGCAACACCGTCCCCAGGTGCTCGATGCGGAACCCGGCGTCGCGCGCCTTTTTGGAAATGCGCAGCCAGACCGTGTCGCGCTGACCCAGGTGCATCACGCCCATCGGTTCAGATAGGAAGGAATGGATGTGCCGCTCGAGAATGGATTCGAACTCGGGCTGCATCTTGCGGCCGGCCACTTCCACGAAGATCGCCAGCGGCAGGCGCGCGCCCTCCGGCACGTCGCCGATCTCCGGCCCAACCACGCGAATCAGCCCGTCCTGCACCTGGTCCATGGGGCGGCTGGCGAGGTACTCGAAACAGCGCGTATACTTGCCGCCGAACTCGATAGCGACTTCTTCCCTGCGCACGCGCTCGCCTTCGAACGCGGGGCCGTGCCGCACCGGAATGGGGATCTCCACGGTGTGGATCTTGACGCCGCGCACTTCCACCGCGCGCGCGGGCATGTCGCGGTGAGCCACGTTCGAGACGACGTGTTCGTAAGTGCAGATGCCGCTGGGCAGAATCTCCGGGATATCGGTATCGGCGATCACCGGGAAGCCGAAATTGATGGCCCCGGCGGCGGTGGCGTATTTCTCATCGTCCACTTCACCCAGCGCCAGCACGAAGGCGAACACGCGGCGCTGGTTGTAGAGCAGGATCTCGCGGGTTTCCTCGAGGCCGCCCGGCTTGAGGCCGCCGAAGGTGAACGCGGCGCGGCAAGCGAAGCCGAGGGCGTGCACGATGGACGACGTATCCGGCCCGTAAGGAACCAGGAACGTCTCCCAGTTCATTTGCACGCCGCGCCGGTTGAGCTGCGCGGCCATGGTTTCGCCCGCGCAATTGGCGCCCATGAAGACCAGCAGGTTGCGCTCTTGCAGGTCGCGCGCCAGTTGCTCGGCAGTCTCGTCATCGGGCAGCGCGCCCACGCAGGCCGCGAATCCGGGCATGCGGCCATCCACCAGCTTGATGCCTTGCTCGCGCAAGATGCCATCGGTGGTGGGACCCAGCCAGTAATCGAATTCGAGTGGGATGCCGTGCAACGGCTTGAGCGCCTCAATGGCCTCCTGCGCCACCAGCGTGGCCGCGCCCGCATCGAGAGCGCCGCCCAGATAGGGAAGCCAAAGCTTTTCGGTGGGTTCGGCGGGAAGCCACGAGCGGGCGGCGCCGACGGCTTCTTCCAGGTCGCCGAGTTTCTCCACTCGCTTTCCCGTCAGCGCGAGGATGATGGGCAGAGCATAAGCGGTGGATGGAAACCCGATGGCGGTATTGCGGTTGTGGCGGCCGAGGGCTTCGGCCAGCATCGTCTCCGCCCGCCGCACGCAAGCGTGGCCGCCGCGAATAGCCGCCGATGCAATGATTCTGGACATCAGTTCACTCCCTCGATGTGGGGCAGGCGATTTCGCCTGCCAACTCCCGCGATGCAATAATCCTCGACATCAGTTCACTCACTTACGATATTCGCGATAGTAGCTGCCGGCGCCGGTGATGTCGCCGTAAAGCAGCGCTCCGGCCAGGCGTCCGTTCTGGTACACCAACTTGCGGTACGCGCCGTTGCGGTTGACGGGGATTTCGGTTCGCGCGCCTTGCAGCCGTTCGGGCCGGACCTCGCCCACCGAGATGATCGATTCGCCGAAGAACCGCGAAGCATTCATGCGCAGCGCGCCGGCCGATGCCCGCTCGATGCCCACCGCGGTACTTCCGGCCGCGCGGCCCATTTCGTACGCCACCGGCCAGATGCCGCTGAGCGACAGGCGGCCCGTCAGCGGGTCGGGCGCCTCCGCGCAATCTCCGGCGGCGAAGATTCCCGGCAAGCTGGTGCGCCCGCAGAGATCCACCGAGATCCCGCGGCCGATCCGTATGCCCGTTCCCCGCAGCCATTCCACGTTGGGCACGATGCCCTTGGCCACCAGCACCAGGTCCGCCGGCAGCAGTTCGCCGTTATCGAGCCGCACGGCTTCCACGCGCGTGCCGCCCACCACTTCGACGGCATCGCGGCCAGTGCGGACCTCCACGCCGTGCGCGCGGAACAGGTCCGCCAGGCGGCGGCCGGCTTCCGCATCCACCATCTGCGAAAGCAAATGCACAGACGCCACCACCACCGTCACGCGCAGTCCGCGCTCGAGGAACGCCTCGCACGCTTGCAGGCCCACGTTGCCGCCGCCCAGCACTACCGCGTGCGGCGTCGGAGACATCTTGCCGCACCAATCCGAAATCGCTGCCAGGTCTTCGGCATCGCGCAGCGCGAACACGCCCGCGAGATTCGCGCCGGGGATGGAAAGCCCCGCCGCCCGCGCGCCGGTCGCGAGAATGAGGCGTTCGAATCCGAGTTCGTCGCCGTTATCGAGCATCAGCGCTCCCACGTCGGGTTCGAGCCGCGACGCCTTGCGCCCGCCGAGGACATGAACGCCTAGCTCGTGTTCCAGGTAATCTCTGGCGCGCCAATCGGTCTGCTCCGGCTGGAGGCGGCCCGCCAGAGCGTAGGAGAGCAACGGCCGCGAGTACAGCGACGAGTCGGCGGTGACCATCGTAATGGAGCACGCCGGCGCGCGCTCGCGCGCGGCCTCGCAGGCGGCGGTTCCGGCGGCGGACGATCCCACCACTACCACTTGCCCTTCGAAGTCACTGCGCATGCGCTCGTCGGGCGGCGTGTGCGCGCTCAATGCGCCGGTGGGGCAAGCTTCCACGCAAGCCGGTATCGCGCGGTCCTGGCAAACGTCGCAACGCACCACACGGCGACGCGCCGGATCGGGACGGATGCCAAAGGGACACACCATCAGGCACATGTAGCAGCCGACGCAGCGGGCGTCGTCCAGCGTCACGCGGCCGGTAGCCGGGTCGCGGCGGAGTGCGCCGCTCTTGCAGGCAAAAGCGCACAGCGGTTCCAGGCACTGTTCGCAACGCAGCGCTTCGAGGCCGTCGGCAGCGGCAGCCAGAACCACGCGCCGCGTGGGCGGAAACTCCTCGGCGATGGCGGCTTCTAGCGCATCACTTTCGGAATGCGCCACTGAGCAGGCCAGCTCGCAACTGCGGCAGGCCAGGCAATGATCGCGATTGAAAACCAAAACGGGGCGCATCATTCCTCCGGAGGCCGCAACTGACTGCGTTCCTGGGCCTTGCCGCAGCCGAGCGAAGCGAGGCCAGCCGGCGGGACGAAAGTGGAGAGAGCGCGGAATGAGCCCGACGCATTCGAGCGCACGCCGTCCTGGTACATCATGGGCGCCAGGTTCAGCGCCTTGCGCTTGCCATCGAGGTGCGCCAGAATCCCCTGCGCGGCCTCTTCAATATCGTTGGTGAAGAGGAACCGCCCGCCGGTTTCCCGTTCGACGTCGTGCTCCAGGTATTGGCGCACCACCCGGCTTCCAGCCACGCGCGGGACCGGCGTGAACGCGGTGAAGACTCCCGACGCCACCGCATAGAGCCCTATGGTGACGGCCTTTTCGCTCATGGCTTCGGGCGCGGCTGCGGCAATCGGCAACTCCGAAAGATCGGCGCCGATGCCGCCTTCGGCCACCAGCGCCGAACAGATCAAAAGGATGCGCGAGTTATCCACGCAACTGCCGACGTGCAGAACCGGCGGCACGCCCACCGCCGCGCACACTTCCTGCAGCCCCGGGCCGGCGTATTCCATGGCTGCTTCCGGCCGCAGCAAGCCGGCCTTGGCGCTGGCGATGGCGCTGCACCCGGTCTGCACCACCAGTACGTCTTGCGACAAAAGGCGCCGCACCAGGGCGAGATGCAGGCTGTCCTGGCAGATGCGCGCCGTGTTGCAGCCCACCACGGCCACCACGCCGCGGATGCGGCCGGCGGCGATGGCGTCGATCAGCGGCCGGTATCCGGCGCGGAACCGCCCGCCGAGGTAGTGCGGCAGATTCTCGTTGGTGAAGCCGGCCACCAGATCCATACTGTGGCGAGGGATGTGTACCCGGGCCGGATCGCGGTGTTGGAACGCCTCCACGGCGCGAGCGAGAATTTCCCTGGCGGTCCGTTTGGCGTGGTGCGAATCGAACTCGATATGCTCCGCGCCCGGTATGTGGGCCTTCGACGAAGTGGTGACCAGCCGGGTGTGATGGCAGGCGGCCACCTGGGGAAGCGAAGGCATCACGCACTGCACATCCACCACCATCAGGTCCACGGCGCCTGTGAGCAGCGCCAGTTCCTGGTGGAGATAGTTGCCGGCAACGGGCATGCCCTGCCGCATCAGGATTTCGTTGGCCGAGCAGCAAATGCCCGCGATGTTGATGCCTTCGGCGCCGGCCTGGCGCGCCAGCGCGAGCATCTCGCCCTCGCGGCTGGCCGCCACCAGCATCTCGCTCAGCACCGGCTCATGGCCGTGTACCAGGATGTTGACCTGCTTCTCTTCGAGCACGCCGAGGTTGGCGCGCGAGCGGATAGCCAACGGGCCGCCGAAGAGCGTGTCCTGCACATCGGTGGCGATCATGGAGCCGCCCCAGCCATCGGCCAGCGCGGCGCGCATGGCGGCACGCAGCAGCGCTACCGGGTCCGATTCCACGCCGTGGTGAGTACGATGCAGCAGCTCGACGATTTCGCGATCGATGCCGCGCGGTGCGATCCCCATCTTCTCCCATCGCCGGCGCTGCTCTTCGGGAGCGCGCGCGAGCGGAATCAGCGGACCATCCTGCAAGCCGAATTGCGAAGCCATGCGAGCGGCCAGGTCGGCCGCCACATGGCGCCCGCTCCGGTTGGCGGATTCGACGCCCCATTCGGACGCCAGCGCCATCAACTTTTCGGGGTTGGAAATGGCATATCCCGAAGAGGAGCCGGCCTCGGCCGCGCCGCGAAAGACCTCGACCACTTCGCGCGCATGGTCGCTGTGCGCTGCCGCGCCGCACGCAACCGCGCGCGCCAGGTTGCGGGCCACGATCAGGTGCGCATCGGCGCCACACGCGCCCACCTGCGCCCGCTCGCCGAACGGATCGATACGGCACGGCCCCATGTAGCAGACGTCGCAACACAGTCCGAGCTCGCCGAACCCGCAGAGCGGTTTCAGGTCGTCGTGACGGTCCCACACGGTCTTGGCGCCCAGTTCTTCCGCGAGGACCAGCATTTCCCGCGCGGCGGGGTCGGCGGAGCGGTTTTGAGGATTCGTCATTTTCTTCACTCTCCCAGCAGCCCGGCAATGCGCAGCATTTCCCGATGAAACGGCCGGCAGCGGTCGATCTCGCCGGTGCGGGCCTCCAGTTCCAGATCGCGGTCGGCGGGAAGGACGCCCAGAATTTCAGTCGCACCTAGTTGGGCGCGCACGAAATCCAAATCGGCTGTACACGCAATTTTGTTGGCGATGGCGCAGGTCCGCCGGATTCCCAGGTCGCGCGCCAGCGCAACCACGCGCGCCGCGGTTTCCAGGCTGGCCCATCCCGGTTCCACCACCACCAGCATGGCGTCCACGCCTTCGGCCGTGCCCCGGCCCAGGTGTTCGATGCCGGCTTCCATATCCACCACCACGCGCTCGTGGCCGTTGAGCAGCAGATGGTTCAGCACCTCGCGGAGCAGGATGTTCTCGGGACAGGCGCAGCCGCGTTTGCCGCGTTCGATGGTGCCCATCACCAGCACGCGCACGCCGTCCACTGCAATTCCGAACTGCTCGGGAATGTCATCCACGCGCGGGTTCATGCGCAGGAAGCCGCCCCATCCCTCGCCGCCGCCGACGCGCTCTTCGATCAACGATTTCAATTCGACCAGTGGGGTGATGGCCGGGCCGCGGTAACCGAGCGTCCCCGCCAGGTTGGCGTCGGGATCCGCATCCACTGCAACTACCCGGTAGCCAAGCTCCCGCCAGCAGCGGGCCAGTGACGCGGCCACGGTCGTTTTCCCAACTCCGCCCTTGCCTGCAACAGCTACTTTCATGGGCGAACCTTCCATGTGTGGACCAGCCAATGTGGCGCACGCACTCCTGCGTGCAGCGTCGAGACTCTTCTCGACGCTGCTTCGCCCCGAGTCGCCGGGCGTCGGCAGGAGTGCCGACGCGGCACGCAAGAGTGCGTGCGCCACGTCATCCGCGCACCTCCCAACTCGCCAGCGCCGCCACTGCCGGCGAAGGCGCGTGCAAGCTCAGCAGTGAGGCTCCCGTGGAATCGAACTCCGCGATTTGCGGGTCCTGGGGAACTTCGAGGACATGACGAAAAGGCGCGCTCGAAATGCCGGCCTGCCCCGCTTCGCATTGGTTGAGCACCAGGTCGGCTCTGGGCGGAGGGCCGTCGTGCATGTCGCGATAGAGGTCCAGCGATCGGCGGACGGTCTCCGCCGCCATGCGCGAACGGTTGGCCACGCACACCAGCACATCCGCGCGGCCGCTGGTGCGCCGTGAAAGGTGCTCCAGGCCCGCTTCGCAATCCACCAGAACATGGCGGTAGGAACGCGCCAGGCGGTCCAGATGATCGCGAATCAGATTGTTGACGTAGCAGTAACAGCCTTTGCCCTCGGGACGCCCCATGGTCAGGAGATCGAAGCCGGCATTTTCCACCATGGCCTCTTCGGCTTGCAGGGCGAACCATTCGGAAGAGGACATCGAGGGCGGCCGGCCCGTGCCGTTGCGCAGTTCCTCGCGCATGTCGGCAAGGGTCGGTCCGGCGGCGATCCCGAGGGCGTGGCCCAGGCAGTTGGACGGGTCGGCATCGATGGCGAGAACGGGAGTTTCTCCGCACTCGATCAGACGCCGCAGAATCAGCGCAGCGATCGTGGTCTTCCCCACGCCCCCTTTGCCAACCACGGCGACGATCATGCGAACCCTTCCCGTTCCCCAACCAGGCACGACAATTCGACCAGCGCATCCATCGTGCTTTCCGCCCTCTCGACGGTCTCCGTCGCCAGCCCGCAGGAAGGCGTGAGCAGTGCCTGCCGGTAGAGCATTGCGCGGTCGATGCCCTTGGATACCAGTTGTCCGATGCGATCGTCGAGCGCGGCCAGCAAGACGCGCGCGTCCAGATCGACGCCGGAACGCGAAGGGGGTACGATGC
Organism: Bryobacterales bacterium; assembly: GCA_003142185.1. GTDB lineage: Bacteria > Acidobacteriota > Terriglobia > Bryobacterales > Bryobacteraceae > Bog-375. Next base: position 60,013 of record PLOR01000022.1, read on the forward strand.
CCCAACTCAGGATGCCGCCCCTCCGCAGAAACGCATCCAACTCGGCAGGGTAGAGCGAAAGTCCCTGGAAGAATTCGTACGCGTCGAAGTTGATCACATCCAGGGCCACGCTCAGCACCAGGGACCAATCCGTGTTCCCGCAACAATGCAGTCCGGCCAGAGCGTTTTCCAGGTGAATGGCTTCCACCGCGCCGGTGAGCGCCGCAATCACATCCTGCCGCGACACGTTGACGAACGCGGAACCGAACGAACAGAGATATGGCTCGTCGAGCACCACCAGCGCGCCATCCGACACCCGCCGAAGTTGCCGGGCCATCCAGCGGGCCTTCATCGCCATGCCCTGCACGGCTACTTCGTGGAGTTCGGGAGTGTAGGCAAGCGCGCGCTTGTTCGCGTCGGTGACGGTCATCGCGAAGCTGAATGGGCCGGTCACCTGCCCTTTCACCCAGCGCGGGCGGCCTGCGCCCAGGCGAGGGAGGGTCTCGAGGAAGAGGTGCAATCCCAAAGCGTAGTCGCGGCCGACCGCGAAGCGTTCGACGTCCTCTTCGACCACCGCCTGATAGAACGCCTCCAACTGGTCTTCAAACCCCTCGCCCGTGCTGAAGTAGATGCGCCCAGCGGCGCGATCCACCACCGCCCCTGGCAGGCCCTCGGAGTACTGGACGTACATGCTTTCCAGCCAGTCCCGCGCCGGCAACTGCGGCCACGCGGGCAGCGCCGTGAAACGGCTGAAGATGCGATCGACCAGGGGCTGCGGGTCGTTATGCGGAAAGCTTCCCACCAGCGAGGGCGCGGCAGAAAAGCGTGGACGCTGCATGCTCCAACTCCTTCAGTCGGGTGCTAACCGCACGGCTACCACGCCCTGCGCGATTTCGGACAATCGAATCTGATTGGTCTGGTCACAGTATATCTCCCAGACGCGCTCATGCGGGCAGCGCGTTTATGGCGCATCCACCACGCAGCGGAACCCCAGTCCGCCTGACCGGTCGTAGCTGGGCGCCATCAGGAGCAGCTTGCCGTGCTGGTCATTGCGGTATGCCTGGGGGAAATACCAGATCGATCCCTGCGGTTGGTAGTAACTGCCTCCGCGCAGGATGCCGGCACGCGTGTGATCGTCGACGTATTCATCGGTCCACTGCCAGACGTTCCCCACCAGATCCATGACACCGAACGGACTCGCTCCGCCCGGGTGGGCATCCACGTTGTCGGCTCCGGCCATGTCTCGCCCGGTCCACGCGTCAGGGACTGCCGTCGGCCGCCAGTCGTTACCCCAGGGATAGAGACGGCCATCGTTGCCTTGCGCGGCATACTGCCACTCCCACTCGCGCGGAAGGCGTTTGCCGGCCCAGGCGGCGTAGGTGCGAGCATCCTCCTGCGACACCCACGTCACAGGCTTATTGGCCCAGCCTTGCGGAAACGTGCCATCCTTCCAGTCCCGCAAAAAGTCATGATCGTCCCTGGGACGATAGCGCGATGCGTCGAGGAACTTCTTGAACTGTGCGTTGGTCACCGGGTACTTGTCGATGTAAAAGGCGCGAATCGTCACCCTATGCTCGTGGAAGCGGCGGGCGTCCGGCTCCCAAGGGTACTGGACGTCCACTCCGACGTCATTGGACCCCTCGATTTCGATTCCCTCCACCTTGAATAGGAAGTCATCCTCGGGAATGCGAATCATCCCTTCCGGCGCCGAGGAGGCGGGCGCGGTGGGACGAACCTCGACCAGCTTTTGCGGCAGCGTTTTCCAAACGTTGGAATAGCTCGACAGCGGCTGCGCCGTCATGGACTGCATCTTTGCCATGAGTTTTCGCTGCGCGTCCGAAGGTTCGCCATGAGTAGCAAGAACCGCGCCGTAGCCTCGCGCTTCGAGGGGAAAGGAAAGTACGTCGAAGGTGGGCACGTCCAGAAGGTCCTGAAGTGGGCCAATAAAGACGATAACCGCCGGCTCGCGTTGAGGGTTCAACTCAGACCCGTGATACAAGTCGAAATAACGGACGCCGTCGCGATGTGGGATGGTCATCTGGGCGCCGTCGGTCGAGTATTCGTTGCGATTCACGATCGTCCATACGGTTTCCTCGGCCGTAGGCCACCGGCTGGCGAACACGCCGTACCGATGCATCGGATAGAAAGGCTCCCACTCCGGGCTGATGAGGAACCGGGCGATGCCTCGTTCCAGGGCCGCGACCCGGCGTGTAGCTTCTGCGTCCCGTGGGGTGATGCCGTTCCAGATACCCCAAATGTTCTCCCACGATTCCCAGCCCTCGCCATTGAAAAACGCATACTGCAGGTCGTCCGTCTTACTCCGGTTCCAACGGTCGGATATGTTCACCATATGTTTCGGTTCGAGCCAGCGGTACTTATCCACGCCCGGAACGAAATCGTACTGGCCGTTGTACTGTCCCCACGTCATGAGATTCCAGGCGAGCGCTTCCTCCGATGGACCGCCTTCCGGTTCGAACACCAGAGGGTGCCCGGCGCGGTCGGCCGCCAGCGAGAACTCCAGAGGAACGCCGTCCTGCGTGTCGCCGTTGATGCCATCGGCGCCGATCTCTTTCATCAATGCGGCGATTGCATCCGGCCATGCGCGACCCGGGTCGCGCGTCCCCTGGTCCCACATCATCATAGGGAAGAGAACACGCACACCACGCCGATGAAAATCCGCCACCATCTGCTTCAGCCCGTTCACGCCGCCGGGCATACTTCTGACCATGTCCAACTGGTTGCGGTTGTCTATGCCCATATTTGGGTAAGTCGGCCAGATGAGAACAGAGTCAATGCCGCCGTAGCGTTGTTCGAGATCGTCGAGGTATCGGTTGACCGTGTACTTACCGGCGGCCGGGTCATAGAAATAGCGATCCTGGACCATCATCTGCGGCTGCATGAAGCTGGACTGCGCCCACTGCACTTCCGGCCGATCATATCTGGAAGAGCTGTAGCCGATGCGGATTTTCCGCTCCATCCGCCAATGCTGCACATCCTTCAGCCAGAGTTGATGGCTCGCTTCGGTGCAAGTAGCGGAGCCTCCTTCCCAAGCACCCTTCATAGTCAGGCAGCCAGGCGCCGGAATGAGCTGGTTCTTTGGTCTGTAAGTGGCATCTTGCGATCTGGCCTCGAAAGCATTCGCCAGCAATAGAGACAACAGGACAACTAATCGAACTAGGTGAGCGTGCGTGTTTCTCATCCGACTATTCCTCGCTGTTGTTCGGACATGGAAGTCGTCAATAACTCTTGCAGTCCTTGCCGGCGTCACGGTCAGACTTCCAGGATAAGATCGGCGCCCGGCGCTAGCGCTACGGTTTCGGCCAAGAGAAAGACCACGCGTTTGTTTTCGCGCCGCAACTCATGCGCCAGCATATTCTCTCCGGCGCGCGCCACGGATTTGGCTCCAGGCGGGGTAGCGACAACGAGCTCCACCGCGTGACAGGGGAGTTTCCCCTCGATCACCGAAAGCGCGAAGCGCGTGCGTCCATCGCGCACCGACTGCGAGAACATACCCCATCCGGTGGCCGTCGACCAGAACGACCGGATGTCCGGACCGGGAAGACGCGGCGCGACGACAACTCTGTCCTCGTCGCCCCGATAGCGGAATCCGCTGAGCGCCAGGATGCCCGACCACGCCGACATGGCGCGGGCGTAATGATGGCCGCATTCGAACTCATCCCACGGATTGCGCCGCTCGCCGTCATACCTCCGCCGGACATCCTCATAGCAGCGCACACCTTCGTCGATCTTGCCGGAAAAGAGCAGTTGGGTGGCAAAGAGGTATTCGATCCCGGTCCAGGATTCAGCGTAATAAGGGAAAGGTATACTCGGCCGCTTCGCAGGGCCGTAATCGCAGACAAGGACCGCGGCTTCGTCGTTGAGCGCATAGACCCGCTGGACAGAGTCGTGCCGCTCCAGATTGCTTCGATAGTTGTAACGGAGGATCGACGCAAGCGTCGTACGGATGTTATCCGGAGCGAGCAAGGGACCAAGGCCGGCGATATCGGCCAGATACTGTCCGATCAATTGGTCGGCAAGGCAGCCCTCGCCAAGCTGGAAATCGGGATGCTCGGGATCCTCGGCCCCCCCGGTGGAGCGAAGCTGCGGTGCGATCCGATCGCGCGGGATGCCATGAATCTGTTGCACGTAGTAATGCCCGTTGAAAAGGTTAGCGTCGATCCACCGGCTCCCGCTATCGAACAGACGGCGGCATTCGGCAGCGAACGATCCATCACCCACGGCTCGCGCCATTTCCTCACAGGCGCGCAGTGCGCCCAGATAATAGACGCCGCAAAACGGGTTGGGACCATAGAACTCGACGTCGTAAGTGTTGTGCTGCACACCTTCGAGGACGCCGTCGCGGTTCGCGTCCCAGCCTCCTTCGATCCAGGCGAATTCCAGCGCCTTCCGGACCTTCGGCCAGATCCGCAGCAACCAGTCGCGATCGCCGCAAAGTTGCCAGTCGATGAAGGTCTTGATGATCTGCCCCATGGTTCCGTCGGCGGCGGTGGTGCCACGCGTCTGGTTGCCTTCGGGCAGTGCCAGGCGGATGGGCAACATGCCGTGCAGACGATCCGCCAGGTCGAAGGCGGCTTCGCGCATGGAGCGCGCCAGTGACGGAAACAGAAACGGCGTGGTGGTTTCGTAATTCCAGACGTGCGTGCAATTGCCGGGGCAGCAGCCGCGATCGTCGGTGATCCCTTCAAACCCGCGAAACTTCCCGTCCGCCGTGCGGAAGCAGGTAGGCGTTACCAGCGTGGAGAGATTTGCCATGGCCGCTTCCTTCACCGGGGCAGGCAGCGTGGACTCTCGCATGGCCGCGAGAAAACGCTTCATCCGCGGCTCCAGGGTGGGCAGGTTTTGGCGAGCGTATTCGGCCGCGGCCCAGGCATCGGGGAAGCGCTGGCAGTAGTAGTTGCCGATGATGGCATTCGGGTCCACACCGGACGTATCTCCGTTCAGTTCCTCCCATCCGAAAGCGGTGGTGCGATTCGGAAAGTGCCAGGCGAGAAGAAACGTGAACTCCGCTTTTGCGCCGGGCGCGATGGAGCGCTGGAGGCAGACCGATCCGACATTGTTCCGTTCGGCGGCCTCGGGCCCGAGTTGACCGTCACCGGAGAAATCGTCCCAGAACAACAACGGGCTTGCCCACCACTTCGCGCGCGGCCAGCCGCGCAGGTGTGTCACCCTGCCGTCTCCGGGACCGGCAACGCACAGCGCGAAGGAACCGGCCAGCGGAGCGTCGTGGGCGGCGCCGGGATTGGTCATCAGAAGCCCTGCAAGGTTGCCGGACTCCCGATATTCGCTGGTGCGCTTTTGCGCGATGCCGGCCCGCTGCTCTCCGCGGACCCCCACGCCGACCGGATTGTCGAGCGAGAACGCGATGGAGACCTCTACCGTCTGGCTGGCGGGATTCGTCACCACATAGCGCAGAATGGCCACGGGCAGACCGGAGGCGTCGGCGTCCAGCGGAATGATGGGCGTGAAGGCTTCGAGCGATACCAGCACCGGCAGGTCCCGATCTTCGAAGGCGATCTTGGCGAGTGGGTACTCACCGGTGAAGGTCGCGCTCTCGAGGCGCGCCAGCCCGGAGACCCGGTCCGGACTCAGGCCGCCCCAGGCTTCGTATGGTGGAATGAGCCGCGACTCCAGCACACGCGTGACGGGCTCGGCCGTGCCGATACGGGCGCGGATCGCAGGGAACGCGTACGCCGGGGATCTTCCCTTGTCGGGGTGATTGAAGATCTCCCAGTCTCGCAACTGACCGCGCCCGCCAAGGCCGATGCTGCCGGCGCCGATTCCGCCCAAGGGAAACGCGATCATGGCGAGTTGACGACCGGAGAATTGTCGAGGGTACGAGAAGCCGGGAATCGACTCAGCCGTGCCGGCGGACTTCAGCGGGGCCCGGCCAGCCTCAGCTTCCATGCCCGAAGCCGGACTCGGACTCGTGCCCGCGGCCAGCGCGGCGGTCTTCAGGAAGTCGCGACGCCCTACCATAAGATCTACTTTATTCTGCTTGGCTGCCTTTGGATGCTGTGAGCAGCGGCTCCAGCACCTTGGTCAGGGCCTCGTCCGTCAACTCGGGGAGTTGAACGTGGCGGAAGAGCATCCAGTGTTCGGTCTGTTCCACTGTCTGCCCCGGCAGCACCCGAGTCAAGGGGCCCAGCGTCTCCATCTCCAGAAATTCGTTGTTGGTGAACGTTTCGAACGCGCATCCGAAGTCCGGGTAAGTCTTCGATGGATCGGCCTGGGCGCGCTTCAGAAAAGCTTCCCCGTTCAGCACGTAGAAGGCCCAGGTGTCGCGATTGAACAAACCGATTTTCTGAGCGTCGCTGTTGTTGGGGTCCTGGAGCAGCGTCAGGTACTTGCGGGTGAATTTCCAACGCGGATCGGCCAGGTTGGTGTACGCCCACATCACCAGCGGGTTGGTCGCCTCCAGATTCTGCGGGTGATGCCCACGCGGCGGGAAGCCGGTGATCGCGGTGCCTCCCTGCGCCATCATGGTGAGCACCCAGGGCGAAAACTCCAGCGGAAACAACGCGTGGTTGGCGATGCGATGGATCACGGTGACCCCGGTGCCGGAGGAAGCCATGCTTACTTCGATCTCCTTCTGCAGACCGGTGAGCGGCTCCACGGGCGCGCGGGCAATCAGTCCCGCCGGAGTGACTTGAATGTCGACCGGAACATTGTCCGGGGCCCAGGTGGCCACCGGGTCTTCGGGAGCCTTCCAGACCCGATCTCCACCACGAAGCTGGAATTTTTCCTCGCCACTCTTGCCGAGTTGCTCCGGGTACTCCTTGAATAGGTTCTGCCCGCCTACGAACGCGAAGCGAATCACGCGAGGGCCGACGTCAGCCGTCACAATGAGTTCGACTTCGCCGTTGCTCACCCGGTAACAGTTCTGCCATCCCTTGTAAGTGGTCTTTTCGACGTGTACGGCCGCATCCATATTCATCGCCATCGCTCCACACAGAATTGTAAGCAACACACTTTGCCGGATGATCACGGTGCCTCCTATTCCCTTTTGCAGCGTAGCGCATTGCGCCGCGTTTCTCACAGCCACTTAACCGGCGAGTTCCGGCACCTTCACCCACGCGCGCTTGCGCGAGGATTCCAGGCCAAGCTCGGCTAGCTGGACGCCTTTGGCGCCTTCGAGCAGGCCCCAGCGGAACGGCTCATCCTTCACCACGTGGCGCAGGAACAGTTCCCATTGGCGCTTGAAGGCGTTGTCGAAAGTGTCCTGATCGGGCACTCTCTGCCAGCCCTCGAAAAAATCGAGTGGGCTTTCGATATCGGGGTCCCAGACCGGCCGCGGCGTGGCGCCGTAAGGTTGAATCCAGCAGTGACGCAAACCGGCGACCGCGCTCGCGAGCGTGCCATCCACCTGCAGCGTCAGCAGGTCGTCGCGCCGCACCCGCACGCACCAGGAGGAATTGAAGTGGGCGACGATGCCGCCGGCGAGCTCGAACGTTGCATAGGCGGCATCGTCGGCGGTTGCTGCATAGGGGTGGCCGGCTTCGTTCCAGCGCCGCGGGATGTGCGTCGCGCCCAGGCACGAGACCGCTTCCACGCGCCCAAAAAGATTGTCGAGCACATAGCGCCAGTGGCACAGCATATCCATGATGATGCCGCCGCCCTCTTCCTTGCGATAGTTCCAGGAAGGCCGCTGCGCCGGAACGTGGTCGCCTTCGAACACCCAGTAGCCGAATTCGCCGCGCACCGAAAGGATGCGGCCGAAGAAGCCTTGCTGCCGGAGATTCTCGAGTTTCAGCAGGCCCGGCAGCCACAGCTTGTCCTGCACCACACCGTGTTTGATCTGTGCGCGTTCAGCCAGCCGGTAAAGATCGAGCGCCGCGTCGAGCGACTCCGCCACCGGCTTCTCGCAGTAGACGTGCTTGCCCGCGGCGATCGCCTGGCGCACCGCGGACGCGCGCCGGCCGGTGGTTTGCGCGTCGAAATAGATCGAGTAAGCGGGATCGGCCAGCGCAGTATCGAGATTGGTGGACCAAGGCATGCCGCCGCACTCCGCGGAGATGGCCTCCAGCTTGGCTGGATTGCGGCCCACCAGCAGCGGGCGCGGCATGATCGTCTCGCCGTCGCTGAGGATCACCCCGCCTTGCTGCATGATGGCGTAGACGGAGCGGCGCAGGTGCTGGTTCAATCCCATGCGCCCGGTGACGCCGTTCATGATGATGCCGACTGTGTGCTGCGTGCGGTTGCTCACGCGTGCGTCCCCTTGGCGGCGGATTGGGGCCACGCGCCGGCCGGCAGCGGCGGTGCGTCCACGCCGGCGCGCGGCAGGGTGCCATCCAATTCCTGCCGCCAGTGCGCCACGTCGCCGGCCGGCCCATAGCAATAAATCATGCGCATGGGCTCGGCGCTGGTATTGGTGAGCTGGTGAAACACGCGCGGTGGAATGTAGACCGCCTGGCCCGTGTGGATCGCAATGCGTTCCTCGCCGAGGCACATTTCGCCGGCGCCCTTCACGATGAAGTAAATCTCTTCCTGCTCCTGGTTGTGCCAGGGCACCTGGCCGCCATTGGGTTCGAGCGTGACGTACCCGAGGGAAAAGCTGGCAGCCTGCATCGGGCTGGCGCCACCAACCAGGTTCTGCGTGTAGCGCCGGGCCGGGTATGAGCGCCCGGCTATCGAGGCAAGATCGGCGATAAGCATGGCTAGGTCTCCCACGCAATAGGCTACAACGGCGGGCGGCATCGGATGCGAGTGTGCGACATGGAAGTGGAAACTCGGCGGCTGGCATTGTATCAGGGCATGGCTTCAGCCGTGCCGCAACACATCGGTAGCCAAAGGCTTTAGCCACTGAGGCTTTCCTGCGGGCGCAGGGGCTGAAGCCCAGACCTTTTTCCCGATCCAACGGCACGGCTCAAGCCGTGCCCTGATACAAGAGGTACGGACCGGGGACATGGG
>PLOR01000001.1 GCA_003142185.1 Bryobacterales bacterium
GGATATCTTGGACAGGTGTGGTTAGAGACAAATGGCCGTTCCCGACAGCAGGGTTCAGCGCGCGTACCGAGTGCGAATGTCGTTCTTTCTGTTGGCCGTCATCATCGCCACCGTGGCATTGGCGGTGGCATATCAGGGCATTTACACGTTGAGAGTGTTAAATGCGGTCAAGTATGCCCGAGACCGTTGGCAGAAACCAGCAGCAGTCATGGAGGCGCTCAAGCTGAAAAACGGCAGCATCGTCGCGGACATCGGTTCGGGGGCACGGTATTTCACTCTGAAAATGGCCCCGATAGTCGTTGAACATGGCCGTGTTTTCGCCGCGGACATCCTCAAAGAGCCATTAGCATTCCTGTGGGTCAGAGCACTCTTGCGCCATCAGAGCAACGTTCACATTATTCACGTTGACCCAGATACCAAAGCCTTCACGTTGTTCCGGGTGCTGAAGCGGTCCGGCACCCGCGACGCTGACCAGGTTGCGCCAAAGGGCGGCAGCCTTCCAGAAGTATCCGAACTACAGGGTCAACGTCGCCGAGGAGCGGCAATTGAAAGCCGATATGTACCAACTCATATTGCCCGCCGCTGGTAAAGAGGCGATGGAGTGCCGTGGTGAAGTGCATGCTGGAGCTGCGGAGTTGCAGCGATTCGTGAGCCCCGACATGGTCAAGATGAAGGAGTCCACGCGGAACCAGATCTCTCGACGCCGGCTCGCCTGTTTTCATCTCTAGCAGCGCTGGAGGGTGCCGGGCGCTCCTGGGCCGAGGAGGGCAGCACCGTCGCGAACACCGCCGGCCACTGCTTCCGTTAGTGCATATTTCCTTCGGAACCGCGCAATTGCGGCGGCCATACTTAACTCTGGCGCACAACTTACACACAGGTCATTCCTCGGCGTAAGAAGCTAAAAGCCCAGGGACACGCTAGTGGCTGACCACCAGTCAGCGGGCCGATCACGCGCCGGGTTGGCGGTCGTGCAGCAGCAGAACGCTGGTCGGGCATCAGGTCGCGATCACCCGGCGCTGCAAGGCCGCCGCGATGCGCTGGTACATCACGGCGCGGAATAGGGTGCCGAAGTCCGGGGTCGTCCTTTATCTTCTTGTAAATGTCGAAGTCGGAGTCGATCATGTCTTCCAACGTGTCGCCAAAGAAGGTGTCGAACGCCAGCTTACGTGTCTCTTCGGAAGGATTCACGCCGGTATCCAGCGCACGCCGTAGGCCTTCCTGATCTTCGAGCCGCCGGCCCATGTTCTCGGCGAAGAATTTCACCTTGTCCGCATTCGTGAAATCGGTTCCGAAGTGATCGTTGATGTACTCGATGATCTGGCTGAGCGGGGCCTGGTCTTCCTGCTGCGGGCGGCCTGTACCGAGCGCGGAAATCGGTTTCAACTGGCCGTCTTCATCCATCAGCTTGATCGTGCCGGAGCTCGTCTGCTGGATCCGGTACGAAGCCATGTTGATGTCCTTGGTGATCTCGCGAGGCAGCGGATCATCCGGGAGCCTCAGTTTCCGCAGCAGGTGCCTCGTGAACTGGTAGAACTTCTCCAGGCTGGCGTCGCCGAACGTGATGACCTGCGAAAGGAACGAATACAGCCGAACGTAATCGCCGACGTGCTTTCGAATATCCACCCGTTCGTCTTTGGACCGAATCTCGTAACGATCCACCACCGAATCCAGTAGCGGCTAAAGCAGCTCCTGCTTGCCCTTCACGCTGAAGTAGACCCGCGCGTAGTCGTCCACTTCCTCCGTGCCGAAAAGGTGGTGGTCCTCCACGGTCCGTTTCAGGTCGTAGAGCTTGTTTGGATCGGTCGGCTCGGTGAGTAGAGTGGCTTCAAAGTACGGCTGGAAGGACTTCTGAATCTCGTCCGCTTCGTTGACGAAGTCCCGCTCGGGCGACCAGGTGACAGTAATCGAAGAAGCGCACAAGCGCTACGGCTCACGCGGTATCTACGATGGCTTTAGCCTCATCATCAGGCGCGGTGAGCGCTGGGCGGTGATGGGCCGTAACGGCGCGGGGAAGACGACGCTGTTGAAGATGATCGCCGGCGTGGAGATGCCAGACTCCGGAGAGGTGCGGCTGGGGGCCAGCCTCATCATGGGATACTTCGCGCAGCAGTCGCTGGATGTGCTGGATGCAAACTTGACCGTTATCGAGCAACTCCAGAAAGATTTTCCGCAGGAGGGCCTGGGATCGCTGCGTACGCTGGCGGGTGCGTTCCAATTCTCGGGCGACGATGTGGACAAGCCGATCCGCGCGCTCTCCGGCGGCGAGAAATCGCGTCTTGGCATGGCGCGCCTGCTGTACGACCCACCGAATTTCCTGGTGCTGGACGAGCCGACCAACCATATGGACCTGGCAACCAAGGAGATGCTAGTGGATGCCCTGCGCGGCTACGAAGGCACGATGATTTTCGTCTCCCACGACCGTACCTTCCTGCGCGGCCTGAGTTCGCGGGTGCTCGAATTGGGCGGCGAGAACGGTACGGGAGCCACTCCGAAGATCTATCCCGGCTCGTATGTGGAGTACACGAGCCAGACCGGTCACGAAGCTCCGGGAACGCATTCATAGCAAGCACGCATAGATGCTGCAGATCAGCTCGATGGGGATTCCAAGGGCCATTCGAGTCCAACGACGCGGAGGCTTCGTTGCGATACCTACCGACATTTGACCCTAACGCCCACGGTCCGGATTCAATCCATTGTCCGGGTGCCCGACGATCCGGACGCTATCCCGGCGACCCATCATCACGAGAGGCATTCCACGGTGCCAAGCAACCACCGGGTCACCGGCCGTAGAACCCGAACAGCAGCCGATCGATTTCGGGATCGCTCCGGAACGCATCCAGAAACGGGCCAGCGCTGGCTCGTAGCGAAAAAGGGGGAGTGGTTTCCGCTAACGCTTGCGAGAGCATCCGGCGTATCGCGGGAACGTCGCCCTGACCAACGCAGATGGCTAAAGGTGCGAACGCCGGGATGTATTCGCCGCGGCCACCCCGATCCTCCATCTCGCGTAGCAGCCGGATCGCGTCCTCGAGACGCCCGGCACGGGCGTATACGAGCCCCAGGGCGCCTAGAAATACCGGGGCACGCGACAAGGTGACGGTCCGTTCCAGCGACTCGATCGCCTCTTCGTGGCGTCCCAGGCCACTGAGCGCCAGCCCCCGGACCCACAGACCGAGCGTGTAGTCGGGTTGCAGTTCCAGCGCCTGCCGCGCCGCACGCTCTGAAAGATCGAATCGGCCCAGGGAGAAAAAGGTCACCGTGGAAAAGCCGTGGATCGGCGCCGACAGCGGATCCATCTGGCAGGCCCGGGTCGAGTGCGCCAAGGCCTCCTCCTCGCGCCCGTCCGTCGCCAGAAACAACCCGTAGTAAGCCTCTGCAATCGAAGAGCGCGGATTGATGGCGATGGCGTTCCGGAAGTGTGGCCCCGCCTCCCGCCATTCCCGCTCGAAGTAGAACGCGAAAAAGGCGCGCGAAAAGTTCACTTCCGATAGCTCGGGCGCCAAGGCCATCGCGCGCGTCATGGCGGCTTGAGCTGGCGGCCGGCCATCCTCCGCCGACACCCAGCCGTAGACCCGGAGGATCGCGTAGCAATCCGCGAGTCCCGCATACGCGAGCGCGTACTGGGCATCGAGCTGGATGGTCTGCTCGAAACACTGGATGGCCAGGCGCACGGCGGCTGGCGTTCGCTGATGCCAGTAGTAGCGCCCCTTGAGGTACAGCTCGTAGGCCTCAAGGTTTCTGGTCGAGGGTTTCACCACACTACTGAGGGTCACCTTGAGCCGCTCGGCGATCGCCGAGGCAATCTCGTCCTGCACCTCGAAGATGTCTTCCATTTGCCGGTCGTAGCGCTCGGACCAGATCTGGAAGCCGTTTCTGGCGTCCACGAGTTGCACGGTGACACGAACCCGGTTGGCGGCGCGCCGCACACTTCCCTGGAGCACGTTGCTTACGTTCAGACGGGCCGCAATCTCACCGATCTCGATGGCTTTGCCCTTGAACGAGAACGATGAGGTGCGGGCGGCTACGTTCAAGCCCGCGACCTGGCTCAGAGCGTTCAAGATCTCCTCGGCCAGTCCGTCGCTGAAGTATTCGTTCTCTCTGTCCGCGCTCAAGTTGGCGAAGGGGAGGACCGCAATGGACGAGCTCGTTTCCTCGGGCTTCGATAGCGTGCTGGCTGCGAGCGCAACGCGCAGTTCCGCTGCGGTCTGGAAGCGCTCAGCCGGCGATTTGCGGAGGCAGCGGGCGACCACGCGAGCGACCTCGGCTGGAACATCGAGCGGCTTCGGCTCGTCTCGTACGATGGCGGCCATCGTCGCAATGGCCGTGTCGCCCGAGAAGGCCCGCCGGCCGCTCAGCATTTCATAAAAAACCACCCCAAACGAGAAAATATCCGAGCGCGCATCGGCGGGTTTGGCTTCGGCCTGCTCGGGAGACATGTAGGCGGCGGTGCCCAGGATGGTGCCAGCCTCGGTCATGCCGATGGCTGCCGTCAGGTCCGCCGCCCGCTCGCAGTCACCGCCGTTGCGGGTCAACAGCGCCAGCCCGAAGTCGAGCAGCTTGATACCGGACGACGTCACCAGGATGTTGGCAGGTTTCAGATCTCGATGCGTGATGCCCTTGGCGTGCGCTGCGGAGAGCGCATCGGCGATCTGCACGGCATGCCGTAATGCGACGTCGAGCGGTAAGGGGCCGGCGAGCGGCGCGCCATCAACAAGCTCCATGACCAGGTAGTTCGGGCCGATATCGTATACCTGGCAGATGTTGGAATGGTTCAGCGCGGCAATCGCGCGGGCTTCGCGCTCGAAGCGGTCACTAAACTGCTGCCCGGAAACTTTGATGGCCACATCGCGCTGGAGCCGTGAATCGTGCGCGCGATAGACTTCGCCCATTCCACCCGCGCCGATGGGCGCAACGATCTCGTAGGGCCCGAGTTTTGTCCCGGCAGAGTACGCCATGCGGGTGAATTATTCAAGTGTAACCCATCCTGTGGTCGATAGGTCCGGGATACGCTACTCGGAGACTGGGCTCGCCGTGTCCGTCCCCTTCGACCTCTGTACGGATGGGGGACGACACACCCGAAGGTCCAGGTAAACGCTACGGCGTCAGGCGGGATCTCGCCAAGGGGTAGGATTCGGGGGTTCGTGGGTTCGTGCCAAGGAATGTGCGACCCAATCGATGTGTGCTAGGCTGTTTCGACAGCTTATGGGGCTGGCTAAGAATACTCGCTTCGGGCCATATGAAGTCATCGCTTTGTTGGGCGCGGGCGGCATGGGCGAGGTATATCGCGCGCGCGACCTGCGACTAAAGCGCGAAGTCGCCCTGAAAATCCTTCCCCAGGAAGTCGCAGCGGATCCGGATCGGCGTCGGCGCTTTGAACTCGAGGCCCACACGGTGGCGGCCCTCAATCACCCCAACATCGTCGCCATCTACGACGTGGGTATGGAAGGCGGCACATCGTATATCGTTACCGAGTTGATCGATGGCGAACCGTTGCGGGTAGGCACAGCCGGATTGCGGAAGAGCCTGGATCGCGCCGTGCAGATCGCGGACGGG
>PLOR01000056.1 GCA_003142185.1 Bryobacterales bacterium
TTCACGGCTTCCAGGCTACGAAATCGCGCAATTTCGGCCCATCTTATTTCGGAGTTTCGTAGCCTGTCCCCCGGGTAATTGGTTTGCTGTCCCCGGTTTCCCGCGGTTTCCCGCTGTTTTCTCCAGTCACGGGCTATCCGGGATTTCGATTCCGTCAATTTCCCATTCGGTACTCGCCTTATTGCGCGCGACATCAAACCTCAATTCGACAAATCTGCCTTGCAGTCTAATGCCGCAGTGCGTCGCAAGACGTGTGGGTGTTAAAGCGCCTACACTCACGACCCTGAGACAGGTTGCCGGCCGCTCCCAACCAGGGGAGAACGCGAGGTTGGGCGAAGCCAGCCTCCGAGCAAACGATTTGAACTCGGGGGAGGATCGGTAGCGGGATGACAACCCAGCGGTAGGCACACCGGCACTCGCCAGCCCTTCGAGGTAGCGCCGAACCAGAATATATGGCGCGTGGATGTCATCAGCCGTTCGGCCCGCACAGGTCACACTTCTTGCGTAAGGGCTGCCGTCAAAATATCTAACTTCGACCGACCATACTGCGCCAATATCGTTGCAAATCTCGTCCTCGAAGTGTCGTTCTAGACCCGGGCCGTACTCCACACTGTAAATTGTCTTTCCCACTGACAGCTCAAAATTCCCAACAGGGCGGGTCCCGTTGCCCAATTCGTTAAAATAGACCACACCTGCCAGAGTTTCAGCATAAGCAAGTACCGCGCACAAAGCACCGCAGCTAACGACGGCAACGGCACGCCGCGCCGCCTTAGAAGCAATCCATGAGTTTAAGTATGTCGCTGCCATATTGACCGCTTCCGCCCCCACGGTACCCAACGACTACGCCGTTACTAAAGATCGGGCTGGTGTGGTAATCAGGCGACTCCCCAGCGTTTATCCGGTTAATAACCCCTTGTGCGCCGGCGTTCCATGAGTCCGCCAGGGCCTGGGTCAGGAGTCCCGGCGAGAGGCTCGGTAGCGCTTGCGATATTTGCGCTAGGTTGCTTCCCAACATCTGCACTGCCGTCTGCAGTGCCGAGGACAACTGCATCGCCGCAGCACCTCCATTTGTGATTTGGAAGATCCCAACCCCAACGCCAGCCCCGTCGTTCTCATTCCTGGCGACCCAGCCGGTCTCGTAAATTCCAATGGCGGCAAGCATGGTCCAGTCTACGCTCGTGCTCCCGGTTGCTGTCTCCAGTGTAGACTCTGCCGCGGTCGCTTTATTGAGCACCAAATCCATAGCTGAAGTCGACGCCCCCGGCATCGCGTTCATGAGGCCTTTCTTGCAGTTTAAGCTCAAGTTATCCCATTCGTCTTGGGAGCTCGGTGGGGCCGGGCTCTTTGCTCCGCACCCAGGGTAATAGGTGTACAGGAGGCAAATGTCAATATCTGAGTCGTCGTCGGGCTCGCCGCCCGCTTCGCCGCCCCCGCTATCGCTGCCGCAGTTGCCCAGAAGCTCGCACGTCGCATAGAACAGGCCTTGGCGATCTTGATGGTTAACGGGATCGTCGATGACATAAGTGTACCGGTTCCACGTAACCGGATTCGTCCGGTCCGCCGCGGCCGCACCCAAGGGGTCAGGGCTCCAGAACCTGCCGAAGTTGTTGTTGTAGTAGCGGGCGCTGGCGTAGTCCTCGCCGATGCCGTTGTTGGTGGCGTCGCGAAAGTAGGTGGCGAATTTGTCGAAGCCGTCCGGCGTCGAGGTCCGTTCTTCGCCCCACGGGAAATAGGCGATCGGGCTGCTCCCGTTCTGCCGCACGCTGCCCAGACGGTCCACCGGCGCCAGCAGCCGCCCGCCGAAATACATGTTCACCGCTGTCTGCGTGAGCGCGTTCGGGTACTGCCCTGTGTACGTCGCCAGCCGCTGGCCGGTGATGCTGTAGAAATAGATCGTCCCGGTCGGTCCAGTGGCGCCTCCCACCGAGTATTGCATCACGCGCTTGCCCCACGGATCGTAGGTATACGTGAGCGGATTCCCGCCGTAGTCCACCATGCCGTTCGAGATCAACTGGTTCTCCACGTTCCAGGCGTTGCTCTGCGACCCCGTTCCCAGCCAGTTGCCGTTGGCGTCAAAGCCGTAGTCGCCGATCATCCGCGCCTGATTGGTGGCCGAATTCACCTGTGGAAGCGCGGACGGCGCCGAACCTTGGGTCACCGTCTTCCCCGTCAGGTTACCAAAACCATCATAGCTGTACGAGTTGCCCCAGATCGGGCCAGTTCTGTTCGTGGTCGCCGCCGCGATCAAGCGGTTCAGTGAATCGTAAGTATAGCTGACGTTCTCGCCCGTGACCGCGTCCGCAGACGACACAATCCGCCCGTTGTTCTGGGTGGCGGAAAAGTTGTAGGTCATGTTCCCCTGCGCGCCAGTTTACGTCCCGTCCGTTCACTTGGTGTCACTGGGTTTCGACTTGGTTTCGCGGTCATGCGTTTTTGTCATCCCGAAAATGCGTCTGTCCCCTTAACGCCCCTTAACGCCGTCCTTAACGCCGATTTTGTGATTTGGTCGTCCGCCGTCATCGGGGCTGGGTGCTCACCCCGATCCTCTTCATGACCACCTCCGCGTCAACCTCCTCGTCGCGCTTACATTCGATGTGCACCTTCGCCGGCTCGAAGCCCACCGCGCTGAACGTGAGGTCGTGGGAGCCGCCAAACAACCCCTGCCAACGGCCGAAACTGTCCGTATGATCGGGTGGATCGGCTGCCAGGGGCGAGACTGCGACCCTGGGCACCGGATCGTGATGATCGTCAACGGTTCGGAAATAGGCTAGGCAGCCGCTCCGCATTTGTTCCCTGTAGCCGCAGCCGTTGAGAACCACGTTTAGGACGAGAGGCGCCCCGAACACAGCTCGGACGTTGGAGACTGCGACGGGTAGGCATTCGTTGGTTCCGACCCGGAGCGTATGCGGACCGAACCCGAAGTCGCATATCTTGAGCTCCGGTCCACTCATCATCTCCTTCCGGACGACGCGCCCTGATGGATCGACAAGCTCAATCCACGTGCTGGTGGCGGGCCATCCCATTGAGTTCGACACCTTGAGCGTCACGGCGCAGAAATCCTCGGCTCTGGCCGCTCGCGCGCCGGGCTGGAGGCAAAAGCCCAGCATTAGAACGCCCGGCATCGCGCGGATGATGAGAGGTACGATCGCTAGTTTATGCATGTGGATACGATCTGGTTCATGGCGGCGTTGTTGTCGATATCACTCCCGTTCTGTCCAGCAATATGCTCATCCTCGTGGAGAAACACGAACTCGCCGAACTGGGCGGCGTCCATGTTAGTTCCAAGAGCGTTGTTCACGAGTTGCAAGAAGCTCGTCGTGGTCCCGTTGGGCTGCGTGATGTTCTGTTGCGTTGGGTCAGGGAAGTAGTTCCCGTTGAGCTCGATGTCGCCGTTTGCAGTGTACGCGAACTGATACTGGTAACCGCTCCATGTCACGGAACCGTTCGCATTCGTTGTTATGTTTAAGAAAGAGACCTGCCCATTGCCCGGCGCGCTGGTGCCCGTCGTGACATCCGCATTCCAGAGGTCGGTTGCAAGCGTCTGCGCGCTGTTGCCGGTATTACCTGCGATCAGGGCCGCGCACTGCGGATTGTTCCGGAGCGCGGCGCGGGCCTCGTTGAAGCCGGCAAATGACTGTCCCGTGACGGGGCCCATGGTCGGCTTGGCGCCCGGCCCAGTGCCCGCGCTGGCGGCGCAATTCTGACCATCCGAGCATGGATTTGGATTGGGCGGCTGGCTATATGTGAAGCCCGTGCAGGCGACCCCTCCGTCGCACGTGTCGACAGGGTCTGCGGTGGCCGTCACCCCAACGCTCGTGACGTTGGGACACTCCGGCCCTCCGTCTTCGTATTCCGTTCCGTCTATGACACACAGCCCGGACGGATCTATGCCGTTGACGGGGTCGTCGTTCGCATACGCATACCGGTTCCAGCTAGTCGGGTTTCCACGCTTCGCAGCCTTCAGTCCTGCAGGGTCGGGGCTCCAGAAGCGGCCGAAGTTGTTGTTGTAGTAGCGGGCGTTGGCGTAGTCCTCGCCGATGCCGTTGTTGGTGGCGTCGCGAAAGTAGGTGGCGAATTTGTCGAAGCCGTCCGGCGTCGAGGTCCGTTCTTCGCCCCACGGGAAATAGGCGATGTTTCCGTTCTGGTTGCTCCGCACACTGCCCAGCCGGTCCACCGGCGCCAGCAGCTTGCCACCGAAATACATGTTCACCGATGTTTGGGTGATCGAGTTCAAGTACTGGAACGAGTATATCCCCAGCCGCTGCCCAGTGATGCTGTAGAAATACAGCGTCGCGGTCGGCCCATAGACGCCTCCCACCGAGTATTGGAGAACGCGCTTGCCCCACGGATCGTAAGTGTACGTCTGCGGATTCCCGCCATAGTCCACCATGCCGTTCGAGATCAACTGGTTCTCCACGTTCCAGGCGTTGCTCTGCGACCCTGTTCCCAGCCAGTTGCCGTTGGCGTCAAAGCCGTAGTCGCCGATCATCCTGGCCTGATTGGTGGCGGAATTCACCTGCGGAGACGCGGACGGTGCCGTTCCTTGGGTCACTGTCTTTGACGTCAGGTTGCCAAATCCATCGTAGCTGTACGAGTTGCCCCAAATCGGGCCGGCTCCGTTCGTGGTCGCCGCTGCAATCAGCCGGTTCAGCGAGTCGTACGTGTAGCTGACGTTCTCGCCGGTCACCGCATCCGCCGACGACACAATCCGCCCGTTGTTTTGGGTCGTGGAGAAGTTGTAGGTCATGTTCAGGGACTGAGCGCCGGAGGAGGTAGTGCTGGTGGTGTTGGTCAACTGCATCAGGCTGTTGTAGGTATGTGTTTCCGTCTGATACCAAGTCCCCGGAGTGTAGGTGCGGAGACTAAAGTTATTGTAATTAAGGGCGGTCAATTGCCCGGCAAAATTATACGTTCCGCTGGCCATCGGGGCAGGGCCGGACGTCAGGCAGTCTCCGCTTTGATCGTAGCTCAGGCAAGTGACCTCGGTCGCCTGGCTCAAGTTGCTCATGGCGTCGTAGTTCATGGCGACCTGCGGCCCGCTGAGCGGGTAGCTCAGGCTTGTCATCCTTCCCATATTGTCCCACGCGTAGCTGGCGTAGACGTCCAGAGGGGACGCGTATCCAGCTCCCGTCAGGCGCAGATCCTGCATGGTCACCCGTCCCGCCTGGCTGTAGGAATAAACGTAGAACAACTGATTCACGTCATACCCGTTCTGCCTCACATTCGGGTTCGAGTTGACAAACTGCACCGCCGCCAGGCGGCCTGCTGTATTGGAGCAACAGCCGGAGGGCAGGTTCTGAAACGGCGCCTGATAGCCGTTCCCAGGCAGGGAGTCGTAGTAGTAGGTGATTGTCTGCGTGGGGTCCACCGTCCCGCCCACCAGGTGCTGCGTCAGGGTGAGGCGGCCGTTAATGTCGTAGGTGTAGTTGGTCTGCTGCCCCTTGGCGTCGAGGCGGGTCAGGACGTGGTGCGCGCCGTCGTAAGTATAGTTGACGGTGCCGTTTTCTGGGTTTTTAGCTTGGGTCAGATCGCTGCCCGTCCACGCGAAGGTGCGGGTTTGATTGACGCCGGCCCGCGTCATGGAGACGTTCGTCAACTGATTGGCGTTGTTGTAGGTGTAGGTGGTGCCAACGGTGCCGAGGTTGGGGTCAGGCTCGGCGACCGTCAGCAGGTTGCCGAAGGCGTCGCTGGTGAATTGCTTCCATTTGCCCGCCGGGTCGGTGACGGTGGTCTGGTTGGCGGCGTAGGAGTAGGTGGTGGTGCTGGCTCCATCGGGTTTGACGATGGTCAGGGTGCGGCCCGAGCTGTCGTAAGTGTAACGGGTCCAAACCGGCGTCCCTCCCGTCGCGTAGGGCAGCGAAACCGCGGAGACCTTGCCCAGCGGCGAGCACGCGCAGGGAGCGTACTGGGTATCGGTTTCGGAAACCGTGGTGGTGCCGTTGCCGGTGAACACGCTGATGGTGCGGCCGAAACCATCGAGCACGGTCTTTTTAAACTGATTGGCCTGGCCATTGTTGACGGTCGCGGTTTGGGAATTCTGACCGCCTGAGGTGTAGTAGGCGTACGTGTAGTACGTCACGGCGCCATCCGAGCTGGTGGAGGATTGCGGCCGGCCGTTGCTGTCGTACGCCGTGGTGCTGGTGGCGCCGTTCGGGCCGGTGACCGAAGTCACGGCAAAGGCGCTGTTGTAGGTCATGCTGGTGGCCAGGGCCGGAGTGCTGTTCGGCGTCAGGGTTTGCGGCAGCACATCGTTGCTGGCCAGGGAGACGCTGACCGTATCGCCGGTCGTGTCCCAAGACGATTGGGTTACACCCGTATCGAAATACGAGGAATATACGGGCGGTGTGTTGAGGGCGCTGGAGTAGGTGACGTTGCCGCGGTACCAGTAGGTGCTGCCGTAAGACGAGTTTATGTAATTCGGGTCCCGCAAATAGGTGGCGTTGCTGGGTTGCAGCGATGAATTACCGTCGTAACCGTTCGTAACCAGAGTTGTAGTTCCCGCGCTGGTGGTGACCGTGGCCGAGGTAAGCCGGTTGCGGATGTACATCGACGGGTAGGGCGAGCTGTTGAGGTAG
This sequence comes from Bryobacterales bacterium, assembly GCA_003142185.1. GTDB lineage: Bacteria > Acidobacteriota > Terriglobia > Bryobacterales > Bryobacteraceae > Bog-375. Next base: position 6,576 of record PLOR01000056.1, read on the forward strand.
GTGAGATTGTAGGTGCGCGTCGGCGTCCCCGAAGTGTTCCCGTAGTCGAACACATTCATCTGGGTGAGGTTGCCATAGATGTCGAGGGTTTGGGTGGTCGTGGTATCGGGTAGCCCGGATTTCTCACCCAGGTCGGGCATGTTCACGACCGCTTGTGTGTACGGTTGTCCGAGTTGGTCCGTCGTATACCCATACAGCTTTTCCAGAGTAAAATAACTCGCACCGTTGACCCACTGAGCGAAGAGTGAGGTCAACGCAATGGTATCGGCTCCGCTCGGGACCGTGTAGAAAGAGGAATTGGGTTCAAAATACCAGATCTTAAACGCTAAGGCCTGCGAATCCAGCATCGCTGTCCAATAATGGAACGGCTCTGTCTCGTCGGTAGAATCGTTGTGTATGAAGCTCCACGACTCACCCGCAAACATCGGCAAGTATCGGTGCTGCACTTCGCGGAGGCTGACGTTTGTGCCATAGGTGAAGGAGCGGTACGTCCACTGCATCACGCCCCCAAGCGGGGTGGTCAACTGCGTCATTTCGCCGCTGCCATCGTATTGAAACTGGTGTTCGATTCCGAGGCCGGTCACCGCTACCGACTGCAGAAACGCCCAAGTCCCGTAAGAGCTGGAATTGAAGGGCGAGGCCAGAGGCTGGTTGGCGGCGTAGGCAAAAGTGTAATTCTCACCGGTACTGGAGCTGTTGGAAATCGATGTTAGGTGGGCGAAACAGACCCCCTGCGAGCATTGCTGCGCGTAGGAGAACTGGTATGTAGTGTTCGCAGCGTAGATGTAGCTGATGCGCGCGCTGGTGTTGGCGGACGAACTCCCGGTGCCAGCCAGGTAGGAAATCTGGATCTGATTACCGTTGGAGTCCTCCATCACGGTTGGGTAAAGGGAGCCCGCATCCTGCTCGCCGGTGGCCGATATGCTTCCCATGGTCCAGAAACTGCCGTCGGTGAAGTGAAGCACTTGGGCGCTGGCGTCGTAAGTGACGTAGGTGCCCATGACTGAGGTCCACAGGGAGCCGCTTTTGTTTTGATCCAGGCGATATTCGGCCCCGGTTGAATCGACGTAGAGGTAGTACGCGATCTTTGATCCGGACCAGATCGGCGTGATGGCGCCGGCCAGGACCTTCCAGCCGAGCCCGAGTTGATCCGGGTAACGCCAGCCGCTTCCACCTTTCATTTGATGTCCCTTCGCCCCCGAGGTAAGGTCCAAAGTTGCAGGATCACATTCAGGCGCGAATCGTGGAATTCGAAGCGTCGATGCAGAAAGCAGAAGGGCGCGCCGGAAAAATGCTCGCGCAAATGGTGAAGGAGTCGCGGAGAAAATGCGGCAGGGTTTGCAGAATGACATTCGCCTGGCCGGCCCAAAGGCGCGCGAGTTCGTACATCTGGTGAACGAGGCGCACCGCCGGCCTGCCTTGATCCGCTGGTCCGCAGTCGGCTTAGTGGCCGGCGCTCTGCTATTTGGCGACGGCGTTTGGCTCGGGACCTTGCTGCGCTAGCAGGTCGGTGAGAGGGTCCGTCGGAGTTGAGGCAGCCCGAGAGCGGCACACTTTTCCGGCGCTGTCAGACGAGGGCTGGTATTCCATATTGCTTCAGTACCACTGACGTCCCGAGTTGCCTCGCCATTCCACTGGCAATGCCACGGAGCGGCCCATCTGAACAATTTCACTCACATTTTTCGCACGGTCGGCTCGAACCGTGAACGTGCTCGAAGGAGGGAACATTGCAATAGAAGGACTTAAACGGGGTTGGTTGGTCGGGCCGCCGAGATTTGAACTCGGGACCTCTTGCACCCCAAGCAAGCGCGCTAGCCAGGCTGCGCCACGGCCCGAAGTGTCTATTGTACACGCCATCGAGCCCATTATCCAGCTACATCATCTTTGGTTAACACGTGCACTCTAACCCCCGAGCGGTAATGAGAGTACGGCCATTAAGCACTGTTACTAGCGCAACTTGTTGTGGGCCGAAAACGCCGTTAGACTTGGTGCTAGCAGACTGATGACTTTTCCAGCTACACTGACCGGAATGGGCTCCCGAACGCCGTCTCAGATCGCCCCCGACGGGATGGGCACGGATCCGGCAACCCGCCGCCAGCGGATGCTGAGTATCCCGCGGAACCAGGTCGCCGTGGCAGCGACCGAGTCACGGCCACGCGCCGGTGGTCCGCTCGCGCCGAACAGGAGATTCAATCCTTGAGCAACCAAATCGGATCGCGCCCCGATCCAGACCTCGAGTCGTTCGCCGCGCGTTTCGCGCAACTCGAACAAAACTTGGCCGCCATTGCGGACCGGCTCGACAGTTTGGAACAAAACGTCGTCGCCCTCGGCCAGCAGGCGTCGGAATCGCGGGATCGGGTGGAGGCGGATATCCGCCAGATCGAGAACCAACTGGCGGAACATACCGCGACCCTTGAATCTTCCCGCACTGCGGTCGCCCAGACCGACGATCTGGTGGAGCGCGTGGTTGAGGCGCTCGAATCGCTCCAATCCACGGTACTCGAGCAGTCCGAAGCTGGGGCAGCGGGGGTGAACTGAGATGGCTGCCGGGAGTATGCCCAATTCGGCGTTGCCGGGAGAGCGTGGCGCCAAACAGGCGGCTGGGACGCGAACGCTGGCGGATGTGCTGGCTTCGGGCCCGCTGCCTTTACCGGTGGCTTTGGCTTATGCCAAGGAGATTGCATCCGGCGCCGCCGTTTTTCACCGCGACGGCCGCACTTCTGGCGCGCTGACCCCGGCCCGAATCATGGTCGGACCGCGTGGCCCGATCCTGCCGCGGCCGAACGGCATGTCGCACTTGGCCACTCCATCGTCGGATCTGCGCGATTTTGGATTGCTGCTCCATCAGATGCTGACTAGACTGGATCCAGCGGATTACTCCCCGCCGGCCAGCACCGATGACGACTTGGAACCGTCGCTGGCGATGGTCAGATCGGCGGCCCTGCGCCTGGTGGAGCGCTGCTGCTGCGCGCCCGACCAATCCGACATGCGGCACGCGTCCACCGAGTTGCGGCTGCTCCAAATCATGGTCAACAGCTTCGACCTGGACGAGATGGTTGGGCCGGCCCCGAAAGACCGTCCGGTGGAACAACCGCCCATCGCAGCGGCGCCTGCCAAGCCAGCGGGGTCCCGCACCCGCGGGTCCGGTTGTCCGTCCTGTGGATCGTCGGCCTATTTCCCGGCGAATCGGCTCACGGCTCTGGAGAAACTGCTGGCGGTTGTGGACTTGAAAACCTATCGCTGCTACGGTTGCTGCCAGCGCTTCATCAGCGTGTTCGGCCTGCACGTACCGCGGCCCGAGAGTGGCTGATCGGCTGGCAGCGTCCTTTCCACCGCTCACCTCCGCCGCGCCACCATTGCCACGCTGAATGCATGGTGGCGGCAAGGTAGAATAGCGCTACCAGGGGAAGACCCGCAGCCTCGTACGCGGGGCGGCCGAAGAAGCGCACCGCCGGCCAATAGCAAAACGCCATGACGAGCCACGCCGCCGCTCCCAGCCAGCGCGCGCTGCCGCTCGCTACCAGCACCAGCGCGGGCGGAGCCACGTAAGTCACCAGCAACCCGGCAACGGTCGCCGCCAGCAGCCACGCTGAGTGGTGGAGTTGAGTGAACGCGCTGCGCGAAATCATCCTGCCGGCTTCGCCAAAATCCACATACCCGCGGAGGCTGCGCGTTTGCTCGCTGACCCCCAGCCACACCTTTCCGCCGCGCCGTTTGATGGCGCGCGCCAGGGCGCAGTCGTCGATCCACGCCCCGCGGATGGCGCCGATTCCGCCGGCGCGGGCAAGCGCCTCGCGCCGCACCAGCATGCATCCGCCCGCCGCTCCCGCGTTGGCTCGCCGCGGATCGCGAATCCAGGCCGGCGGGTATAACAGAAAAAAGAAGAAGACGAAGGCCGGCATCAGCGCCCGCTCGGCCGTGGTCCGGCAGCTCAGATGCGCCATGTACGATACCAGGTCGTAGCCATCGCGTTCGGCGCGCGCCACCAAGTCACTCAGGTTGGATGGTGGATGCGTGATATCGGCGTCGGTCAGGAGCAGGAATTCCGGCGCCCGCCGCTCCGCTTCCGCAACACCCTGGCTCACCGCCCAGAGCTTGCCGGTCCATCCATCGGGCAGCGGCGCCGCGCGCACTACTGTCAACAATTCGTTTCCCGCCGCTCGCCGCGCCGCGTCGGCTGTGCCATCCGAACTCCCGTCATCCACCAGAACGATGTGGAAATCGCCGCCGTAATTTTGACCGGCCAGCGACCGGACCGCCTGGCCCACCACCTCGGCTTCGTTGCGCGCCGGAATCACTGCGACTACGCCAGGCAGTGGCGGAGCGGGCGCATCCATCGGAGAAGCCGATTCCATCCGCCAGAAGCCGCCGCGAAAGGCGAGCAGGTAAATCCACACCGCCAGCGTCGTCGCGCCGAGTAGCGTCAGTATCATCGAGCCGTCACTCAGAAGGGCAAGGGGCCCTGATCGCCTTGGGATTCCTTCGGCGCTTTCTTGAAGGCTGACGAATCCACCAACGGAATATTGGGCTGCTTTCCCTCGAACAATTCGCGAATGGTGAGGATTTGGATCTTGGGGTACTTGCCGTACAACGTCTCGTAGTAGCCGGCCTTCACAGCCTCGGTCCGCATCGGTCCGGTGGAATCGGCCAGCGTGATGAAGACGCCGATCCTGGCGTTTTCGCGGTCCACAACATGAGCCAGATCGCGCACCATGGCCACATTGACGTTCTCGCCGCCCTTCACGGAGACGATGGCCTTTTCGGTGACCCTCCCTTCGGGCTTGAAGTAGATCAGTCCGTCGATGCCGGAGTCCGCACCTTTTTTCCTGCCGGCGAACGGCACCGCGTTTACGAGCGACACAGCCCACCATTGGAATTGATACTTGTCGCGCGCGGCGAGATCGCGGGCGCCGTCGACGTCTTTGGGCGTGCCGTGAACTTCATACTTGATGCCGGGGAATGCGTCCCTCAAGCGTTTTTCGATAAGGGAGATCGCGAGATGCGTGATGTCGATTCCGATCCACCCGCGGCGCAGCTTTTGCGCTGCGTGAACGGCCGTACCGCAACCGCAGAAGGGATCCAGGACGACGTCGCCCTCGTTAGAGTTCAGGGCAATTATACGCTCCAGCAGGGCCTGAGGCTTCTGAGTCGGATAGCCCAGGCGCTCTTGAGCCTGAGAGTTGAGCGGGGGTATGTCGCTCCAGACGTCACCTAGCGGCTTTCCGCGTTGTTCGTCCAGGTAGCGCTTGAATCGAGGTACGGAACCAGGGTTCGGCTGAATCACAAGGCCGGCATCATACGCGGCCTGCATTCGGTCGCGAGTCCATCTCCATACCCTAGTAATTCCCAGGAATTCATACGTCAGATTCGGACGATCCCGGTTTGGGTTGATCAGGTTGTCCAACTGGTATAGGCGACCGTCGGGATCACGGTGGCTGTACTTGCCAGCCGTCTTTTCGTCAAGATGGGATGGGTTGTATGCACGGAAAGCCTTCTCCAAATGCCAGGTTCCTTCATCTCCTTTGCGATACGCAAGAATCACATCGTGATTATTTGGCAGCCGCCGCGTCATGAGCGCCTTGGATGGGGTACGACGCCAGATGATCTCGCTTTGGAACCGCTGCGGTCCGAATACGGCGTCCATCAGTATTTTCAAGTAGTGGCTTGCCGTCGCATCACAGTGCAGGTACAGGCTGCCGTTTGACTTCAACACCCGATGGAGTTCCAACAACCTCACAGCCATCATGCAGAGATACGCCATCATGTCGTTCTCTCTGAGAAACGACCGCAGGGCTCGCAACATTTCCGCCACGGCGCTATTGCCCCCCGACATCACGCCGTCGAACGCCAGCTCCGCTTCATCTCCCCAATGCCAGGTGTCCTCGAACGCTCCGATCTGCGCACGGGACTTCTCGCCAGCCGTGCTCTTGAACAGCACGTTATAGGTGGCCTGGCTGTTGAACGGAGGATCGAGGTAGATCAGGTCTACGCTCTCGTCGTCAATGCATCCGCGCAGGACGTCCAGGTTGTCGCCGTAGTAGAGACGGTTCATGGTCGGGTAATCGGCGGGATGGCCGAACTCGTTTAGGATATCAGGCTTCGCGCGGGCAGTCGTTGTTCTTTCGGTCCTTCTTTCGGACGGGCAAGCTAAAGCATGCGCCCACCACGCGCTACACTGTTGTCTGGGAGCAGGCGAGCGTGGCTACGATTGCATCCACGGCGTCCGATAATGCGAGCAACCAGCGATTCGAAGGCCTCGCACCGGAGCAGCTCATCCGGGCATTCCGCCTGATGCACACCGCCCGCCGGCTGGACGACCGCGAGGTGACGCTGAAGCGGCAGAACCGGATTTTCTTCCAGATCAGCGGCGCCGGGCACGAGGCGCTCCAGGTGGCCGCCGGCATGGCGTTGCGCGCCGGCGAGGATTGGATCTACCCTTACTACCGCGACCGCGCGCTGTGCCTGACGCTGGGCGTGACGCCGCTCGATATGCTGCAGCAGGCCACCGGCGCGGCCGCCGATCCGGCCTCGGGCGGGCGGCAGATGCCGTCGCACTGGGGCCACCCGCGGTGGAACGTCGTCAGCGCATCGTCGCCCACCGGCACGCAGTTTCTGCAGGCGGTGGGCTGCGCGGAAGCGGCGCGCCACCACGGCCTCGCGCACGAAATCACGCTGGTCGCGTGCGGCGAGGGCGCCACCAGCGAAGGCGAATTCTGGGAAGCGCTGAATGCGGCCTGCCTGGGCAGCCTGCCGGTCCTGTTTCTGGTGGAAGACAACGGCTACGCCATCTCCGTGCCCGTAGAGGCGCAGACCGCCGGCGGCAGCATTTCGCGTCTCACCGAAGGCTTTCCCGGGCTGCTTCGCCAGGAAGTGGATGGCACGGATTTTCTGGCCTCTTATCGCGCGATGAAAGCCGCGGTGGAATGGTGCCGCCAGGGCAGAGGACCGGCGCTGGTGCATGGGCATGTGATCCGGCCGTACTCGCATTCGCTCTCCGACGACGAACGCCTCTACAAAACTGCCGCCGAGCGCGCCGCCGAAGCGGAGCGCGATCCGGTCCTTCGCTTTCCGAAATTCCTGATCGACGAAGGCGTGATCGACCGCTACATGCTGCAAAGCATCACACACGAAATCGACGAGGAGGTGCACGCCGCCACGCACCAGGCGCTGCTCGACGAAGCGCCTGCGCCGGAAACCGCGTTGACGCACCTCTATTCGGATACCGTGGATCCGACCGCGGATGCTTTCATCGCGCAGGCCCATTTCAGCGGGCCGCCGATGACCATGGTGGATTTACTGAACGCCACGCTGCACGAGGAAATGCGGCGCAACCCCGCCATCGTGGTCTTCGGCGAGGACGTAGCCGACTGCAGCCGCGAAGCCGCTCTGAGCGAGGTGAAGGGAAAGGGCGGCGTCTTCAAAGTCACCGCCGGTTTGCAGCGCGAATTCGGCTCGAGGCGCGCGTTCAACAGCCCGCTGGCGGAAGCCGGCATCGTGGGCCGCGCCATCGGTATGGCCACGCGCGGGTTGAAGCCGGTGGCCGAGATCCAATTCTTCGACTATATCTGGCCGGCCATGATGCAGCTTCGCGATGAGCTGGCCACGCTGCGCTGGCGTTCTTACAACGGATTCGCCTGCCCGGCGGTGATTCGTGTCGCGATCGGCGGTTATCTAAACGGCGGCGCGATGTACCACAGCCAGTGTGGCGAAGTGGAGTTCACCCACATTCCCGGGCTGCGCGTGGTGATGCCATCGTGCGCGATCGACGCCTGCGGCCTGCTGCGCACCGCGCTGCGCGCCGACGACCCGGTGCTGTTCCTGGAGCATAAGCGGCTGTATCGCGAACCATACAACCGCTCGCCGCATCCAGGCGCGGATTTCACGATTCCGTTCGGCCGCGCCCGCCTGGTGAAGCCGGGGCGGAGCCTCACCGTGGTGACTTATGGCGCGCTGGTGCAGAAGGCGCTGGTGGCGGCCGCGCACATCGAGCGGCGCGCGCCCGCGGTCAGCATCGAAATCATCGATCTGCGGACGCTGGCGCCTTACGATTGGCCGGCCGTTCGAGCCTCGGTCGAGAAAACCAGCCGCGTGATGGTGGCGCATGAAGATTGCCTGTCGTGGGGCTACGGCGCGGAGCTGGCGGCGCGCATCGGCGACGAGCTTTTCGACAAGCTGGACGCCCCCGTGCGGCGGGTAGGCGCGCTCGACACCTGGGTGGGTTACCACCCGCAACTGGAAAACGCCATTCTGCCGCAAACCGAAACCCTGATCGCGGAAATGGAGCGGCTGCTGAGTTACTAAGTTCGTGGCGCAGGCTGTCAAGCCTGCTGAGTCGAGAGTTATCTCGACTTTGCCTTGCCACTATCGAAGCGAATGGTACTGTGGTTCATTAGCCGAGAAAGTCACCGTCCTGATAACATGCCAGTAAGTTACGGAGCACTTATGAAGCACCACATACTTGAAATCAAAAACGCCCTGGTTCTAGCCATTCTGCTCACGGTGCCCGCGCTGTTCGGTCAAGCCATTGTGCAGCCGGTGGTTATTCCCATACCGGCTGTCCCCCCCGCCGGTGCGAAACCGGAAGCGGCAGCAGCCGTACCCGCCAAACCTCCCGCTGGCGGCTGGGCATTTGAAGTCGCCACCATTAAACCGGCCAAGATGCCCAACCCGGCCGACATGATGAACGGCAAGGCGCACGTCGGCATGAAAACCGACGCGGCGCGCGTCGACATCGGCTTCATGTCCCTGAACGATTTGATCGGCATGGCTTACAAAGTCAAAACGTACCAGATCTCGGGGCCGGACTGGATGGGCGCCATGAACGAGAGATTCGACGTGCTGGCCAAGATGCCGGAGGGCGCAACCAAAGAGCAAGTGCCGGAAATGTTGCAGGCGCTGCTGGCCGAGAGGTTCAAGCTGGCGATTCATCACGACACGAAGGAGCGCCCCGTGTATGCGCTGGTGGTCGGCAAGGGCGGGTCGAAGCTGAAAGAATCGCCGGCCGATCCGCCGGCGCCGGCCGCCGCCGAGAAATCCGATCCCGCTCCGGGTGAAGCCGCCGAAGCCACACCAGCCGCGGACCCCAGTCCCCAGGTGAAGCTCCACACCAACAGCGACGGCTCCGGAACGGCTACCGTGCACGGACCGGACGGCAACGCCAAGATGAGCTTCAGCACGAACGGCATGCATATGGAGTTTGAGAAGATGACGATGGCTAAATTGGCCGAAACGGTGACGCCATTCCTGGACCGCCCGGTAGTGGACATGACGGAGCTCAAAGGGAACTACCAGGTTGCGCTGGACCTCGCGATGGAGGATCTCAAGAACGTGGCCCGCAAAGTCGGCGTAGCGGTGCCGGGAGCTGCGCCCGCGAGCGGTGACGCGGGGCTGCCGTCCGATGCGGTGTCGGATCCAACGGGCTCGGTCTTCAAAAGCGTGCTGCAGCTCGGCCTCAAGCTGGAACCACGCAAGACGCCGCTCGACCTCATCGTGATCGACCACGTCGAGAAGATGCCGACCGAGAACTAGGTGGGGCATGCTTCAGCTTGCCAACGCCCGCTTGCGGGCGCATGTTTCACGGCCGGGGAAAAACAGTTGGCAGCCGACAGCGCTTGCCCCACTTGCCTCCGCTCCCTACGGTCGCGGCTCGGGTTGCGCTGCGGGCTATAATTGCCCCATGCCTGAATCTTCTTTTCCACGTCGAAACTTTCTGCGGGGCGTAACCGCGGCGACGGCTCTATCGTACTCGCGCGTCTACGGCGCCAACGAGCGCATACAGCTCGGCCTGATCGGTTGTGGCGAACGCGGCCGCTACGACGCGGGCAATTTCGTCAAGACCGGCAACGTGGAGGTGACGGCGCTGTGCGATATCTGGGGCGCGCAGATCGACAAGGCGAAGCTGGACGCGCCCAACGCGCGGACATTCAGCGACCACCGCGCGCTGCTCGATAACAAGGATATCGACGTGGCGCTGATCGGCACGCCGGACCACTGGCACGTGCCAATCACGATTGACGCGCTCAATGCGGGTAAGGACGTTTTCGTGGAAAAGCCGCTGAGCCTGACCATCGAGGAAGGGCCGGCGGCGGTGAAGGCGGCGCGGATCAACAACCGCATCTGCCAGGTGGGCATGCAGCAGCGCTCCGGCAAGCATTATATCGAGGCCAAGCGCGAGTACATCGACAGCGGCAGGCTCGGCAAAGTCACGCTGGCGCGCACCTGGTGGTACGGCAACGGCTACCATTTGCGCAAGGCGCCCGACTACCTCAAGACCAAGCCGCAGGATCTGGATTGGGCGCACTACCTGGGCCGGCTGAAATGGCGCGACTGGGACCCGCAGCAATATTGGAACTGGCGCGCGTATCTGGATTTCGGCGGCGGGCAGGTGACGGACCTTTTCACCCATTGGATCGACGTGGTGCACATGTTCCTCGGCTCCGATGTGCCGGCTTCGGCGGTGGCGGCCGGCGGCGTGTACAACTACAAGGACGGGCGCACGGCGCCGGACACGATCAACGTGCTGCTGGAATATCCGGCGCAGTTTACGGCGACGTTCGAGGCCACGCTGGCTCCGGGCATCAACGGCGCGGCGCTGGAGTTCGCCGGCACCCAGGGACGGCTGTACATCGACCGGCAACATTACGAATTCCACGCGGCGGGGCGCGGCGCGGCGCCGGTGGTGGTGCAGGCGGCCGGCAGCATCGACATGGACCACGTGGAGAATTTTCTGGAGTGCGTGAAGTCGCGCAAGCTGCCGAACGGCGACGTGCTGGCAGGCCACCGGTCGGCGCAGGCCTCGCACCTGGGCAACATCGCCTACATGCAAAAACGCCGCATCGATTTCGATCCCGCGCGGGAAGCGATCCAGCCGTTCTAGCATCGCACCTCTGAAGTTCGTTGACAAAATTCCCGCCAGGCTATCGCTCTATTACAGGGCCTAAAGGCCATGTTAGTAGATCCCCTGGTGCGGCCGGGGACATGGGTAACACTTTAGCCCGACAACATGGGTGACAGTTTAGTGGGGTGTAGTTGATCGCCT
>PLOR01000024.1 GCA_003142185.1 Bryobacterales bacterium
ATGTCCCCGGCCGCACCACATAGCTAATCATATCCCCAAGCGTTCGGAAATGTAGAAACTCCAGGGCACGGCTTGAGCCGTGCCGAAGGATGGAGAAAAAGGTTTGTGCCTCAGCCCCTGTGTCGCCACGAATGGCGATGCCGCCGGCGAGGCCTGCCCACGCGCCGCGCTATGGCTCGAGCGTCAGGATGCCTTTTCCGGCCGGGCCGGTGTAAATCAGCTCGATTGTATGGATCTTTTGGACCTTGCCGGTGTACCAAAAGAAAACCAGCCCTGCCACGGGAAGCGCGCGGTCGCCTTGGGGAAGGGCGGCCTTTTGCACGCGCTGGTTCAGCGCGCGCTGCACCTCGAGGGGGGGCTTGACCGGAATGACCGGCTCTTTGCCCAGCTCACCTTTCGGTGACTGTTCCCTGTCGTCGCCGATGGTAAGGTTGGAATGCGCGGCGGTCGATTTTGCCGGCTCCGGTGGCGCCCACTCGGGATCCTTGACGTTGCCGAGCACCACTCCGTACGGCACCCCGGGCACCGTCTTCTTGCCGTTGATGCGGAGTGCGAAGTCTTCGAAGGACAGCTTGATCCGCGTACCCGGCGGGCCGAATAACCCCGTTTCGACCGTCACGTAGTCTTCCGTGGTCAGGTTCCCTTTCGGCGTGGGGACCGTGTGTCCCTGGAACTCAGCCCCAATCGTCACCTTGCCTGCCTGGCCCTGGTCCGGATAATCCGTCGGAGTCGATCTGGGCGTCATGCCCTTGGCTTCGATTGGCAGGTCTTTGGCTGGCGGCGGGGTTTGGCTTGGCGGGGTCTGGCTTGGCGGGGTCTGCCCCTGCACGCACAGGCAGACGGCGGCAATCGGCACACCGATCCTCAATATAGGAAGAATTCGCATTCTGGCTCAGAAGCTAGCATAATCGAGGTTCTCGCCGCTGGCGTTTATGCCGCAGCACGCCCGAGCCTGGCGCTAGGTCTTGGGAGTGGTATCCGTAGGATCGCCCTTCAGCGATTCCTTGAAGCCTCGAATACCCTGGGCCAGTCCCTTACCGAGTTCAGGCAGCTTTGACGGCCCGAAAAACAGAAGGCAAATACCCAGAATCAAAAGCAGATGCTGGGGCCGTAGCAGATCCTCAATCATAATGATGCTCCACTTGCAAGATAGCACAATTCGGCGATGGCGGGCTGGCGTGCTGCGCTGGCGGGTGCGCGACCGAGGAATGGCAAAACTCTCCATTCCTAGTGAATTCGCACGAATCTGAGCGTAGCGGTACGCAGGGCTTGCTTTTTCAGGAGGCTTTGTATCAGGGCACGGCTTGAGCCGTGCCGGGGATGGTGAGAGAGGTTGGGCTTCAGCCCCTGCGCCCGCAGAAGGGGCTCAGTGGTTAAAGCCTTTGGTTACCGATGTGTTGCGGCACGACTGAAGCCGTGCCCTGATACAAAGCCAGCCGCCGAGTTTCCACTTCCATGTCGCACACCCTAGCGCACCCCGGCTGCGGTCAGACGAGGGCTACCACATCCTTGACGCGCTCGGACTTCAGGTAGGCGTTGGGATCGTGATAGAGAGCATCCTCGGGAAGCCACTCCATCAGGGTCCCAAGATCCTGTCTCACTATATCTTTGTAGAACTGGGGAAGCACGCTGCTCTCCTGCTCGAAATAGGGCGGAAATTGCCGGTCGGTATCCAGGCGATCGCGAATCTCCCGGTGGTACTTGGCCCTTCCGAAGCCCTCCGTGGAAACCGCCCGCACCACGTTCATCCAGCGTGAAGTCACTCCTTCAGTCGCCAGGAAGCGGCGGAAGATAGCGCGCTTGGAGAAGGAATACCGGGTCAGATCGATGATGTGATCGTAGAATGTCTGCCAGGAATAGTTCGCCGGCTTGACGTTCATGGCGCCGTTATTGTTGAGAAAGTGGAACGGGAAAGGCAGCACGCGGCCGGATCGCTGGTAATCCAGGTTGAGCGGCGCGGCACGGCCGAATGCGGAGAGCAGCGAATAAGCGGGAAAGGCCCCCGGGGTCATGTCCAGGAATCGCTTGGTGAGTTCAAAAGGATCCGGCCCTTCGTCGGTATCGAGTCCCAGCACGAAGTTGGTTTGGATGTAGGGTATGTACCGCAGGATCATATTGACGTGTTCGGACACCTGGCGAACTTTGGCCATCCCGAGCAGCGCGCCGGTCTTCGATTTGTCACCCAGGGCGAACCAGGATTCAATGCCAGGAAGGACGCCTTTGAATGAATTGCGTTTGAGCCGCTTGAGGTGCGCTTCGGAGAGCAGGGACAGACTGCTTTCGGCGACGAAGTCGATGCTGCCGGGAGGGACCGCGTCCTCGATCATGTCCATGTAGTCGTTGAAGCGGACGCCGAAATTGGGATCGTGCCAGGCCACCAGGGGCCGTTTGAACTTGGTCAGCAAGAAGCGGAGGTCCTCGCGGAGCACCTCGAAGTCCATGGCTTGAAATGGCACCGTGGCGTCGATACAGAAAGCGCAAGTGTACGGGCACCCCAGGCTGCCGAGCATGGGAACCATCTTGAGGAGGGGCGCTTTCCGCAGCGTCGGGTCGATGAATTGCCAGCGCTCGCGGACGCCCGGGAGGGTTCTGGGTTGCTGGGAGGCCGCCAGGTGGACGCCCTGGGGCCGGTGTTGCGAGCAGTCGCGCAAGACGTCGCGGAGCGTGCCCTGATCCGTGAAGCCCAGCACATAGTCGAAGTAACGCGCGGAGTCCTCGGGGTAACAGCGGGCGTGCGGCCCGCCGATCACGGTGATCGCCCCTCTGCTACGAAAGAGATTGCTCAGAGCGTACGCCGTGTGCGCGGCTTCGGTGAACGCGCCGATGAATACCACGTCGAAGTTGTCCGGCAACTCCGTCAGCAGGTTTTCAAAACCGGTATAACAAACGAAGGTAACGTCGTGTCCCTCCGCCTGGCACCAGACTCCAATCACCTGGGGCATGATGCTGGCCAGGCTGGCGTTCATGATACGCGCGTACAAAGCCCGCGTAGGGCCCTTGGAAACGATGTCGATGATCCCGATCCGCAGCTTTTTCATGAACCTCTCCGTGGCAGCGCACAGGCCTTTGCCTGGGTGGCTCATGTCGCGTGGCCCCAGTCGTGGCCGGTACCTGCCGCGCTGGCGTCATCGGTCTAAACCCCGCTGGCCGATGACTGCCGTCGGCTGCTAGACAGGTTCTCTGAGTTGGCCTTCAGTATACCTAAGTGGCAGGCAATCTCGCCAGCCGGCCGCCAGCCCAGAAGACCTAGACCGGGCCGCCGGACTGCCCGGCTTGCGAGCGGTTCATGATCTCGTCGGCCAGTTTGTGCGGGTCGTCGACGTTGACCAGCGTCAACCGGCTGGCTTCGCCGGCGGTCTCGATGGATAGATTGCCCACATTGAACACGCGCTGCATCATGCGTTGCTCCACGCGCACATCCTGGAGTTTGGAAAGTTGAATGGTGCGGGTGGACTTGGCCGCCAGACCAGTTGCGTAACGCAGCCGGTCTCCCGTCACCACCGTCCGCGTGGCCTGCCGGCGCAACCAGCGCGCAGCCGGCCAAAGCAGCACCAGGAGCGGAAGAATCATCACCCAGTGGCGGGGGTACTGGCTCTCCCACAAGGCCAGATAGGCGATCTCCAACCCAAGAAACACGATGGCGGCGGCGAGGGCGCCGGCCTTCAGGAACTTCGCGGTTGGACGAATGATGAGATCAGGCACGGAATTGTGCTCCCCGAGCGATCATTGTAGCGCGCCCGAGAAGGCTCGAGCGTCGCGCGGCATTTCTACTTTGCCTTGACATCGCGCGGGACGTCGCGCGGAGACTAGCGTCCTGTCTCACAAGGTCGCAACATGATTCCGGGCCTTGTATCAGGGCACCGCTTGAGCCGTGCCGCTTGGGATCTACTGAAAGATGGCCTTTAGGCCCTGCAATAAGGCGACAGCCTCGCAGGGGCTTTGTCAACGGACCTCAAAGACCCGACACTAGGATTTCGCTTGCACTTGCGCCATCACCCACTCGGTTTCGAGCGCGGTGGCGCCGCTCGATCGCGGGGGTCGGCCTTCCAATATCGCGTGGACAAAATCCTCGACGCACGGGTAGTGCAGATTGGCGGGTGCCGGCACTTCTTCGGCGCCGCCGGGATACACCAGCGCCGGCGAGTTCAGCGGCGTCAGATCCATCTCGCCGTCGGTGCCTCGAATGCGGAACTCGTCGCGCGCCACTCGCGAATGCCAGCGCACATCCACCATGGCGCGCAAGCCCGAATCGTGTTCGGTCAGAACCGTGGCATTGTCTTCCACCGCGATTCGGTGCACCAGTGTGGAACGGTACCCGGTGGCCCGCACCGGCCGGCCGAACAGATAATTCATCAGGTCGATGCGATGGCAGGCGATATCGTACAGCGGCCCGCCGCCGGCCTTCGCCGGGTCGAGCAGCCAATCCCGCGCGGCGCCCGCCGGGTAGAACCAATCGTGAGCCGTGGCCTCGGCAAAAACCGGACGCCCGATGGCTCCCGCCGCCAGCAGTTCGCGCGCCCGCTCCACCTTCGGATACATGCGCCGGTAATAGGCAATGCCCAGCGTTCGTCCGGTTTCTTCGGCGGCCTGCTCGATGGTCACGGCTTGCTGGTAGTCCATCGCCATCGGCTTCTCGCACAACACGTGCCGGCCGGCGCGCAGCGCGGCGATGGTCTGCGCGGCGTGGACAAAAACCGGTGTGGCGATGTAGACCGCTTCGGCCGGGCAGGCCGCCAGGGCTGCCTCCAGGCTCTCCCAACTGGGGACGCCATACGGCGCGGCCTTAGCCGGGTCGCGCGTCACGATTCCCGCCAGCCGGCTGTGCGGCGAGGCCAGAATCGCCGGCAGAACCCGCTTGGTCGAAATATCGCCGATCCCCACTACCAGCCAGGTGAGCGCCATACGCTCCATCATACGCGCTGGTTCCCCGTTCGCAGCATCCGCTCTGGTGCCAGTAACGTGTTTCAGCTTGAAGCTGACGCGAGATGGCTTGCTGGCGTTTGCGCCACGCAGAATCAAGAGAGTGTTGAGGAGTGGGACAGACGCCTTCGCCTGCCAAGCGCTGCGGCTATTGAGCCCTCAAGCCGGCCGGCTCTTTGTCACAGGCAAGGGAGGGTCCGGGGACAGGCCGAGAGCGGAACGTACGACCTCTCGAAAGCGATCCATCCACACTTCGGGTTCTGGCCCGGCGGCCGGCTCTACTATCTGTGGCGCGAAGGCACTGCGGTAGTAATCCAACAGGGCGTTATCGGCATCGTCTACCGCTTGCGCGTATTGCCTAATGTAGCTTTCGGTATAGAAGCCACCCGGCAACTTCTGAAATTCGCCGCACTCGATTGCTTCCAGATAACGCACACCGATCTTGGTTGCAGTCGCAATCTGGAGTAGCGAGACGCCTTTCGCCGTCCGGCGGTCCATCAAGTCTTGAGGGAGCATTTCAATCCCGCGCGATGTCATAACCGCCGCCATTGCATTTCGGTTGCAAAACGTCGCGGCGCCTGTGATACCGGACGTTATGAACCGATTGGTACCAGTCAGGCGCAGTTATTACTCGGGAATTTTTATACGCCCGCGATTCCTTGTGTATTTTTGGGATTCTTAATTGATAACTAGCTGCTAAGTACTAAAGCTAACGATCGGAGCGCCGCTCTGATCAGAGCCGCAACCGGAGGGAGTGACCCATGGGCCCGCAAGCCCTCCCAAAGGGACGAAACCGAGCACCGTGGCGCGGCCTGTCAAGGCTGCAGAGCCGAGAGTCATCTCGGCTTTTCTTTCCGCCGCGCGGCGTGATTTTCAACCGGGCGGTACGCACGCGTAGAATGCGACGTCACACGGTCGGAGACCTGGTCTAGACGCGAGCGAAAACGCCAGGCGCATAAAGTATTTTGGCGCTGAGGCCGATAGAAGGGGCATGAGGACGCTGATTGTCGCTCTGCTCCTGTTGTTGAGCCGGCTCTGCGCGTGGTGCGGCTCCAACAGCGTTTACACCAGCCGCTCCGTCCCCCATTGGAGAAGCAGTGCGAAGAGTCGTTCGCCCAGTGCCCCCGCTCGGAACGCCCCATCGACGAGGAGCGCCTCCCACGGTCAGGCGGCCAAAGGGATCACACAGCGCCCGCTGCCCAGAAGGGCGTTCCAGGCAAGTCGCCCACGCCTTCCCACCGGCAGGACGACGCGCATATGCCGGGGCTGCCGATAGTGCCGGACAACACTCGCTGGGACCGCGAGCCAATTAGAACACACACGGGGGTCCGAAATCGCTCTATCGCCCACACCCGGACCGTTGGCACTGGCGTCGATATCGCAATCGCCGATAATCCTCCGCCGGGGGAAGGCCTGATTGGCTGCGTAATCCATTAAGAAAGAAACGCTTGCGCGCTAAAGTTCGCCCGTCGGTTCATATTCCGACGATCTGGTAATAGCGAACCGGAAATCAAATTGGTTGCCCGCCGGCAGAGCCCCGGTGCCTGACCATCGTCAGTATAGGAGCAGATCCCCCGGAAGGTGTACGATTGGCAACGTGGGCGTGGAAAACATCGATTCTTACGGGGAACTCAAGAGCCTCGACGAACAGATCGAGGCAGCTACCGAACTGGCCGCACTGAAGCCGATCTATTTCCGGCTCAACGAAATCATGCAGGCTTTCCCTGGCGATTTCGACGTGCAGTTCACTGGCAACGAAGTCAAGCAGCGCCTGATGGCGCGTGGCACGCTGCTCAAGCAACAGGGAATCTCCGCGGCTCCGCCNNCTCCGCCCGCAGTCGCGGTGACGTCTGAGAATCCGCCCCAGCCTCCTGCTCCGCCTCCGCCTCCGATACCGGCAACGCAGCCGCCCCCGCTTGCGATTGAGGTAACACCACCGGCTTCGCCTGTGATCGAGGTAACGCCACCGCCTCCGTTGCCAACTGCTTTGCTAGACACCGTGCCGCCGGCACCGGTCGCTCTGCCGGAACCGCCCGCTTCGCCCGCTCCGCCCGCCTCACACGAACCGCCCGTCGTGATCGCGGCATCGCCGTCGCCGTCATTCCCTCTGTTCCCGTTATTCGCAGGCGCGTCGCCTCAGCCTGAACCGCCTGCGCCGACAGCTTACTTTGCGGATACCGTAGGGCCGGCGCCGGCCGCCCCACCCGAGCCAGCCGTGACTCCTGCGGCGACGCCGTTGGCGCTCTCATACCCGATGCACGGCTCCGTTTCGCCGGAACAGCCTCCGCTCGCACTCGGTGTGACGTCCGAGCCGCCTCCCGCGCCGCCGGCAGAGCAAGCGCCTCCGCCGCCAACTCCTTCGCTGGATGCCGTGCGGTCCGCACCGGTCGTCTCACCCGCACCATCCGCCGTGCCCGCGCCGGCGCCGTATCCGCTGCCATCCCCTTTATTCGACTTCACTCCGCCGCCACTGCCTCCGCCCCCATTCCCGGCAGCACCCGAGAATCCGCCCGCGCCGCATCCTGAGACGCCGGCTGGGCAACTGCCTCCCTGGCCAACTCCTTTTTTCGATACGGTGCCGCCCGCACCGGCCGTTGTGACCGCTGCAACGTCGTTGCCGCTGTCATCCCCTTTATTCGATTCCGCTCCGCCGCAAACGCCTCCGCCCGCGTTCGCGGCAACGCCTGAGAAACCACCGCCTCCGCCGTTGCGCCCGCCGGCGCCGCCGCGCCCTCCGTTCAACTGGAAACGCCCGGTGGTGATCGCGCCAATTGCCGGTCTGCTAGTCGCCCTGGTAATCATTTTCTTGGTGGTGCACCAAACTCACAAGCGCAACGCGGCCATTGCGGCGCGCAACCGGGCGGCCGTGCAGGTCGCCATTGCGACCACTCCTCCCGGCGCGTCCGTGAGCGTGGCTCCGGAAAAAGCCGCGGCCGGCGGCAGCCCGGCCACCTGCACATCCAACTGCAAGCTGGCGCTGGCGCCAGGCACCTACCAGATCTCCGCGTCGCTGGACGGCTTCGAGCCCACGGCGGGCGTGCTCACGGTGTCGGCGGGCAAGACCTGGACAGTCAGCCTGACGCTTCAGCCGCAGGCGCTTTCAGTTCGCCTGCTCACCGATCTGGAGCAGGGCAAAGTTGTGGTGGACGATCGGCCGCCGGCCGATCTGCAGGAAGGTCAATTGGTGCTCGACAAGGTGGCTCCGGGCACGCACACCATGAAAGTCACCGGGCAGAATGGCGACGCCTCATTCTCGTTTGAGATCGCGGATGCGCGGATGCCGGCCGTGACCGGCCCTGTCAATGCGCGCAACATGGTCGCGGTGCTGGTGGCTAGCTTCGGCAAGCAGGCGCGCGTGGTGACCAATGCGGGTCCCTGGAAGCTCGCGGTCAACGGCCAGCCGCAAAGCGATGCCGGTCCGGCCGGGGCGGATATCACGAGTTTTCAGCCGGGCGTGAATGAGATCGTAGTGGGCGAGGGCCAGGATCGGCGCAACATGAGCGAGAGCTTCGGCGCCGCGCCCATGCTGACCGCGTTCCTGAAAACCGATGTCAATGCCGGCACGCTGATCGTCTCCACCGGCCAGGACGGCGTGCGCGTGTTTCTGAACGGCAAGGAGTACCGCCGGCTCACTTCTCACGGCCAGTTGCGCGTCCCGATCCTCGGTAAGGTCGCGGTGCGGGTGGCCAAGAGTGGCTTCGAGGACGAGCCCGAGCAAACCGCCGACGTGAAGAAAGGCGCCGAAGTGCGCCTGCAGTTCAGCCTGAAACCACAGCCGCAATTCGGCTCGCTCCAAATCCACGGTGCGCTGGCCGGCACAGAGGTTTTGGTCGATCAGAAAATCGCCGGCACCGTGGGGCCGGATGGGTTGT
Organism: Bryobacterales bacterium; assembly: GCA_003142185.1. Classification (GTDB taxonomy): domain Bacteria; phylum Acidobacteriota; class Terriglobia; order Bryobacterales; family Bryobacteraceae; genus Bog-375. The sequence continues at coordinate 8,793 of PLOR01000024.1, forward strand.
TCGGCATTAGCGAAATCCAACCGGGCGACCACACCATCGAATTGCGGCGCGAACAGCGCCTGCCCAAGCGGCTGCAGCGGTCCTTCCAGGCGGGCCAGACTGTCGTGTTGGCGCCCTCGGACGCTGTGTTGGCCACCGCCAACGGTACCATCCGGCTCACCCGCAACCCCGCATCGGCCGCCGTTACTTACCGCCGCGGCGACGAAACGGATTCGCACGAAGTTCGCGGAAACCAGATCGAGTTGCCCGCCGGTACCTATGTGTTTTCGGCCAGGGCACCGGGATTCACCGAATCGACTGCACGCTTTCAACTGGCCGCCGGTGAAAGCCGGGAAGTGGACTTGACCCTGGCTCGCGAGCGGGCGGCGGCGCCGGCCCTGGTGGCAAACGCGATGGCATTGTTCGAGGACCCGGGGAGTTGGACCAAGGATGGCGACAATTGGGTTCGTAAGGGTGGCGGATTCGCGCCCTTTAAGCCTTCGCCCAAGGGCGTCCTCACCTTCACCGTGGAACTGGTCAAAAGCGGCGGCGTATTCCACGCAGGCCAGATCCGCTGGTGCCTCCAGTATATTGACGCCAAGAACTACCTGCTCTTCGAGATCGACCGGAAGAATTTCAGGGCCTGGGTAATCAAGGATGGCCAGCGGCTCGAACGCGTACCCAAGACGCCGCACAATCTCGGAAATCAGAAGACGTTCACGATTCAGATCGACGTGGCATCGGATCGCCTGGTGCAAAAGGCCCGCGGGGGCGAAGAGTGGAAAGCCCTCGACACTTTTGCCGAGCCAGGCCGCGATTATACCCAGGGCAAGTTCGGATTCCTGATCCAGGGCAACGACGAGATCGCGATTTCCGACTTCAAGTTTCAGCCCAGATAACGTGGCGCACGCACTCGTGCGTGCCGCGTCGGCAATCCTGCCGACGCCTGGCGCACGGGTCGAAGACGCATCGAGAAGAGTCTCGACGCCGCGCGCGCTCCTCGGTGCACGACGGGCAAAACCCCGTTTCTGATAATATCTCTGCAATGGCGTCAGCTAACGTTTACCCACCAAGCAGTGAGTTTGCCAGTCGCGCGTATGTGCAAGGCATGGACGAGTACCGGGCACTCTATCGAACGGCCGCGGAACGGCCCGAAGAATTCTGGGGCGAACTGGCGGAAAAAGAGCTCTTCTGGTTCGAGAAGTGGTCTCACGTGTTTGAGTGGCATCCGCCATTCGCGAAATGGTTCGTTGGCGGGAAGACCAACGTATCTTACAATTGCCTGGACCGGCATCTGGCCACCCATCGAAAGAACAAGGTGGCCATCCTCTGGGAGGGTGAGCCGGGCGACCAGCGGCAGATCTCCTACCAGGAATTGCACCGGCTGGTGTGCCGCTTCGCCAACGTTCTGAAGGGACGCGGACTGAAAGCGGGTGACCGCGCCGTCATCTATATGGGCATGGTGCCGGAGTTGCCCGTGGCGCTGTTGGCCTGCGCGCGGCTGGGCGTGACTCACAGCGTGGTGTTCGGCGGCTTCTCGGCGGAGGCCCTCAAGGCGCGCATCCAGGATCTGGAAGCGCAGGTGGTGATTACCGGCGATGGCTCGTGGCGGCGCGGCAAGGAAGTGCGCCTCAAGGATGCGGTGGATGAAGCGCTCATCGAATGCCCCAGCGTCAAGGACGTAATCGTGCTCCAGCGCACCGGCAGCGCCATCGCCATGAAGGAAGGCCGCGACCACTGGTGGCACGATCTGGACCAGGGCGCGAGCGAAGTCTGCCCAGCCGAGGAACTGGATAGCGAGCATCCGCTCTACGTGCTGTATACCTCGGGGACCACCGGCAAGCCGAAGGGCATCGTGCACACCACGGCCGGTTACCTGCTGCAGGTGACCGCGACCATGAAATGGGTCTTCGACCTGCGCGACGAAGACACCTATTGGTGCACCGCCGATATCGGCTGGGTCACCGGCCACAGCTACATCGTCTATGGCCCGCTTTCGGCCGGCGCCACCACCATGATGTACGAAGGCGCGCCCGATTTCCCGCAGCCCGACCGCTTCTGGCGGCTGATCGAAAAGTACCGCGTCAACATCTTTTACACCTCGCCCACCGCCATCCGCTCCTTCATCCGGCAGGGCGACCAATGGCCCAATGCGCACGACCTGTCGAGCCTGCGCCTGCTCGGTTCGGTCGGTGAGCCGATCAATCCGGCGGCCTGGGAATGGTATTACAAGGTGATCGGGAAGGAGCGCTGCCCGATTGTCGACACCTGGTGGCAGACCGAGACCGGCGCCATCATGATCTCCGCCATGCCGGGCGCGGTGCCGCTCAAACCCGGCTCGGGATCGCTGCCGCAACCGGGCATTCTGTGCGATGTGGTCGATCTGATGGGCAAGCCCGTCGGCGACAACGCGGAAGGCTTTCTCGTCATCAAGCGGCCGTGGCCCAGCATCGCGCGCACACTCTGGCGCGATCCGGACCGCTACCGCCAGCAGTATTGGGAACGCATCGAGGGCGTTTACATGACCGGCGACGCGGCGCGGCGCGATGAAGACGGCTATTACTGGATTCTCGGCCGCGTGGATGACGTGATGAACGTCAGCGGCCACCGGCTGAGCACCATGGAGATCGAATCCGCGCTGGTGCGGCATCCCGCGGTGGCCGAAGCCGCCGTGGTGGGCAAGCCGCACGAGATCACCGGCCAGGCCGTAGCTTGTTTCGTCACGCTGAAGAAGGGCAATTGGAACCATCACGAGCTGGGCGAAGAGCTGCGCAAATGGGTAGCGCACGAGATCGGCAGCTTCGCCAAGCCAGAGCAGATTCGCTTCACCGACTCGCTCCCCAAGACGCGCAGCGGTAAGATCATGCGCCGCCTGCTGCGCGAAATTGTCACCTCGAACACCGTAGCCGGCGATGTGACTACGCTCGAGGATCTCTCGGTAGTAACTCGCCTCTCCGCCCAACACGACGAAGACTGAGGGCGAGCTTTCGAGACTGACTTTCGAGACGCTGGAAACGCTAATTTCAGGGCATTCCCCGTCTGTTCCGAAACTCACCCTTCACGCGACAAACTGCGGTTGACGGCGGATCGCAGGATCCGCAGCTCCATCAATGGGGGGCAGCGTATTTCTGATATTCTCGCCAAAGTGATGCCATCCTTTTATTCCCGACCGCACTTGGAATCCGGCCCTTAGTCAGCATTATTGCTAGGCCCCCTCGTTGAACTCCAATTTCATACCGGCCCTTCAAAAATGGGAACTCCTGAATCACCCAGCCAAAGCCGCCGACACGACAGAGCACTTCGCCGAAGTAGAATCCAATGGCATGAGGCATCGAATAGCCAGCGGCTGTCGAAGCCGGTTGACCGTTTTCAAGGAACCAACGCTCGACCGTCTTAAGACTCTCGGCCGAATAGTCGAGATCGGCGGTCAGAGCCTTAACCTTTCGAAGCTCTTGCAGGCCAGTATCACGCTGCGCTGTTAGCGCCATTTTGGCCGCACCAGCATCGGCGAATGCGGGCAACGCCTCGCCGTATTGACCGGCTACAATCAATCCGTATCGCGACACTGTGTGGTGGACCTCGCTAGGAGGCTGGGCACGCCTACCTATAATTATGTACCGAAATAGACTCTCTTTCCCACTCCTTTCCTGTTGCGCAGATGACCCCTTTTCGGGACGCAAGCGCCTAAGCGACCTTTAGGCGCTTCAACTTGATTCGGTCGCGGCGAACTTGGGCAAGATCGTACTGCGCCTGTTGGATGAGCCAGCCTTGCTCAGTGCCGCCCCCTGTCTGTCCCGAAACTTACCGGTTTCGGGACCCAGCGGGGGGTCATATATGCGCGAGTTCACTGGCAATCGCGGCCCGCAATGGCGGTAAGGCCATCTGCACAGTGTCCCAAACCACTCTTGCAGCGACGTCCTCATAATCGTGACGGTACACATTCCCGGCTCCCGCCACGTCTTTCCAAGGAATCGAAGGATGGCGCGTTTTCATCTCGTCAGGAAGGCGGCGGGACGCCTCTGAGACAATCTCAAGGCAGCGGATTACGGCGTAAACGGTGCGCGTGTCGGCCCGAAACGCCTCGTAGTCAAGCTCTGCCACGAATTGGGTGGCAAGATCGATATGGTACTCGATGTCTCGCAGGCGCGCCGCAGCGTCAGAAGGCATAGATAGTGTCACCAGCGGCGGGTTTGATGTAAGGCTTCAACCCGTTGCGGTTCACGACGTCGACCGGGCCGTCAAACAGGGTAGCGATGTAGCTCTTTAGGCCGGCATAATCGAAAACGGTGATCCGGGCCTCAGGATCGAATTCGATCATGATGTCCGTGTCGCTTCCCGGCCGGTGATCGCCCCGCGCCCGCGAACCGAACAAGGCGGCGTGGGCCACGCCCCGCGTGCGCAGCGCTGCCTCGTGTTCCCGTAGCCGGGCGATGATCTCTTCGCGATTCATGGCCTGCCTCTAGCTTAACGCTACGGGCACGGAAGGTGAATAGGGAAGCTCTAAGCACTTGCCGAGCCGCCGATCGGCACATTCGCGACGCTGGCTGCGAAATGTACCCTTTTCGAAACGCAAGCGCCTAAGCTACCTTTAGGCGCTTCAACTTGATTCGGTCGCGGCGAACTTGGGCAAGGTCGTACTGCGCCTGCTGGATGAGCCAGCCTTGCTCAGTGCCGCCGAAAACCTTCGCGAGCCTGACGGCCATTTCAGGAGATATGCCGCGCTTCGCATTGACGAGTTCCGAGAGCGTGTTGCGCGTCACTCCAAGGGCTGCGGCTGCCCTCGTGATGGTCAGGCCCGAAGGCTCGATGCATTCCTGCAGGACGACAACTCCGGGGTGCGGCGGGTTTTTCATGGTCATGGGCTGGTTCCTTTCAGTGGTAATCGACATAATCGACCTCGTCCGCGCCGCCATCGAAGCGGAAGATCACCCGCCAGTTGGCACGGACAGTTACGGCCCAAAAGCCCTTCCTCTCGCCTTTGAGCGGATGCAACCGGAATCCCGGCATGTTCATATGAGCAACGGTGGGAGCGGCATGAAGCGTTGGCGAGAATATTCCGCAGCTTGGCAACATGCCCAGGGTTGACACCGCTCGGGTCGTCCTGTTCAAAGAGCCGTTTCAGTCCCTTGTGGCGGATCGTCCGTATCATTCCGCGCCGTAACGTGCCACGTGGCGCGTGTCAAGCACAATTCTAGCACGCGAGTCCCGTTCTGAAATCTCGGAACTTCCAGTCAGCGGTCGCCGATCCCCGATGCGTAACTTCGGCTGGGTTTGCGGCCGCTTTGGATGGAAGGGAGCGGAACAGACGAAGTATCGACAGCGAATGAAGACGATTGGGAGTAATCTAATAGTGCCGTACGGCGCAATGGGAATTGCGATTAAAATGCTGCTGCGGCCAGAGGACCCCTGAAGATGCGATACGCGATGGCGGCTATCCCCTTTTTATTGGCCATCGGCGCACTCCCGGCACTGGCGGACCAATTGCCAGCCTCTTGCGGTGGGGTTGGCGCGACAAGCTATACCCCTCCCGCGGTGACCGTTCCCGCCGTGGTTCTCAACCGCGGCACGGTGATCACGGTCACGAATGCCACGATGGCGATTAATGGCGACACGTCCTCGGTGGCGGCGCTGGTGGCCAATCCCGGCCCGGACGGGATTTCACTCCAGGAAGCGGTCATCGCCACGAACAACGACCCCGGCACATGGAACATCCAGTTCGCCCCTGCGCTGAAGGGTCCCACCATCGTCGTCGATTCCGGACCCAATATCAAGGGATTGTCCGCCTTATCCGGGGGCAACGTCACCATCAACGGCGACATCGATGGCGACGGACAGCCCGATATCACGCTCACCAGCCAGTCTGGCCCGGCCACGGGTGTTTTTGTTTTTTCGGGAGGCAACACTCTCTACGGGCTGGCTCTCCAGAACTGTGGGATCTGTGTTCTGATCAAGCGTCCGGCTGCGGCTACCGGAACGACTTTCTCCAACATTACCGTCAGCAATCTGGTAATGACGAACATCCAAACCGAGGCAATCGTGCTGTCTCCAGTCATCGGCGAGGCCGCCTTCGGAGGTTCCAATCCCGCCGCGGCCACGCACAACACCTGGGATCATATTCAGATTACCAACAACACGATCACCGGCAGCGCCTCCGGCCCGCTGCTGGGTATCGATTTCGGACTCGGCGGCACGGTCGGCGACACGTTCCAGCACATCATCATCGCCAATAATGACATTGTGCTTCCGATGGCAGCCGGGGCAGCCGCGGGAGGCATTGTGATGACCGTCGGAGGCGGGATCGCGTCGACGAACAACCAGGCGCTCGATACCTTGATCGCCAACAATGCCATTTCAGCCGCTCCTGGCTCATTTGGGATTCGCATCGCGGCGGGCGTCGGCAGTGCATCGGCCAATCTGATTGACGGCATACAGGTGATCGCCAACCAGATTAGCCTGATTGACCAGACCGCGTCGGCAAACGAATTGGGGATCGGCATCAACGTAGCGGTTGGAGATGCCGCCAGCGACGATGCGAACCCGAACCTGCGGCCGATCCAGTATTCGGAGAACAACATCGTTCGGAACATCGGCATTCTCTCGAACACCATCGGAGAAGCCGGCAGTTTCGGAATCTTCGCTCAAGCGGCATGCTGCGGGAATGCCAACAACACGATCGACCATCTCTCCATACTCGGTAATACGATCACCGGTATGGAACTCACGGGCGGCGCCAGCGGCGGGTTCTTCAGCAGGCCCTCGACTGGTAATATGCTGTCCAACCTGCTGGTCCAGGCGAACACCGTCCACAGTTCACTGCTTCCCGGATCCCCACACTACTCCCTTCCAGCCGCAATCCAAAACGCGGGAATCGATGTCATAGCAGGATGGGAGGAACCGGAGAATAGCGTTGACGGCATCACGATTGCCAATAACGACGTGAACACGCCGCTGATTGGAATCGGCATTGTCGGGGGATCGGGATTCACGCAAGGACCTGATGACCCTTCTTCCCCAGCCAACAATAATGTCGTGGCTCATGCGCAGATCTTTTGCAACCAGATAGACCAGGCTGCCACCCTTGGTATTGCGCCCGGCTCCGGAATCCAGGGCATCAACGTGGTGGCCGGGTTCGATACCGCGAGTGGAAACCAGGTGCTGCAAGTGCGCGTGGAGAATAACCTGATCGCTGGGGCGCTCAGCGATGCGTCCTTTTTCGCCAACGTGGGCGATGGTGCCTCGGGGAATTCGGTATCGGGTTCAAGAGTCTCCGTTCCCGTAAGCTGTGATCCACCAACTCCGCCCATGCCGCCGAAAAACGGCCAGTGTGGAAGGCGTCCACTTTGACGTCTTACCAGGGAACCCGTTACGAGGGAACCAGCGGATGTGCGCCAGTCGACGCGCCCCATATGTCGGGTTGGGGGAGACGGCGACGCGCGGTTGAGATTCTCGACAGCCGAGCTGATGCTCATCTCCGCGAACGCCCTCATGGAGTTCTTTCCGAGTGGCCGACGATCCGCCAACAGTGCAGTAAGACGGCACATCTATAGTTCGTGCGTGTCCCGTCGAGTTGAGTCCTGGCGATTTTGTGCATCATTCGGGTTCGAATCCACGCTGCGGCGCCAATTCTCAATTCCCGAAGCTCGCCCTATCTGATTGATTTCATAGCGCGCGCCCAAAAAGATTTTCTCTGGAGCCACCCAATGGATCGGTGATCCCATCAAGGACTCGAACCCGCTTCGGAATCGTGATCGACATCAGCCTGGGACGCTGATCCCTATCCCTCGGAATCCGAAGGCGGTCATACGCCGAGTGGCCCAGATCGTTTTCGGCGGGTAATCCGGTCAACTTCCCACATTCTTGGCCCGCGTGGGGCCACTGTACGACAAGGCGGTTTATCTTTCCCAATCGTGTTAGCGGCCCAATCTGGCCGGTGTTGGCAGGCGCTTGGCGAGCAGGCGGGAGTTACTTCGGTCCAACTTTCGAGTGGCGCCGACAATCCAAGTCGCCGACGCAAGCGCGGCCGGGCTCAAGATCAAGACCATGTGGACGCCGACCGTCTCTCATTTGACAGTCTTTCGGCGCCGCGGTTTATTGTTTTACCAGTTCGACGCGGCGATTTCGCGCTCGTCCGTCATCGGAATCGTTCGATGCCACAGGCGCGTAAGGCCCGTCGCCATAAGCCTGTAGCCGGCTGGCAGCCACGTTGTACTGCGTCGTGAGAACTTTCAGCACGGAGGCCGCGCGCTGGTTTGACAGCGACACGTTCGACGTTAGAGTTCCCACGTTGTCCGTGTGCCCCACTACGTAGAGCCTGAGTGCGGGATTCTGTTGCAGCACCTTGGCGACTTCCTTGAGCGAGGCATCGGATTCCGGTTTCACGTCGGCCTTTCCGGTGTCGAAGTAGATGCCGGGGACGATGGTGTGCCCGCTTGCCGTCAGTTCGCTGGAGAGCGTGGCCGCGTTGGCCGTGACTTCTTGCGTCATCTGCTTTTCCGTGACGAACGTCTCATCATAGATATAGACCATCCCGTTGTTGCCTATGTGCTCCTTCAGGTAGAACCAGGTAGTGCCGTGATGGGCTGTAATGATAGAGGGCGAAGCCTCGTAGTCCAGGATGAAACCGGCGGCCTTCAGTGCAGTTTCAATATTGCGGAATAATTGGATGGCGCTTACTACATCCTGCTTCGGAGTGTAAGACAGGAAGTGAAACTCGCCTTCCACGTGCTTATCCTTGTGACCGGCCAGGGGGAAGTCGTCCTGATCAAACTCCGCGTTCTTGCAGTTCCCGATGGTGCTTCCCGGGAAGCGTGTGATCAGGGGCGAATCCTTGCAGCCTATTCTGTCCTGCGCGCGCAATTGCGCAACGCCCGCGAGACTCAGCAGCGCGCAGCACAACAGTGAATACTTGATCGATCTCATCGTTCGCTCCTCGACGGTAGACTTTTCTCGCTGATTGGGCCAGTCGCGGCGGAATTATGGGCCCGCCCGAGAAGATCGACCCAACATTGCGCCGCAAACTGGCTCTCCTCCGATCCGAAGCCCTCTGTAGTATACACCAGGATCCAACGCCTATCGCAGGTTGTTCGGTTCATTCGGCAACGAGAAGAACTAGTGACAAAGAACTAGTGACAGCTGTCACGGTTTCCCCAACGGAATAGGCGGAGAGCATATACTTGAGACGCACGATCCGATCCTATTCTAGCTCAGGCGCGCCTAATTGCCGCCGATTGGCCGTGAAACCCCCATCTCGGACAGTAGGCCGATACAGCACGTCCGTGGAGGGAATTGACGAGGGGCTGGACCCTCCGTCCGGATCACGCGCCATCCGGAGATTCCTGAGCGCAGGACCGCCGCGAACCACTCTTTGGATGGCCGACCATCCACTCGGACCACCACAAGACTCCCTCTTCAGGGTTCAATGAATGCACTGCCCTT